>CAZANC010000070.1:0-13855 GCA_964486495.1 uncultured Occallatibacter sp.
GGTGCCCTTATCAACGAGGCTATCAACTCAGCAAAAGCGTGTCAAAGATGGCACGGCTGGATCGGCAAAGGCGCGTCAAAAGAGAACGGCTGGAGCCGAGCTGCGCTCTCAAGCATCTAAAAGGCCGTGTTGCCGCAAGCCCAATAGCGGGACTGTACGAACGTGTTGCCGCAAGCGCCAATTCCGAGACCGTTAAGCGCGGCGCAAGCCGGAACCACAACCGTCACCATCGCGTAGCGAAGTTGTGCGCTATCCTCGATGAAGATTCTCATCGAAGCGGACGCTCGAACGGACGGCGCCGCGCTGCTTTTTGTGTCACTTACCCAGATAAGCGTAACGCATTTTCCAGGCGAGAGCCGCAACGATGCGAAACCGGAAACGATTATGGCGGAGACGCTCCAGTGCCTGCCCGCCCGACTAGTCCATCGCAGAGCGGGGCAGTCATGGTAGCCACGCGGCGGTCACGGTAGCCAGAGGAAGAATCGAGTGACCCAGATCAGATTCCGACGCATTTATACGATAAGTTGCGTGATCCTGGCGGGATTGGCGGCTACTGGCTGCCAGAAAAAGCCGGCGGCAGCGGCCGACGGAGCCGGGAATCAGGCGTTGCCGGTGCAGACGGTTACGGTGACGATGGCGCCGGTGGCGCAAAGCAGCGAATATGTTGCCACCATCAAGTCGCGCAGGTCGACCGCGCTGCTGCCGCAGGTGAGCGGACAGCTGACGGATATTCGAGTCCACTCCGGTGACCCGGTGAAGGCCGGTCAGCTGCTGATGGAGATCGATGCACGCCAACAACGGGCTACGGTTGACTCGCTCCGCGCAACCGAACAGCAGAAGAAAGCGCTGGACGACTACGACACCGTCGAGGTGGACCGGCAACGGAAGCTGTTTGATGCGGGCGTGACCAGCCGCGACGCGTACGAGCAGGCGCAACAGGCTTTTCAAAACGCGAAGGCCGACTATCAATCGGCAGTGGAAGCGCGCAAGGCGGGGGAACAACTGCTGGGCTACTACGCCATCCGCGCGCCCTTCGATGGCGTAGTGGGTGACATTCCGGTCCACGTTGGTGACTACGTCTCTCAGAATCAGTCGCCGGCGACGATTCTGACGACCATCGACGACAACAGCCATCTCGAGGCATATATCTACATTCCCACCGAGCGTGCAGGCGAGGTGCACCAGGGGCTGGCAGTGAACCTGACGGACAACAGCGGCAAAGTGCTGGAGAAGACGCGGATCGATTTCGTTTCTTCGGAGGTGGACAGCACGCTGCAAGGAATTCTGGTGAAGGCTCCAGTGCAGGCGGGGCCGGAAGGGCTGCGCAATGCGCAGATCGTTAAGGCCGACGTTATCTGGAGCACAAAACCGATGGCGGTAGTTCCAGTGCTGGCGGTGACGCGGCAGGGTGAAGAGAGTTTCGTGTTCGTGGTGCTGAAACAAAATGGAATGGCTGTGGCGCACCGCACTTCGGTTGTGCTGGGCGACACTGTGGGGAACAACTACTCCATTGCGTCAGGGCTGAATGCGGGCGACAGTGTGATTGTTTCCGCAACACAGTTTCTGGTGGATGGCATGCCCGTGATGCCGATGGGCGGGCCGCCGCCAGCGCCGCCGTCGCAAGGCCAACCGAGCGGACCTCACGCGAAAGCGGGGGGAGCGAAAGCGGAGAGCGGCGGAGCGCCGCGCAAGGCGGCTTACCGTGCTCATCACAAAAGGCATCATAGGGCTCGGGCAAGGAAGAGCAAACACACGCAGCCCGCGACGGTTTCGTAGGAAAGAGGGCTCATAAGTGTTTGTCGACTTCTTCATTCATCGCCCGGTCTTCGCTACGGTTTGCGCCCTGCTCATTATTCTTGCGGGAGTCATCTGCATACCCAATCTTCCGGTGGCCATGTATCCCTCGCTGGCGCCGCCAGTGGTGTCGGTAACCGCGGATTACGTGGGCGCCGACGCGGAGACGGTCGAGAAGGCCGTCACGATTCCCCTGGAAGAAGCGATCAATGGCGTGGAGGGAATGCGCTACATCAGCTCGACGAGTACGAACAGCGGCAGTTGCGAGATCGACATCACCTTCCAGACTGGATACAACCTGGACATCGCAGCAGTGGACGTGCAGAACCGCGTGGCCAGCGTGGAGGGCCGCCTGCCGGGCGAGGTGGTTTCGACGGGCATCGACGTTCTGAAATCGAACTTCAACTTTGTCTTCGGCGCGGGATTCTATACGCTCGACGGCCGCTACTCAGACGAATACATCTCCAACTATCTGGACATCTACGTCGTCGACGCGCTCAAACGAGTGCCGGGCGTGGGCGATGTGGTCGCCTTTAGCCCACGCAAGTACGCCATGCGCGTGTGGCTCGATCCGGTACGCCTGGCGGCTCGCGGACTGACTGCAACCGACGTGGTGAACGCGCTCCAAGAGCAGAACGTGGAGGTTCCGGCGGGACAGCTCGGGCAGCCGCCCGCTGACTCGAAGCAGGCTTACCAGATTCCGGTGCGCGTCGTGGGGCGGCTTACCAGTCCGGAAGAGTTCGACAACATTATTGTCAAGAATTCGCCCAACGGCCTGGTGCTGCTGAAGGACGTGGGGCATGCGGAGGTGGGCGCCGAAAGTTATGGCACCGGGCTTAAGTACCAAGGCCATAGCGCGATGGGCCTGGGAGTGGAGCAACTGTCGAACGCGAACTCCCTCGAAGTTGACCGCAACGCGAAGGCCGCCCTGGAACAGCTCTCAAAGAGCTTCCCGCCCGGACTCCACTACGCAATTGCTTTCGACTCCACCACGGCGGTGGGCAAATCGATTCGCGAAGTGCTTATCACGCTGGCCATAGCCGTCGTTATCGTCATCACGGTCATTTTTCTGTTTCTGCTCGATTGGCGCGCCACCATCATTCCTGCCGTCACCATTCCTGTTTCGCTGATCGGGACCTTTGCGTTTATCCGGGTCTTCAATTTCTCCATCAATTCGCTCACGCTGTTCGGCATCACGCTGGCGACGGGCCTGGTTGTCGACGACGCGATTGTGGTCATTGAGAATGTGCAACGCCACATTCACATGGAACATTCCAAAGCGCGTGAGGCCACTTCGCACGCCATGAAAGAGGTGACGAGCGCGGTGATCGCCACTTCGCTGGTGCTGATCGCCGTGTTCGTGCCGGTTTCGTTCTTTCCCGGCACCACCGGCATTCTCTATCGCCAGTTCTCGCTCACGATTGCGTTTTCCATCGCCATCTCGGCGTTCAACGCGCTTACGCTTTCGCCAGCGTTGTCGGCGCTTTTCCTGAGGGGGGAAGAGGCTCGTCCCCGCCAGCTGGATTTTCTTCATATTCGGCTGGTCTCCCGTGCCTTCGCTGCATTCATTCACGGCACCGACGCTTTCATCAGTTGGCTGGCCAGCGCCTACGCGCGCATCATTCATGTCGCGCTGCAACTGCGCTATATTCTCCTGCTGGTTTTCTTCGCCGGGCTGGCCGCAACGGTGTGGATCTACCGCGTGGTTCCGACGGGCTTCATTCCGCAAGAAGACCAAGGCTACTTCATGGTGATTGTGCAGGCACCACCGGGCTCCTCGCTGGCCTACACCACGGCGCTGGCCGACGAAGGAGCCGCTATCATTGCGCAGAATCCCCACGTCGGCGGATTATTCTCCATTTTGGGCTTCAGCTTTGCCGGGAGCGCGTCCAACGCGGGCATGATGTTTGTGAACACCGACACAACAAACGAGCACGGCGAAAAAGCGTACTCGACGGCTGACATCATTAAAGATATTGCGCCCAAATTACAAATGCTCATGTTTGCCCCCAATGGCGGCCTTGTGGCCGCAATCCAGCCGCCGGCGGTGGAGGGTGTGGGCAGCTTCGGCGGGTTCCAGTTCATGCTGCAGGATCAGGGCGGCAATACGCTCAGCGATCTGGATCGCGTGGCACATCAGGTTGTGGATGCAGGCGCCACGCACAAGGACCTGACTGATTTGTTCACCACTTTCTCTGCCAACGATCCGCAGGAATTGGTGACGATCGACCGCGAGAAGGCGAAAGCGATGGGAGTCTCCATCACGCAGATCGCAACCACGCTGAACGTCTTCATGGGCTCGGAGTACGTCAACGACTTCGACTACAACAGCCGCACCTATCGCGTTTATGTGGAAGCCGACCAGCCTTTTCGCATGAAGGCCAGCGACCTGCACAGCTATTACGTGCGTTCCGATTCCGGCCAGATGGTTCCGCTGGACAACCTGGTTACGGTCGCCGATAGCGCGGGACCGCCGGTGATTACGCACTACAATCTGTTTCGCGCAGTGGAGATCGACGGGTCGGCCGCACCCGGCATCAGCTCCGGGCAGGCACTCCAAAGCATGGAGAAGCTGGCCACAGACAACATGATGCACGGCATGAGCTACGAGTGGACGGGCCTCACACTCGACGAACTCGAATCCAGCGGCAAGGCTCTCGTCATTTTCGGGCTGGGCATTCTGGTTGTCTACCTGACGCTTTCAGCGCAATACGAAAGCTTCGCGTTGCCGTTCATTATTCTGCTGGCCGTTCCGATGGCGGTGCTGGGCGCGCTGGGGCTGATTTCGCTGCGAGGGCTGGCCAACGACGTCTATTGCCAGATCGGCCTGGTGATGCTGATCGGACTTTCGGCGAAGAACTCGATTCTAATCGTCGAGTTTGCCGAACAGTTGCGGCGCAAGGGCCGAACCATCGCTGAAGCAGCAATCGAAGCCGCCGAGTTGCGCCTGCGGCCGATTCTGATGACCTCGTTCGCATTCATCATGGGCGTTCTGCCGCTGGTGTTCGCCACTGGAGCGGGCGCGCTCGGCCGCCGGTCAGTGGGAACAACAATCGTCGGCGGAATGTTGCTCTCCACCGTGCTTAATCTCGTATTTATCCCTGTCCTCTATGTGATCCTGAGCCGCTTGCTCAGGCGCGGCGATGTGGAGCAGGCGCAGACGGAAGGATAGCGCGCCGGTTTACGGCTGCTTGATCACTTGCACCGGTCCCACCTGCGTGGCCGTGGCCGTGTAGAGATGGCAGCTGTCCGCGGTTTCCTTGAAACGGAAATACGGGTGAAGGAAGAGCGCGGCCCGTGCATCGCCCGAGCCTTCGGCCAAATCGGTGAGCCAAACGCCATCGGGACGCGGCTGATTATGGATGTGCAGCCACAGGCCCTTGTGCACATTGGCCACCAGTCCGCCGCCAATCTTCAAATCAGCAACTGAAGTCACATTGATATCGATGAGTTCGCCTGTCTGCTCGTCGATGGAAACCTTGCCCTGCATCACCTGGGCCAGATGCTGGTTCAGGTTTTTCGCATCGAATTTCGGATTGGGCACGATGTCGTAAGAAAGCACGCTATGGCCGTCCACACTTTCGCGGCGCCCGTTGGCCAGCATCATGGCTTCCATAAAATCTTCGAGCTCCTGGTTGTTCTTGTCTTCTTCCTTCTGAGCGTTGGCCTGGTCGCTGTATTTCAGCGTCTCCTTCATCACATGGTCGTCCTGCTTATGCTGGTCGTCGGCGGATAGATCCTTGCCGTCCTTCT
Source organism: uncultured Occallatibacter sp. (assembly GCA_964486495.1). Lineage (GTDB taxonomy): Bacteria > Acidobacteriota > Terriglobia > Terriglobales > Acidobacteriaceae > Telmatobacter. The sequence goes on from CAZANC010000070.1 coordinate 5,548, forward strand.
GGAGGGTGCGCTCGATGGGAACGCCGTTGACATAGAACAGATCCGACACAACCGAAGTGTCTTTTTTGGTGTTGCCTTTGCCGTCGGTCTCAATGGTCCGGTCGTTAATGCGGCAATCGTATTTTTCCCGCTCGGCGGCCAGTTTGCGCTCGTTGGCAAGCGCCCGCTGCAAAAGCTCGTTGGCATTGGGCAACGGCGCATTGGGAGCGGGTTTGGGGGTTTGCGCGGCGCTGGCACACCTTCCGATGAAGAGAACGGCGGCGGCGGCGAATAGAAGAATGGCGGCGCTACGACTCATGGGAGGGTAATCGAACGGCTTGCTTATGTTGGACGTGCTGGCGCGCTGTTTCGGCGGAAATTTTCTATGGTCCCACTGGCAACGCAGGCATTGCGCCTTGCGTCTTTGCTTCAGCCACCACCGCATCCAGGTGATCGAGCACTTCGGCGACGGTCATGGTGTAGATCTCGCGCCGTGAGTCGTAGCCTTCCTCGACCAGTTGCTTCAAATATCGCCCGGCTATTTGCGCCGCCAGTTGGTCGGTGATCACCTTGCCTGAGCGCTTCTTCTGCTCCACCCAGGCGGTCGACGGCAACGCGATCCACATGGGGCGGCCGTTCACGTCGAAACGTATGTCCACGGCGTCGGCGTGGCGCGTGGCGATGGCGACAATCGTTCCCTTCCAGCGGCAGTGGAGATCTTCGCCGCTCCATCGGTCGCTGACGTGAAATTCCTCGTACATGGTTTAAGCGTACCGCTCCGGCGGTGCAGCGGCAAGCGCGCAGCGCCTTTTGCAAAAGAGTACGGCCCCGCGGCATCCGTGCCTCGGTGGACTGTGCTTCAACCGCGCTGATACACTAGTTGGGTTGCAGTGGCACCATTTTCTTCTGTTCGGACCCGCCTGCACTGATACCGGCAAAGGACAAGAAAGACTCCGTGGATACTCGAACCCGTCACGCCCTGAAAAAGGACAAATTTGCACAAGCTGCCGCAAGCAGCGCCAGTTGGATCGGCGAGCACCAGGCCGCCGCTGTGCGCTGGGGCATCGGCATTGGAATCGTTGTGATTCTGGCCATCGGCGGACTGATTTTCTGGAACATTCGCTCGTCGGCGGCAAACGCAGCGCTGGGCGCAGCATTGGATGTGTACATAACACCGCTCGCCACGCCCGGCGCTCCACCTGAAAGCGGCTCGTATTCCACAGCTTCCGCGCGTGCTACGGAAGCCAATCGCGAGTTTGTGGCGATCGCTCACGATTACGGCTGGCTGCCCGAAGGGACCAAAGCCCACTATTTTGCGGGCGTTACCTACGAGGAGCTGGGCCAGAACGGCAAGGCCGAGACCGAGTTGAAAACGGCGGGTGGCTCGAGGGATCGCAATGTGGCCAACCTGGCAAAGCTGGCACTGGCGGGACTATACCGGCAGACGTCACGCGACAACGATGCGATCGCGCTCTATAACGAGATCGCTGCCAAGCCTTCCGCTACGGTGTCAACCAGCGTTGCCCAGCTCGACCTGGCCGACCTGTACGTCTCTGAGGGCAAGCAGGACATGGCCCGCGCGTTGTGGGCCAAGGTGAAGGACGCGGACAAGGATGGCGCGGCGGGTCAGATCGCAACCCAGAAGCTCGCCGCCAAGTAGGACTGCGCAGGCGGTACAGGGAAGCGCTGCCCTTTGAGCCTTTTTCCGGCACAGTAATGGTCGGCTTCGCGTATCTGAGCATTTTCTTCTCTGGCTGCGTCTGGTGGTTGATGAGCACCAGCCAGGCCATTGTCGCAGGGTGGATGGAGAGTCCCACGAGCGCGGTGAATGACGAAGCCCGCCAGCGCGCGGAAGATGAAGCGCTTGCCGCGCTGGTCGACCAGTATGCCGGGGCCCTGTACCGCGTAGCCTTTTCCGTTCTCCGCAATCAAGCCGATGCCGAAGATGCCGTGCAGGAGACGTTTGTGCGGGTCCTGCGCCATCGCGATTCCCTGGGCGAAGTGAGGGATCATCGTGTCTGGCTGATTCGCATTGTTTGGAACATTGTGCTCGACCGCAAGCGGCGGGCCAAGACGCGGCCTGAAACGGACGATGTGGCCGAGCTGGCGCGGGTGCTGCCGTCGACTGGCCTTTCCGCAGAGGAGATCGCAGCGGCGGCGCAGCATCACGCTCATGTGCTGGCCTGCGTTGACCAACTGCCCGCCAAGGAACGGCAGGTGCTGATGCTTTCTGCCTTTGAAGAGCTCACCAGCGTGGAGATCGCTTCCGTGCTGGGGATTAGCGAGTCCAGTGTTCGCTCAAGGCTGTTCCGGGCACGGAACCTGATGGCCGGCCTGCTCGAACACCAGAGGAGTTTGCGATGAATTCGAACCCTCACAATCCGACGACTTCTGAATCTGCGTCTGCTTCCGTATTTGGTCCGGCGGAAGAGACTCTGCGGCTGATCGCGAGCTTGCCCGCGCCCGAGGGTCTTGAAGATCATGTGCATGCGGCACTCCGCGCTGCGCCGCGCCGCGAACGTGTTATGGGCCGCGGGCGTGTTCTGGCCTGGCCGAGAGCCATTCGTCCAGAGAGTAGCTGGATGCGCTCCGCGGCAGCGGCGGCAATTGTTTTTGTGGTGGCCGGCGGAGGCTGGGGCGTTTACACGCGCGTGGAGCAGAACCAGCCGGCAAAAGTGATCGTGATGCCGGCGCGAATGCCGGCGCCAGGAGGGTTCTCGGGGGCAGGCGCCATGCGCACTCCGCTGACGCTGCCCGGACCTGCCGCGCCACAGCCGGCCAAGGCGAGCGAACCTGCAAAGGCTGACGAATCTCCAAAGGCAAATCTGGCGCGGCCCAAAGCAGTGAAGAAGCTCTTGAACCGTGCGAAGGCCACTTCGACCTCTGGAACGGGCGAGGGCTCGACCCGGCCTGACGCGTCGAAGTAGTCTCCTCGCTCCCTGCCCTAAGCGTCCTTTACGATCGCGCGGATGAGCATGCCGAGCAGCGCCAGCACGACCGCGCCCCAGAAGGCTGGGCCGAAGCCGTTGACGTGGAAGCCCGGGACAACGGCCGAGGCCAAAAGAATCATGATGCCGTTGATGACGAGCAGAAAGATTCCCAGCGTGACAATACTGAAGGGAATGGTAATGATCTTCAAGAACAGCCCGATTGTTGCGTTCAACAGCCCGATGACCACTGCGGCGATCAGCGCCGGAAGCAAGCCATTGACTTGAAATCCGGACACAAGATGAGAAACAACAAGTAGCGCGATGGCGCTGAGCAGCCACTGTAAAAGGAGCCTCATTCGGTCTTCCTCCGGCGGAGTCTTAGGAGCCTAAAGCTTCACCTTTATTTTGAAGCATTCACCCTATCGATGCCGCCCGCCAGCCTGCAAGTTGCTTGCACTGCTTTCTTGCGGAAGACTCGGTCTTCCGAAGTTCTGGTTCGACGTTTTAGAGTAGAGCCATGTTTGCGCGGCGACTGAGTGTGAATCGAATCGACGCCGCAGGCGCGCGCCATGCCTGCCCGATCCGGCAGATCGACAACTTCGCCATGCGGAATTTCACCAACGATGCGGTTTTTGACGATACGTTTCCCGCTGGCGATGGAGTTCTGGAAGCGGGAAACCGGGTTCCGCTCGATCGGCTGCGAGATGCGATGGAAGATTGGTTTCGGCGCAAGGGCTATCTGAAGGCCGAGGAACGGCTCGAGGTGATGGAGGAGCGTAAAGACAGTGGTTAGTGATTAGTGGTTAGTGGTTAGTGGTTAGTGGTTAGTGATCCGAGCAGCGAAACAGCGATGTTTGCATAGCTTGCACAATCGGCAAAAAAGCGGGCCATCGCGAGAGCTCAAAATCAACAAACCATCAAGAGCGGAACTGTGAGACTGTGAAACTGTGAAACTGTGGCCGCAAGTGATTGATTCGGAAGGCTCCACAGTTTCACAGTTTCACAGTTTCACAAAACGGCATGGGGGGGTGGGGTCTGAATTGATGGGGGGTGGGGTCTGAATTGATGGGGGGGTGGGGTCTTTGGGTATGGGGGGTGGGGTAAAAACAGTGGTCAGTGAGCAGTGGCCGGTGGTTAGAAAGACGGGGCCGAGGGAGCGGAGAGACAGGGAATAGCCAATAGGGAGTAGGGAGTAGAAAAACAGGAGCCTTTGTGGATGAGACGGTCTCGGTGATGTTCATGTTCGTTCCCCTCCGGTTGATGGTGCATTCGAAATTGTTTCACCAGGCGGCGCTGGTCTTTTGGTGGCCTGTTGCGATTTCCGCCGGCGGCTTTGCGTTTGCGAGATTCGATTCAGCGGTTCTGGTCCAAAGGTCGAATTCGGCCTGGCGGCGGGCTTTGAGCCCCGCATTCACCGCGCCTCCGGCGTGGTCCCATGCGAGCAACTGCTGGGCGGCAGCGTCGTGGTGGCCGGCATTCAGTTCGCGGAGCAGGGTTGAAACTGCCAGGCGGCCTGCACCGAGATTGAAGCAAAAGTCGACCAGCGCGTCGAACTGGCCCTGGGTCAGCGCGACCTTGACGAGCCGGGCGACCGCCTGTTCGGCGGCCTGAACGTCGGCCGCGAGGATTGCGACAGCCTGCAGCCCGGTAATGCCGTCCGGAAAGGACTCGCCGGGCTTGATCAGGTGCCCGTAGCCGATGGTGGGAAAGCCCGCCACATCGCGATAGATGCGGCCGCGAAAGCCCTCGGACTTCTTGATCAGATCCAAACCTTCTGTGCTTAATTGCATGGAAAGCTCCTTCAGTTCTTGTTCTTTCGCCCAATGAAGCGGGCTTTGTGGTTCATGATTTGTTTTCTTACCCCGGGCTTACGCCTGGGGCTAGCGTCTTTTGCCCGCTAAAGCTGGCTTGGTTGCGTCGTCCCTACGGGACTCCGCTATCCGTATTGGTCCCTGTTACCCACCCTGAAGGGCGGGGCTAACGAACGCTGTGCCTACGGCGCGGGTGATGCGGCCGGTTTATTGTGGCGGTCGACCCGGGAGTTCATTTTCCGGGCCTACTGTTTGCTGGCGGCGAGGACGCCGCCAGTACAGCCGGTCTCCCACCCCAACGACGAAGACCTGTCGTTGGGGACCCCGGTCTGGAGACCGGCGCTACTTTCGCGCCTCCCAGCGAAGATTTGTAATCTCTACAGAAATGGCAAAGGGCCTGCTTGAACCCCCGACGAAACGGAAGGTTCAATGCAGACCCTAAGACCACGGTAGCAACATCCGCGAATTAATCGGCAAACTTCGAAAAAATATTTTTAGTGCGCAGGCGCGGTGGTTTTGCCTGCGATGTACAGGAACTTGCTGAGAACGCCGCTGAGAGCCTGGTCGAGGTTTCTGTCCTGGTTCTTCTGCAATACTGCGGGCTCGATGGACTGTGTGATCGTCCACAGGGCGTAGTGGCTTTTGCTGTCGTAGATCACCAGCCGGAACATCGGCAGGGTGTTTAGAGGGCCATTGTTGAGGGGGACTTGTTGAGACCACAAACGAAGTTCCAAGACCAAGTCGGCCTGGGAGGGGTCGGTCGCCAATGTATAGTCACCGTTGGCCTTGAGCGCCGCATAGAACTCCGTGTAGGGGCGGTCCTGATCTCCAGTGAAGAGATGGGGAAGCTCCGAGCCTTCAATGAAGACACCCGGAAAGAGATCGCAATTGGCACCGGCGTTTGAAACGAAGATGGATTTGGCGTGGATGATTGCCGGCGGCACTGGGCCAGCCGGAGCGGGAGTGGATGTTTGAGCGAAAGCGCCCGTCGAAGCGGCGCATAGGACGAGGACGGCAAGACGAAGATAGGCGCAGGTCGATCTCATTGATAACTCCTTTTATTGCTGTTATATAGACTCTCGATGCGCATTTATGATGCCAAGTTGCCTATTTGTGCCCGGTTTTGCACCGAAATCTGCGCCCAAAATAGGAAAACGTGCGCTGATTTTGGTGCAATTTGTAACTTATTCGGACAGAATGCGTTACCTGCAGCAGAGGGGTCAACACCGGCTTTTTCAACAGAAATCCCATTATCGATCTTGACAACATTTGACGGTAGCCAGTGGCGATCTAGTAAAATTGTTGGATGGTTATAAAAAGGAAAACACGCAACTTAAGACGAAAGGCACCGCTATGGATTTGCCTCGTAGCTGGTGTCTCCGCCGTTGCAATGGTGGCGCTGGTGGTATTGTTCTCGGCGCGCACCGTGCAAGCGGATGCGGGTCTTCCCAGACCAGCCCTCCCCGCGCCTGCGGTTTCCGCTCGAGCGATTGCGACGCCGCCATCGCTCGCTGACCAGGAACCCCGGATACCGCAGAACGCCCCAACCGCCGCCGCCCAGAACTGGAAAGACAGGATTCGTGGAGTCGCCTCCTGGTATGGCGGTGTTTTTAATGGACGCAAGACAGCAAGTGGCGAAGTCTACGATATGTACGCCATGACGGCCTGCCACCCATCGCTTCCTTTCGGGTCGATTGTGCGGGTGGTGAACGTGCACAACCACCGGTCGGTTGTGGTGCGGATCACGGACCGCGGCGATCTTGTCGAGGAAGGGCGGATTATCGACCTCTCCTATGGCGCTGCGCGGAAGCTAGGGATGACCGAGTCCGGCCTGGCGAAGGTGGATTTGCAGGTTCTGTCGTTGGGGAAACAGCAGAGACAGTGATTAGTGGGTAGTGGGTAGTGGGTAGATTCCGGGCCGAAGGGCCCGGAGTGTTTTTTGTGGGCTGTTCCCGCAGGACTCCGGGGAATTTGTCTACGCTGCTCTCTCGGCCAGATGGACTTCGGCAGTGGTTCCCTCTACTTTTTGAAGATAGGCAACCAGTTCCAGAAGATTTCGCGCCTGCGGGTTGCCGTTGGCGCTTAACATGCGCATGAGGCTCTTCGGAGAACGGCGAAGCGCCTTTCCCGCTTTGATGAACCCGACCGTCCCATTGATGTATTCACGAAGAACAGTCTTTGCCGATTCGAGATCTCCGGCGAGCATATCGCTGATGGCCTCGCCAAGGAACGCGCGGCGATAGTCCTTCTCGCGCAATTCTTCCATAACCGATTCTCGAAAGCTTCGTGTCAGCGCCATCATCCCTCCTGCTTCTTTCGCCTCTTGTGTTCAGTCCAGAGGCTTCGCGCGAGTTGAATATCTTCCTGTTGCCGCCTTTTGCTTCCGCCCGCGAGCAAAATCACAAGCTGCTGGCCATCGTTCGCGAAGTAGATCCGGTATCCGGGGCGAAAATCAAGCCGTAGCGCCGATACTCCCTCGCCTTCCGGCTTTACCGCGGAGAGGTTCCCGTCTCCTAATCGAAAAACCGCCTTGTCGACCCTCGCCGGGACACCCGGGTCCAGCTTTGATGTCCACTGGCGATAGTGGTTTCGGCCCCGCGCGTCGACGTACTCGCGGATTTCAATCATGGTTTAATAGTAACCTGTGCGTTACTATTTGTCGAGCGAGAATGCGAGCAGTCCCACCCACAATTGGACGCATTGAAAACATATGCTTGCGGCCGCATTGGGAAGACCGGAATCGGCTCTAGTAGCTCGACTCCCATCCGCCGCACTCTCTGGCAACCTGAATGTTCGGAGTGCCGATGATGCCTGCGTCTGCGCAAGTGGCGCCGCGATCGATGACATTCTGTTGTTCCTGCATCGCCTGCAGGTACATTTGGACCTCAGCCGGACTGCCGGGCCCCTGACCAGCTGATGCCGAGGCGGGGGCTGTGAAGGGAGCAAACTTTTTCTGCAGCCAGGCGGAAGGTACCTGGTAGCTCTTAAGGATGGCCGCGACGGTGGGCACATCCTTGGCTGCTACGGCGGTGGGGGCCGATCCAAACGACAAAAAGTTCTTATAAAACTGGAGACGGTCTTCGGGGAGCGAGCAGAATATGCCCATGGCATCGCCCGGCGTGGCGGTCCCGGAGACGGCGATCACAAACAAGCCGCATTGGAACCCAGCCGGTAGCGATTGAAGAGGCGCCGCGTAAATGAACTTGATCTGAGGAACCGGGTTTCCGTTGAGCTTGGCACGCTGCTCAAGAACCATGGTGAGCTTGTCAGTAAGCTTTGCCGAGTACGGCATCGACATATCCGAGCCGTCTGGTCCCCTTTGCCCGAGCTGAAAAGCACCGTCGTGCGCGATAAGCCCTTGTCCAAGGTTGATGACCTCGCCTTGTGGCCCTGACAATTCGATATTTGTTTGCGCGGCTCCTGCGACTTTCCATCCGGCAGGCACGCCGGCAGAGGCGCTTTGGTCCGACGCAGTGTAGGGCTGCAACTGGACCGGGGGTGCGGCTGGGGGCGCGGCTGGGGCCGTAGACGGCTTCGACTGCGCTTGAGCGGAGACAAAGGCTGGAAACCCGATGATTAGCGAGATCG
>CAZANC010000071.1:0-13800 GCA_964486495.1 uncultured Occallatibacter sp.
TGATTGAAGGCGAGCTTTCCGATCCGCGTATCGATTTCTGCCACGTGAGCGAAGTAGCGCTGAATCCAGGCGGAAAATCGGCGCGCGTTTACGTGGCCGTAGACAGCACGGCGAAGGATATCGCCACGTCCGAAGCGGAAACCATCGCCGGTCTTGAGGCGGCAAAGGGTTATATTCGACGCGAGTTGAAGGAGCGGATGGGAGTTCGGCATGTGCCCGAACTGAGTTTCCTCGCCGACAGGTCGGGCCGCTTCCAGGCGCGCATTGAGGAATTGATGAGCCGGGGGCGCAAATCCAGCGGATCGGGCAAGTCAGCTGGGTCAGACCGCAGCTCACCGAAAGCGGGTCCCGCAGATGCAAATCCATCGCCGGAGAAGGAAGCACCGCTTCGCTGAAACCATGAATCGGAATTCCCGAATGTCCTGTGCTGATGCAGCAACGAATGCGCCGATGGGTATCGGAGCCGGTGCCTCCAGCTCTTCTGACGCCGATCCGATTGCGGCGATTCTTCAGGTTCTGCGAGAGCAGACCAGAAGACGCTCCACTCTTCAGATCCTGGGTGAACTGCACACAGCGCCTTGGCCGGTTTCATCGCCGTATCCTCCTGACCGCCTCTCAGGTTCCGAGTGAATCTGTTAGCCTTGACCCTGTTGCACCATTGAAGGATCTCCGCGCCTCTGCGCAGCGCGGAAGGCGAGCAGGCCCGGTCTGATTCGCCCTTCGCTCTGCATGAATACCAGGGAATTCGTATTGCGCGAAGCAAGCAGCCTCGCGATTTTTGGAGTATTGCCGGAGATGGAGAATCCCGTGGAACCGCTGGTTCCGGATCAACCGGCACGCCTGCCGTGGCGCATGCCTCGCTGGGCCACCATCTCTGAGGCGTCCGTCTTTCTCGCATTCAGCATCTTCTTCCTCGTGTATGGCGTTACGCCCTTACTGGGCGGTGACGGCCTCGGTCTGGTGGGTGCCGACGAACCACGCTATGCGCAGATCGCGCACGAGATGCTGGTGCGCTTCGACGCCGCGCCCACGCTCAAAGACCGGCTAAGCGCCTGTGTGACCCCCTACCTCTACGGGCACCCATGGCTGGAGAAACCCGCGCTCTATTACTGGCGCGCGATGTTCATCTTCCAGGATTTTGGCGTACACGATTGGGCGGCTCGCCTGCCCTCAGCCACCTTCGCCTTCATCATGGTGGCGCTCATCTACCTGCACATGAAGCGATTCCGGCCCGGCGGCCATCTTGACGCGGCGCTGATCACCGTGGCCTGCGCCGGCATAATGGCCTTCGCGCGCGGAGCATCTACTGATATGCAGATGGCCGCGCCACTGGCCATCGGGTTGCTCGGGTGGTATGCCTGGTACGAAACCGATTCCAAATTCTGGCTCTACGACATCTACTTCTTTACCGGACTGGCGACGCTGGCCAAGGGGCCGGTGGCGCCTTTACTCGCCTTTCTCATCATCGCCGCGTTTGCTTTTCTGCGCCGTGAGTGGCACATCCTTCGCCGCTCGTTTTGGTGGCCGGGCGTAGTTCTCTACTTTGCCATGGTGCTGCCCTGGTTCATTGCAGTGCAGCATCAAAATCCAACCTTCTTCCGGGAATTCTTCCTCGAGCACAACCTGCAACGCTTCGCCACTGACCGCTACCAGCACAATCAGCCGTTCTGGTATTACCTGGTAGTCATGGTGCTCGGCCTTATGCCGTGGACTGTGATCGCGGTTCGCGCACTCATCGACGGCATTCTCACTTCGGTGGCCGAGTGGCGCCTGCGCCGTTCTCGTGTCGGCAAGCCGTTGCCCACCCGCCCCGGCGACGCATTTCCCGAGTTTCTTGTTCTCTGGGCCCTCATTCCTGTTGTCTTCTTCTCCTTGTCGCAATCCAAGCTGCCCGGCTACATCCTTCCCGCTATTCCGCCCATCACCATTCTCACCGGAGACTACCTGTATCGACGCCGGCAGCCGGGATTGAACCGATGGATTCTCCTGGGTCATGCCGTGGTATGTGGCGCCATGACCATGTCGGCGCTTCTTCTGCCCTGGTTTGTCGTTCATGGCGCAGCCGTGCCGCCCAATCATGCGATTGCCGCGGCCTCTCTGGCTGCCCTTGGGGCAACTCTCCTCATCCTGGTTGTCACCAAAGGTTTTGGAGTGGCCCGGCTGCGGCTGGCTACATGTTGGGTTCTCGTGGTGCTTGTTCTGTTCGTGTATGGCGCGGGCCCGGTCTTTGGTCTCCCAGGAATCGACTCCACTAAGCGCATCATTCATCTGCTCGATCGCTCCTACTCCGCGCGGCCGCTGGCCGAGCGAATCAATGAGCAGGTTCCTGCAAACGAGACTGTCGCTGTGTTTCGTGTACGCCGCGACGCGGAGTTCGGACTCTCCTTCTATCGCAACCGCGAGGTGGTGAATTACGACGAGAGCGGCGTGCCCGATGAACAGCACATTCTCGTGGCGCGCATCCAGGGCCGCCACGGCGTCGATCTGGACACCCAACTCACGCTGAGCGAGCTTCTTGAAGGCCGGCAGTATGAACCGCTCTTCGCCTGGCCCGAGCAGGGTCTCGAAGTTTATCTCGTCGGCAGCAAGTAGATGTCCGTCAACTTGCGGCGGAAAGCGAACTCGTGTCAAAGTTGCCGAAAGGGTCTTTCCACGGGTGCAGTCAACTGGGTGAGGATTTGCCCTACGCTTTCTTTGATCCGAATACACTCAGCAGCGAACCGCGCATCTCACTAACACACGGTGATGAGCCAACGCAATGGGGCTTCAGATTGAGGAGGAATGCAGACATCCGGCAGTTCGATCGAGATCCTTGACCTGCGGCACTTTGCGGCCCCGATCCTGCGGCCTGTGCTGGAGGCGGAGGGTGAGTTGTGGGCGGCTCGCCTCCACTGGGACTACCATGCGTCGGCGCGCCTGCTCATGCAGTACCTCGATAACCACATGCTTCCCGGTTACGCGGCGCTCGCGTCCGGCCAGGTGATGGGCTACGTCTTCTGCGTTTACGAAGAGACGAAGGCCGTCATCGGCGATGTCTTCGCATTGCCATGCGAACCGAAGGTCGCAGGTGGAGCGCCGGGAGCAACTCCGGCCATCGAAGAAACGTTGCTCCGCCATCTCCTCGAGTTGCTGCTCAACTCTCCGCACGTCGAACGCATCGAAGCACAACTGCTTCTGCATCCCTCCGGCACCTTCGGCGAGATCTTCGGCAACGCCGGATTCGAAATCTTCCGCAGGCTCTTTCTGGTGCAGCCGTTGCAGCGGCATTCGAAACCGCCTCAGACAATTCTGCCCCCCAACCTCGAGTTTCGCCCATGGCGCGAGGCAGATCTTTCGCCGGCAGCCCGGCTCATCTGCGAAGCCTACCGCGACCATCCAGACAGCTTGATCAACGACCAATACCGCTCCGTTCACGGCTCCATGCGCTTCTTGAACAACATCGTGCATTATGCCGGCTGCGGCAGTTTTTCTCAAGCTGCGTCGTACGTGGTAGTGGAGCGTACCAGCCGCGAGCTGGCAGCGCTCGTGCTTGCTTCGCGCATCAGTGGGCAAAGCGGGCACCTCACCCAGGTTTGCGTCCATCCCGCCTTCCGCCGCCGCGGCCTTGCCCGGATGCTGCTCGCGCAGGCCGCCCACAGCTTCACTCGCCTTGGCGCCACGGAAATCTCTCTTACCGTGACCGAGGCCAACGCCGAAGCCATCAATCTCTATAAGGACGAATGCTATACCTGTGCGCACACCTTCGATGCCGCCGTGTGGCTGCGGGACGCAACAGCCTGAAACAGACTTCGCAGACTGGCGAAAGAAACAGCTCGCTTCTCGCGGCGAGGAGCGGGCCGTCTTCTTTTGGTTGTGGATGAGGGCTACGCTTTGGCGCTCGTCAGCGCGCCCAAATCGGCGGCCAGCTTTTCCGTGCTGAACGCCTCTATGGTGTCGCCTTCCTTCACGTCGGTGAAGTTGGCGATGCCGATGCCGCACTCCATGCCGTTGGTCACTTCGCGGGCATCGTCCTTGAAGCGCTTGAGCGACGCGATCTTGCCCTTGAAGACCTGCGCTCCATCGCGCATCACTCTCACCTCCGCGTCGCGGCGGATCACGCCATCCAGCACGCGGGAGCCGGCGATGGTACCCACCTTGGGAATGCGGAAGACATTGATGACTTCGGCGCGCCCCACGTAGTTTTCCTTGAAGGCAGGTTCAAGCAATCCCAACATGGCCAGGCGAATCTCGTCCTGCAGTTCGTAAATGATGGAGTGCAGGCGAATCTCGACGTTCTCCTGTTGCGCCAGCTCCGCCGCCTTGCGTTCCGGGCGCACGTTGAAGCCGATGATGATGGCATTGGAAGCCGTCGCCAGCAGCACGTCGCTCTCGGTGATGGAACCGACGCCGGAGTGCAGCACCTTGACGCGCACCTTCTCCGTTGACATCTTCACCAGCGAGTCGGCGAGCACTTCCACGGAGCCCGTCACGTCGCCCTTGATGATCAACGGCAAATCCTTGACGCCCGATTGGCGAACCTGCTCCGCCAATCCTTCCAGCGACACACGCGAGCTCTTGGCAAGCTGTGAGTCGCGCTCCTTCATCTTTCGGTACTGGGCAATTCCCTTGGCTTTGTCGCGGTCGGCCACCACCAGGAAGGTGTCGCCGGAGTCGGGCATACTTTCAAGCCCCAGCACTTCCACCGGCGTCGACGGTCCGGCTTCCTCCAGAGGGCGGCCGCGATCGTCGAACATGGCGCGAACCTTGCCGAAGGTGTTGCCCACAATGTAGCTGTCGTTCAGGTGCAGCGTTCCATCCTGCACCAGGACGGTTGCCACAGCGCCGCGCCCGCGATCCAGCTTGGCCTCGAGAACGCTGCCCACAGCCTTCCGTCCGGGCGTGGCCTTCGGCGCCTTGATGTCGCTCACCAGGCAAATCATTTCAAGCAGCAGATCGAGGTTAATGCGCTTCTTCGCGGAGACCTCGACAAACACCGTGCCTTGCTGGCCCGCGCCGGCCCACTCTTCGGGAATCAGGCCGCGGTCAGCGAGTTGCTTCTTCACGCGGTCGGGATTGGCCTCCGGCTTGTCGATCTTGTTCACGGCGACAATGATCGGAACCTCGGCAGCCTTGGCGTGGTCGATGGCTTCAAGAGTCTGCGGCATCACGCCGTCATCGGCGGCAACAACGATCACCACAATATCCGTCACCTTGGCGCCGCGGGCTCGCATGCGAGTAAACGCCTCGTGACCCGGCGTGTCGAGGAAGACGATCTCGCGGCCCGAGGCAGGCGAGCCTTCTTTGGCAAACTTCACTTTGTATGCGCCGATGTGCTGCGTTATTCCGCCCGCTTCACCCGCCGCAACGTGCGTCTCGCGAATGGCATCGAGAAGCGAAGTCTTGCCGTGATCGACGTGGCCCATTACGGTGACCACCGGCGAACGCGGCACCTCCAGCTCATCGGAGTTCTCGGCTTCGAGCACCTCTTCGATGGCCTGGTTGGCGATCTCCTCTTCGTAGCTGATGACGGTGGCCGCGGCGCCGAATTTGGCCGCTACGTCCTTCACCATCTCGGCGTCGAGTGACTGATTCACCGTGACAAATACTCCCCCCATCAAAAGCGTCGCAATCAAATCTTTGGCGCGGACATCGAGCTTCTCGGCCAGGTCTTTTACGCTGATGCCCTCCGTGACTGTGATTTCGCGGGTGATGGGCACGGGTTCGGTGCTGTATTGCGCGCCGCCATAGCGTGGCGGCGGCACAAAGCCCTTCATCGGGCCTTCTTTGGTCTTGGGGTACTGCTGCTTGCCTCGCCCGCGGCCGCGGGAACTGGCGCGCTGCGGGCGCGGGGCTTCACCGGTCGGAGGTGCGCCGCCGGGGCCTGGACGCGCTCCGAATCCTGGGCGCGCCCCGAATCCGGGACGTGCGCCGAAACCGGGACGTGCGCCGGGTGCTGCGGCGCCACCGGGCCCCGCGAATCCGGCCGACCCGGAGCGCGTGGGATGCTTGGGGCGAGGGCCTCCTGCGTATTGGCCAGGAGCGGCTGTTCCGCCAGGGAAGCGCTGCCCCGAACTTGGCGGTCCTGCTGCCGGCCTGCGATCGAAAATTGGTTTTCCGCGCTGCAACCCGGTCCCTGTCGCTGGACCAGGGGTTGATGGAACGATGGACGCTTTGTACACAGGCCGCGGCCCGGTTTGCGGCATCACCATGCGGCGTGGTACGGGCACGCTGACCTTTGCGCTCTTCGCGGGAGCGGCCGTGGACTCGGCGGCGATCGCGGAAACCGCGCCCGGCGATCCACCCGTGGGGACAAAAACTTCAGCGGTACGCGGCGCTGCGGCGACTTGCTCCGCAACAGCTGCGGGCGCTGCCGGCGCGTCAGCAACCGGAGGAACAACGGCGGCCGGCGCCTTAATGGCAATCTTTTCCTCCCGCGCAGCCGGAGCCGCGGGCGGCTTCACGGTCGCTCCAGCCGGGGGCGGCGCAACAACCACAACCGGGCGCGCGGCCACAGCACCTGCGGGAGCTTTGGCGACAATTGCGCCGGCCGGAGGACGCGACGCAATGGCAGGAGTGGCCGGCGCAGGAGCAACGATCGGGGGCGCGGAGCGCGGCTGCGGAACGATCTTGCGTGGTTCCGGCCGGGCCGGCGCGGCTGCGGCGGCGGGCTTCGCGGCAACCGGAGTCGCGGCGGCCGGTTGCGCGGCTGGCGCGGCGGCCTTGGCAGGCGCTGCCGCCGCCGGCTTCGACGGCATTCGCGCGTGGCGTGCCTCTTCTTCCTCTTCCTTCTTCTTGGCCAGGAGAGCCTTCATTACATCGCCGGGCTTGGAGATGTGCGAAAGATCGATCTTGGGGACGATGGCTTCCGCGCCGTGGCGAGTGGATGTCGCGCCTGCATGCGTGGTGTGCCGCGCTTCCCGCACAAAGTGCGCACGAACCTTCTCGGCCTCATCCAGCTCCAGCGAACTGGAGTGCGTCTTGCCTGCAGAAACGCCGAGCTCCGGAAGAACGTCGAGAATCGCTCGAGACTTTACTTCCAGCTCTTTCGCGAGATCGTTGATACGAACCTTACTCATCCGCCTCTTTTCAATGTGTGCCGCCAAAAGGTTTTAGTCGTTCATAGCTTCCTTATGGCAATGGCCGCTTTCAAAATACCGTTGTCCCGCGCCTGCTTTCAAAAAAACGCGGCGCATCTTACGCCCCGTCTTCTTTGCCAGGCTTCTCTTCTTCAATTCCGCTTTCATCGGCGTCAAGCTCTGCAACCTCTTCGGCGCCGATAGATTCAATCTCAACCTGGTCGGCTTGCTCGGAATCTTCTTCGGCTTCCGCACCCCCTACGCCTACAGCCTCTTCAATCACTTCGGCGGAGTTTTCCGCCTCGGCTTCTTCCGTAGAGTTTTCTTCCGTGGGACTACCGGCCTCCGGGGCTTCAGCGTCATCCAACGATCCTTCGGCCAGCACCGCGCCCGCCAGAGCCGTTTCGTCCGCCGCCTGTTCTGCCTCAGTCGCTTGTTCCGCCTCGGCCGCCTGTGCAGCTTCCGCCTCAGCCGCCTGAGCAGCTTCAGCCTCTTCAAAGCGGCTGAAATAGTTCCGGACAGCAACGCCGATCTTCTCCAGCGTCTTTTCGCCGATGCCCGGAATCTCTTCGAGCTGCTCGGGAGTCATGTCGGCAAGGCCCTCAACGGTCGTGATTCCCGCCGTAATCAGCTTCTGAATAATGCCATCGCCCAGCTCCGTCACCTGCTCGATTGGCGTCGTCGGAGCGCCTGCCAGGGCCTGCATCTGCTGCTCCACCTCCTGGCGCTTCTCCTCTTCGCTCTTGATGTCGATCTTCCAGCCCAGCAGCTTCGCCGCCAGGCGCACGTTCTGGCCCTTCTTGCCGATGGCCAGCGAAAGCTGTGTGTCGTCAACGATCACTTCCAGCTGCTTTTCGGTCAGATCCGTGATGGAAACGCGGCTCACTTTGGCCGGCTGCAGGGCCTTTTCCGCGAAGGTCGTGATCTCATCGCTGAATTCGATGATGTCGATCTTTTCCCCCCGCAACTCGCGGATAATCGACTGCACGCGCATGCCTTTCATGCCCACGCAAGCGCCCACAGGGTCCACGTCTTTGTCGCGGCTCTGCACGGCGATCTTGGTCCGCTCGCCGGCCTCGCGCGCAATGGCGCGAATCACCACTGTGTTGTCGTAAATCTCGGGAACCTCTGACTGGAACAGGTTCGACACCAGCTCCGGCGCAGCGCGGCTCACAATCACTTGCGGCCCCTTGGCTGCGCGGTCCACCTTGATCAGCACCACGCGCACGCGCTCGCCCACGCTGAACTGCTCCAGGCGCGACTGCTCTCGCTTCGGGCAGCGCGCCTCGGCTTTGCCCAGATCGAAGATGATGTCCTGTCCCTCAAGGCGCTTCACCGTCGCATTCAGCACTTCCTTTTCGCGGTGCGCATACTCCTGGAAGACCGTATCGCGCTCGGCCTCGCGCACCTTCTGGAAGATAATCTGCTTGGCCAGTTGCGCCGCGATGCGGCCCAGCGGGCTGGTGTCGCGATAGATGCGAATCTCGCTGCCCACTTCCACGCCGGGAGCCATCTCATTGGCCTCTGCAAGCGTGATTTGGTTCACGGGGTCTTCAATCTGATCCTCGTCGGCGACCACCGTCTTATAGATGTAGGCCGTAATCTCGCCGGTATCTTTGTTCAATTCCCCGCGCATGTTTTCCTGGGTCTTGTAGAACTTGCGCGTGGCCAGGGCGATAGCCTCTTCGACCGCGCCCACAACGATAGAGGGATCGATGCCTTTCTCCTGGCTCAATAGCTCGATACTTTGATACAAAGCGCTGGTGGCCATACTCGTTTTGAACTCTCTTCTTCGTTCCGCGCCGCCCGGCCCTATTCTGGCCTCGTGGCAGCACTGTTGTTCTTGCATTTCTTCTGCGAGCAGCAGCTTTCAGTCCGCGCAATCACAAGCTGGAAGCTAGGAGCTAGAGGCTAGTAGCTCGCCTTTCAGATTTCCGGCACCAGATTCGCCTTCTCAATATTGCTGAGAGCGATCTCCACCGTGTTCACGCCTGCCTTGCGGCTCTTGCTGTTCTGTTTCACGGCTGCCAGGTCAATCGTGATCGTTCCCGTGCCTTGCGCCGCCTGCGGTCCCGCTATCAATCTTCCCTGCCAGTGCCTGTTGTTGCGAATCGGCTCGAAGGTCTGCACTTTCACCAGGCAACCCGCAAACCGCTCGAATTCCTCTGGCCTGCTCAACTTTCGATCCAAGCCGGGAGAACTGGCCTCCAGCGTGTACTCTCCGCCGGGAACCAAGTCCTCCACGTCGAGCAAAACCCCAAAATCGCGGCTAAACGCTGCGCAATCCTCGTGCGTCACGCCGGAAAGCTGCTCTACCGTGAGCGAACCTTCCAAAAGTCTCTCAGGCAGCCCTTCCGCGCCGGCCGCTGCTGCAGCCTTTAGTTGCGCCCGTCCCTCCGAGTTCTTTTCCAGAGCCACGCGCAGTGTGCGGTCCTTGGCCGTCCCGGCAAACTCGATATCGACCACGTCGAGCCCGTGTGAGGCCGCCACCCGCTCCGCTGCTCTCCGGATTTCGTCTAAACTGACCGCCATCGATCCCTGCCGCCCCAAGGCAGCTGTTTCTCCCTCGTATCACCTTGATTTCCGGTGACTTTCGGGAAGAATTTGCCGCAAATAAAAAGTGGGCGATGAGCCCACTCCTCTCTCCGCCAGCCGGTGCGCACACGGAAAAACCTGACGGACAAATTCGTCTGCATGGCCAGAATACCGGAATTTGCCGCGAAATTCAATGGGCGCGGATTCGGGTGCAGGGTGATAGTGAATGCCGTTCCCTCCCGGCCAAGACTTGCCTCCACATGTCTCGCGGGTCGACATCGAAGCCCTGCTCGCCACAATTTCAGCGAGTGTCTCCGATCCTGGCGCCTGCATTTTCCGACCGGCCTCACCCTACCGGCGGATCGATCGTGACTCGACGATTCTCCTTGGCAAGGTTCACGAAGCGCTGAGCGGGCGCACTCTCCCAACTAAGCAGCCACTCCTGGATCGCCAGCCATTACTCCCGTTTGCCTGATCTAGTTACGAGCGCTCGCCTGTTCGCGGCCAAAGTTGCAGCCAACTCGCTCGATTTGCTTTGCGTGGCGGCGAGCCAAGGCGCGACAATAGCGCAATGAAGTGGCTTCGTCTCTTTGCCCTTGCTCTTTTAGTTCTTTGCTCGGCGCTGCCTGAACTCTACGCACTTGATAAACAGCCGGCCGAGGTGTTCCACAACCGGCGCGTCGCGCTGGCGGCCACGCTCCAGGGCGGCGTGGCTGTGCTTTTCGCGGCGGAGGAGTCTCAACTCGATTTCATGCCCTACCGCCAGGACTCGGACTTTTACTATTTGACCGGCTGGAATGAGCCCGGCGCAGCCCTCATGATCGTTAGCGACGCACCCCACGCAGCTTCGCCGCGCGCCTACAAGGAGATTTTGTTCCTGCCCACGCGCAATCTCCGCATGGAAAATTACACCGGCGTCAAGATGGATGCGGTAACTCCAGGAGTGGAACAGGCCGCGGGCGTGGACCATGTCGAACCGATGGCTGAACTCCCCGTGGAGCTGAACCAGCTTATCGCTGCCGACCACACGCTCTACGCCAATCTCTGGTCGCAACCGGATTCACCAGAGGCGAAAGCCCTGCTTGGCTTTATCGGCGTCGCGCTGGGAACATCGGTTTTTCCGCCGTCTCACGACGTCACCAGCCAGATCATGCCGCTGCGCCAGGTCAAGGACGATGGGGAGATCGAGCTCATCAAAAAAGCATCCGCGGCGTCTGTCCTCGCGCAGCGCGTCATGATGCAATGGTGGGTCAAGCCGGGAATGACGGAGCGCGCAATCGCCGGAGCCATGACTGCCGTTTGGATGGAGAACGGCTGCGAGCGGCCAAGCTATTCACCCATCGTCGGCTCGGGCGTTGACTCCACCGTCCTTCACTACTCCGCCAACGCCCGCACCATGCAGGACGGAGACATCCTCCTCGTCGATGCGGCCTGCGAGTATTCAATGTACGCCGCCGACATCACCCGCACCGTTCCTGTGAACGGGCATTTCACCGCTCGCCAGCGCGAAATCTACAACATCGTACTGGCCGCACAACAGGCCGCCATCGACGCTTTCGTGGCCGGTAAATCCACGATCAACGACCGCGATCGCCAAGACCCGAACTCGCTCGACACCGTCGCTTACAACTACATCAATACCCACGGAAAAGACCTTCACGGCCAGTCCCTCGGCCAGTACTGGCTGCACGGGCTCGGCCACATGATGGGAATCGATGTACACGATCCTGCCAACTACCCCGCGGTTCTCAAACCGGGGATGGTCTTCACCATTGAGCCGGGTATATATATTCCCGAGGAAAACCTTGGCGTCCGCATCGAATGCGATTTCCTGGTGGGTGCCGACGGCAAGTTGATCGATCTCGATGCCGCGCTACCGCATACCGCCGACGAAATCGAAGCCGCCATGCGCGCAAAATAAATCGCGAAACGCAGAATTGAATCGCGAAAAACCCAAATGACCATCGACCCACGCGACGCCATGCCTCCCGAGCAGCTTGAGATGCTCAGCCGCGTCTTTAGCGAACAACTGCTGGCCTGCCTCGATGCGTGCGCGCGAGGGCGTACTGGACTTTTCTCAGAGTTGATTGACGAGGAAGACGAGAAGGTCTGGCCCGAAGCGGCGCGGCTGCGTGAGCTGGCGGTTGCGCTGCAAAGCGTTCTTGTCCAGCACCAGCAGCGGAACGCACTTTGTGACGAGTTTCTTGACCTGTGCACCATTCACGGCGAGAGCCATCCCGGTGAACGCAAGATGGCCCGGGCGTTTCTGGAGCGGATTGAACGCGGCGACGTGGGCTCGCCGACAGAAGATAAACCGCCATGGTGACTGCGGAACAACCTCGAGGGATACGGCGATGAAAGCGGGCGCGATACACCGGTTCCCGAGTTGATGTGTCCCGGAGCATTTGCACTCAAGGGTCTCTTTCATCGAGAAAGAGCCATCTTGCACAATGTCGGAAATGGCTGCGACGACTCAGGAACCGGTCTAGAATCGCACGCCCACGGTGACAGGAATCAGCTCCGTGGTCCCAAGGCCGTTGTTCTGAGAGATCGGCGGAGTGTGCACATAGAGGTAGCGAGCTTCGGCAAAGAGCTCGGCCGAGCCGGCAGTATCGGGCCCGTACAAATCGCCGCCCAGCTTGTGATAGAAACCCACGCCTCCATTGCCGCCCCATTGATTTGAGGTGATGGAGAGAACATTTTCAGGAACGGTATACCCATAAAGATCGCAGCACACGTAATCGGTGAAGTTTGTCGACTTGTGGTAGTAGCCGAAGCCCCCAACCAGGTAGACGCCGTTGTGCCATTTCGGAGTGAGATCGATGACCGGAGAGCCGGTAATCGAGTTGAAATGCGCATTGCCCGATTAAGTGCCGATCGCCGAAATGAAGGCGCCGGGCAGCTTGTCGCCAATGAACTGGTATTCCACCAGCGCCGAAAAGGCTTTGGAGAAATGGAAGCCTATACCGCCGGTGAAGTTCGCGCCCCATGTGATGTAGGGCGTGTCGTTGCCGACCGGCCCGTTGAATCCGCCACCGGCCTCAAACGCGAGAGGATGATGAAAAACCCCGTGATGGCCGCCTCCGCCGCCCTGGCCGTATTGACCTCCGCCTGCCCCGCCGCCATAAGCCGAAGCTGGATTACCGGGCAGCGAGAACTCCGCCATCTGCATTCCCGACGCGCTCAACCCCGCTTGATCCAATCCGTCCTGACTTGACGAGTAGCCGGCGCCGCTGAATGGGCTATGAGTGAATTGATCGATGGATGGGGCGGGCGAAAAAGCAGATTGCGCGACCGCAAAACCGGCCGCGACCAAGCCCGCAACTACCATCAGACCTGCGCGCCGGATCGGCGAGATCAAACAGGGGAATGACATTGCAACCACCTCAAATACCGGATTTTGTTCAACTTGCGGAAAGAAATCGCCTGTCACTGCAATTAGACACCGAAATTCGTCAGAGGTTGCTTGTACAGTGCGCCCGATTCCCTTTAGATGAGACGCGTAGCGCTCCAAAAATTGGTCCGGCGGACCATGGACGGGGCAATTCTGACCCCTCCCAGAAGGCCGTCAAGCCACCTTTTCGCCCCTTCAGAAAAAGCAAAAGGCCGAAGCAGCCGCTCCGGCCCCGAGCTATCTTGCGTCCTTCTTATCCCTGTATGTCGAATTGCTCCGGATGCAGAGTTGGATCGCTCTTCACCAGCACGTTCTTTCCGACCAGCTCCTCGAAGTCGGTCAGCCAGCGGTTGCCGTTCGCCTTCAGAACCTTCACCGTTTCTGGGTGCACACGCAGCATCACGTCTGCATTCTCGAAGTGCTTCCGCATCTTGCGCATCTCGATATAGATCTCGTTGCATACCGTGGCGGAGCTTTTCACCATGCCGGTAGCCTGACAGGTGGGGCAGGGCACGCTGAGCGTCCGCTCCAGCGATTGCTTCACGCGCTTGCGCGTGATCGCTACCAGGCCGAAATCATTAAACTGCAGCACCTTTGTTGGAGCGCGATCGTTCTTCAGCGCCTCTTCGAGCGCTGCCATCACCTTAAAGCGGTTCCTGCGCTCGTCCATGTCGATAAAGTCAATCACGATAATGCCACCCAGGTCGCGCAGGCGAATCTGGCGCACGATCTCCGGCACAGCGTCGAGGTTGGTCTTGAGAATTGTGTCTTCAAGCCGCGCCGACTTGCCGACATATTTTCCGGTATTGATGTCGA
>CAZANC010000072.1:0-13674 GCA_964486495.1 uncultured Occallatibacter sp.
GCCCGGCGACGCTGGCTCACCTGCTCAAGTACGACTCGATTCTGGGCAACCTGCCCAACGAGATCAGCTCGGGCGAGGATTTTATCTCGGTCGACGGCAAAAAAATCAAGGTGTGGGCCGAGCGCGACCCCGCCAAGCTGCCCTGGGCCGATGTCGGCGCGCAGGTGGTCATCGAGTCGACCGGCCACTTTACCGACGCTGACAAGGCCAAGGCGCACCTGGGCGCAACCGTGAAGAAGGTCATCATCTCGGCGCCGGCCACCAACGAAGACATCACCATCGTGCTCGGCGTGAACGAGGACAAGTACGATCCGGCGAAGCACAACATCATCTCCAACGCCAGCTGCACCACCAATTGCCTGGCGCCGGTCGTCAAGGTGATTCTCGAAACCACGGGCCTCGTCTCCGGCATCATGACCACCATTCATAGCTACACCAACGACCAGGTCATTCTCGACTTCCCGCACAAGGACCTGCGCCGCGCCCGCGCCGCCGCACTGAACATGATTCCCAGCTCGACCGGCGCTGCCAAGGCTCTGAAGCTGGTGATCCCTGAGACCGCCGGCAAGCTGGACGGCTTTGCCATCCGCGTTCCAACGCCGAACGTTTCGATCGTCGACCTGACTTACATCGCCGAGAAGCCCACGACAGTTGACGCGTTGAACGCCGCATTCAAGGCTGCCTCCGAGGGGAAACTGAAGGGAATTCTTGGCGTCGACTCGAACCTGCTCGTCAGCTCGGACTTCAAGGGCGACAAGCGCAGCTCGATCGTGGACGCGCCGCTGACCAAAGTTGTGGGCCAGAGCGTGAAGGTGCTGAGCTGGTACGACAACGAGTGGGGCTATTCGAACCGCGTAGTCGACCTCATCGGCTTCCTGGCCAAGAAGGGGCTGTAAGAAACAGTGGTTAGTGACTAGTGGTCAGTGGTTAGTTTTGGAGTGACTGCCTCAGGGCGCAGTCACTCCATCCAAGCTGCTGCGCATTTTTGACAAAGCGGCTCTTGACCATCGGCGATTACTCACTAACCACTATTCACTAACCACTAATCACTGTTTCTGAAAGGCATCCTCAATGGCCAAGCTTTCGATTCGAGACATCGAACTGACCAACAAGCGGCTGTTTATCCGCGTCGATTTCAATGTTCCACTCACCGAAGACGGCACGGCCATCACCGACGACACGCGCATTGTGGCTACGCTGCCCACCATCGAATACGCGCTCCGGCAAAATGCCAAGGTGATTCTGGCTTCGCACCTGGGCCGGCCCAAGGGCAAGCCCAACTCGAAGTATTCGCTCAAGCCGGTGGTGACGCGTCTGCGCGAACTGCTCGACAAGAAGCTGGGCGAAGGCGTGAATGTTGCCTTCTCGCCGGATTGCGTGGGCGAGATCGCCGAGGAGATGGCGCGGCAGCTTGAATCGGGCCAGGTGCTGCTGCTTGAAAACCTGCGCTTCCACGCCGAAGAAGAGGCCAACGATCCTGCCTTCTCAAAGGCGCTGGCGTCACTGGCCGAGGTCTACGTGAACGATGCCTTCGGCTCGGCGCATCGCGCGCACGCATCCACTGAGGGCATTACCCACTACCTAAAGCCTGCCGTGGCCGGTCTGCTCATGGAGAAGGAAATCACCTATCTCGGCAAGGCGCTCGAAAATCCGGAGAAGCCGTTTGTGGCGATCATCGGTGGATCGAAGATCTCCGGCAAGATCGACGTAATCCAGAACCTGCTCGACAAAGTGGACACGCTGGTCATCGTGGGCGGCATGGCGTATACCTTTCAGCGTGCGCTGGGCGTGAAAACGGGCAAATCTCTGGTCGAAGAAGACAAGATCGAAATGGCGAAGGAAGCGATCGCCAAGGCGAAGGCCAAGGGTGTCAAACTCTTGCTGCCTGTCGACAACATTCTGGCCGACAACTTCGCAGCGGACGCAAAAACGCAGGTGTGGGACTGCTCGGTGGATTTTCCTGACGATTGGCAGGGCCTCGACATCGGCCCGAAGTCGATTGCGGCGATCAAAGAGGTGGTTGCGACGGCGAGGACAATCGTATGGAATGGGCCGGCGGGCGTCTTCGAGTTTCCACGGTTTGCCGTGGGAACGAATGCGATTGCGAGGGCGGTTGCGGCCAATCGGGCTGCCACGTCGATCATCGGTGGCGGCGATTCGGTGAGCGCGATCAACCAGGCCGGAGTAGCTGACCAGATCACGCACATCTCGACGGGCGGCGGAGCCTCGCTTGAGTTCCTCGAAGGCAAAAAGCTGCCGGGCGTGGAGGCGCTGACCGACAAGTGAGACAGTTGTCGGTGATCAGTTGCCAGAGAAAGAATCGCATCCGACAGAGAAGAGCAGGATGCGGGGGGATCGCCGAGTGACCCTGGCGATTATTCTTGGCGTTTCGGCTCTGCTGGCTGCATGGGCGGCGTACTGGTGGTCGTCGGCATTGTTGGGCACAAAGTCGAATCGTGCGAGCCGAACGGCGAGCGTCGTATGTCCTTTTCTAACCGCCGGCGTTCTCGCATGGGCTGCAAGCTCAGCGCTTGGTGCAAACGGAATTGACCTCGATGGCCTGGCGAGCTGGAATGGAAGAGAAAGCGCCGCGATCTTCTTTGCAGTCGCCCTTTTGCTGCTGATCCCCACCGTTCTCATTGCGATGCTTGCGGGAAGATTGTTTAACAATCGCACCTCGGCGAAGAATTAGCCCGCATTTTCGGCGTAACTCAGCGGCTTGCGTCAATCCCTCTAAAATGCCCCTTCTTTGAAAGCTTCAACAACTCCTCATCCGCCGTCACGAGCGACGCCCCCAAATGGCGCGCTGTGGCAACGAGAATCCGGTCGGCGGGGTCGGGGTGCATGTCAAAAGGCAGGTGCGTGCTGGCGACCGCGATCTCAGGCTCCAGCGGGACCAGCGTAACGCCCGGCCTGGACAGCGCATCGCGGACCCACTCCATCAAGTCCCGATGCAGGTCGATGCGCTTCTTGGCAACCAGAACGCCAATCTCCCACGGGGTGATGGCGCTGACTGCAATGCGTTCTTCCCGGGCGGCGTGGTTCAAGGTCTTTGCAGTTTCAGCTCCGAGGCGCGGATGACCTTCAACCATCCAAAGAAACATGTGAGTGTCCAGGAGCAACATGAGCGATCGGTCCGATTCGGCAGCGGTCATTTCATCGCATCCCACTCGACGTCAAGCGGAGAGATGATGTCGCCAAGGATCGTTACCGAACCCTTCATCGAACCGACAATATCCTGCCTTTTCGCAGGCACCGGCACTAAGTGCGCCATGGGTTTGCCGCGCTTAGTGATGACGAGCGGCTTGCGCTTTTCGGCAACTTCATCGATGAGTTTCAGGCATTTAGCCTTGAATTCTCCGGCGGGGACGGTGGTTTTCATGATGCTCCTCCCATGGTCACTGACCATGGTCATATTATAGCGCGCTTTGGCGATTGCGGAAAGGGCCGCATTGCGTTCGGCGCTTCCCCGAGCGCCTTGTGTCCGGTGGTTCCCCGAGAATGAATACACTGGAAGTTGAGCGGAGAACCATGAGCTACCACACACGAGTCCTTTCGAAAGATGAAGAGTTCCCTTCCTTCGAAGAACTCGCGCAATCGACTCGCGCCGAGCACCCTGAGTACCGGCTGACAATAGAAGAAGGAACCGAAGAGGAATGGGAGACTCTTCTGCTCTCAGGAATCGATGAGGTCGAAGTTGCCCTGATTGAACGCAATCCAGTCACGGATGGTTCGATCGGCCAGGATGAGATCGCCGACTTTATCGAGGACATTCAGGATTGCAGGCCGAAAAGCGGCGTTCAATGGCTTGAAAACTACCTGGCCTCTGTGAAGTCGATCTATGCGTTTCAGCACCTGCAAGGCTCGGAGACAGAGGAAGGCAGCAACGCGCTCCACGGGCTGCGCTCGGCACTTTGGGAACGCGGAGACGCGATTATTCAGGCCGACGGAGAAGGCTTCACGAATGAGGATGGCTACCACATTATCTGGCAGTTTTCCGACTCGGTTTCAGGACCCTGGAAGATGGGCGTGCTTCAGGACGGCGTCTGGCGTCATTTCTCAATGGATCTGGGAGATCCCGATCATCGGGCTGCTTTCCTGAAGGGCACGGTGCCTGACGATCTGACGTCGGTATTAGGATCAAGCTCGTAGAGCTCGCAGCCATTGTTTCCGAAAAGGGGCCTCCTGCATCCACTCTGTGCTCGCCATCACCCGGATCGAGGAAATCGATCCACTAAAATCGAGTTGAGGAACTGACAACAATGTCTCGTAAAGCACTGATTGCCGCCAATTGGAAGATGTATAAAACGCCCGCGGAAGCCAAGGCGTTTGTCGATGCGTTCTTGCCCCTCGTAGCCTGGCATACGCGCGACGAGATCGCGCTGTTCCCTTCTCCGGTGTTGCTGCCAACCGTAGTTGAGGGCTGCAAGGGATCCAATATTGCCGTGGGCGCGCAGAACATTCACTTTGCCGAGGAGGGCGCCTTTACCGGCGAGACCTCAATTCTGCAACTAAAGGCCGTCGGCGGCACGCACACGCTCATTGGGCACTCCGAGCGGCGGCAGTACTTCGCCGAGACCGACGAGATCGTGAACAAGAAGCTGCACACGGCGCTCAAACACGGCGTGGTGCCAGTGGTGTGCATCGGCGAGGTCCTTGAAGAGCGCGAGGCGGGCAAGACAGCTAGCGTGCTGAAGACGCAAGTGACGGGAGCGTTTGCGGGCATCACGCCCGACGCCGCAAAGCCGATCGTGATCGCGTACGAGCCGGTCTGGGCCATCGGCACAGGCAAGACCGCGACCCCGGAGATTGCCGCCGACGCGCACCGCATCATTCGCGCGGAAGTGGCGACGCTGCTGGGCGCGGATGTGGCTGCGGCAATGCGGATTCTCTACGGTGGCAGCGTGAAGCCCGACAACGCGACCGCGCTGATCAGCCTGGAAGAGATCGATGGCGCGCTGGTAGGCGGCGCGAGCCTCAAGCCGGATTCGTTTACGGCAATTGTGAAGTACTGAAAGAAGCAGCGATTTAATACGTCAACGGGCCGTCCGGAGCGAAAGCTTCGGGCGGCTTTTTGTTTACGGCCCCTTGTAGCGCCGGTCTCCAGACCAGCTGTCGTGCGGGCCTCCACCGGGGCCCCCAACGACAGGTCTTGGTCGTCGGGGTGGTAGGCCCGCACTGGCTCTTGCACCCGCCTTGCACTCACATCCCCGGATAGAAGCCGACAATCCAGTTTTGCAGCAGCGCCGGGAAGCAGCCCAACACGAGGACCGCGGCGCCAATCAGCAGCAGTACGCCCAGCGTCACCGGATGCGCGCGAATCGGCGATTCGTCACTGGCCGGCATCACATAAGCGCGCTTCAGAACCTGCAGATAGTAATAGAGCGAGACAGCGCTGAAACCGATGGCGACAGCAACGAGCGTGAACGGAAGCGCGCCACCCGAAACGCGAAGCACAGCTGCGAAGAGATTGAACTTGGCCCAGAAGCCGACGAGCGGCGGAATCCCCGCGAGCGAAAGAAAGAGTACGAGCAGCACGGCGGCGAGCAGCGGGTTCCGCTTGTGCAGGCCGAGGAAGGCGTCGAGCTTGTCGCTGCCTGTAGCGCGCTCGACCACGCCCACGACACCGAAGGCTCCGATGGTTGTGAGGCCATAGGTGATGCTGTAGTAGAGAATCGCCTGCGCACTGGCGTTCGTCCAGGAGAAGAACGCAAGCCCGAGCAGAATGTAGCCGGCGTGTGCGACGGCGGAGTAGGCAAGCAGCCGGCGAACGCTCGACTGCGCCAGAGCGGCCAGGTTGCCGAAGACCATCGAGAGCACAGAGAGATCCATTAGGATCATCGGCCATGAATTGCGGAAGCCGGGAGTGACGGGAGTCGGACTATTGGACGCGATGGCCGTTACGTAGGTCCGCGTGAAATGGAGATCGCTCACAAAGTGGAGCGCCACTGAACTGATGGAGATGAGCAACGCAAAGCTCGCCACCTTGGAGACGGACGCAATGAATGCCGCAGCCGGAGCAGGAGCGCCCTCGTAGGTGTCCGGCGCCCAAAGATGGAACGGGAAGGCGGCGATCTTGAAACCAAGACCGGCAGCGATCATGACTAGTGCAATGAGGAGCAGCGGCGAGCCGCCGTTGGCCGAAGCCATGTAGGTGCCGAGCACAACGCGAGGAAGGCTCGTGGAGCCAGACAGCCCGTAGAGATAGCTGAATCCGAAGAGCAGGAACGCGGCCGACATTCCGCCGAAGAGGTAATACTTGATGGCGGCTTCAGCGCTCTTGCCCGATTGCTTGGCGAAGGCTGTGAGGATGTAGAGGCCAAGGCTCAGCAGTTCGAGCCCCACAAAGATCACCAGCAAGTCCTGAGCGGCGGAGATGATCAATCCGCCAGCGGCCGCCATCAGCACGACCGAAACGTACTCGCCGGCGTTGCGGGTGAAGCTGGAATCCGCGGAGCCTGAATCGACGACCAGCAGAAGAGTAAGCGCGGTGAGCACGAGAATGGCGACTTGCGCGACGCCCGCGGAGCCGCCCGCTGCGAGCAGAAGATCGCTCCCGGCGCCGAATCCGCCCCATCCTGCCGCATAGACCGCCCAAACAGCCGCAATACATCCGGCAATTCCGATGACGGCGGCAACAGCGGTGCGGATTTGCAAAGCAGCTTTGCGAAGGAACCCGAGGTCGACGACGAGCACGAGCAGCGCGGCTATTTCCAGAGCCGTTTCAGGCAGCGTGGCGCGGAAGAGGTCAACGTAGTTCATTGCGCGCCTCCCGCAAGCAGCGTCTTCACGGCCGGTTCGATCTGATCGAGCAGAATGCGCGGATAAAGGCCAACGGCGAGCGTGCATGCGCCGAGCAGCGCGACGCCAGCGTACTCAGGCCAGGTGATGGGAGCGAATTTGTGCGCCTGCTCCACCTCAAGCTCGTGCGGAGTGGGCAGCGTATCGCTGAAGAAGGCCTTTTGCAGCGCGCGCCAGATGTAGGCGACGCCGACAATGATGCCGATGCCGGAGACGATGGTCCACCAGGGATTGGCTTGCCACGCTCCGACCATTACCTGCAACTCGGCGACGAAGCCGGAGAAGCCAGGTAAACCCATCGACGCGACGCCGGCAAAGACGAAAGCCCACGCGGCAAAGGGCAATCGTCGCGAGAGGTGCATGGGCTCGAGCTCGGCGAACTGGCGCGTGTGCGTGCGGTCGTAAACCACGCGGCCGACAATAGCGAACAGCAGCCCTGCGATGATGCCGTGCGAGAACATTTGCAGCACCGCGCCATCGACGCCAATCTGGTTGAGCGTCATCAGGCCGAGAAGCACGAAGCCCATGTGGCTGACGCTCGAGTAGCCGATGACAAATTTGAAATCGGTTTGCGCGAGAGCGACCAGCGCGCCGTAGACGATACCGATGACCGCGAGCCATGCGAAGACGTCGCGCCAGGAGCCGACGCCGAGGAAAGAGACTCCCCACGGATCGAGGCCGTGCGGAAATAGGCCGATGCCAACGCGCAAGCAGCCGTACGCTCCGAGCTTCATCACCACGCCGGCCAGAAGCATGGAGGCCGCAGTGGGCGCGGCGACGTGGCCGGTGGGCGCCCAGGTGTGAAAGGGCCACATGCCGGCAAGAATCCCGAAGCCCACGAAGACTAGCGGAAAGCACCACATCTGGAAGCTGACTGGCAAGCCCGAGCTCGCAAGCGCGGCGAGTGTCGTCGAGTGCGAGCCGGCGGTGACGTATGCGGCGAGCAAACCGATAAGCACCATGGCCGAGCCAACGAAGGAGTAAATCGCAAGCTTCATTGCGCCGTACTCGCGGCGCGTCGAGCCCCAGATGGCGATGAGGAAATATTTGGGAACGATGGCAATTTCGTAAAAGACGAAAAGCAGGAAGAGGTCGCCGCTCAAAAACACGCCGTAGACGCCGCCGATGAGCGCGAAGTAGAAGGCGAAAAACTGATTGGTGCGGAGTTCGACGTTCCAACTGAAAAGCACGCCCGCGACGGAGGCGATGCCGGTGAGCAGAACGAGAACGCGGCTAATGCCGTCAGCGGCGAGCAGAAAATGAACGCCCATCGACGGCACCCAAACAATGTCGACGAAGACCTGGCGGCCTTGGCCCATGCCCGCGGCGAAGCCAGCAATGGCGATGGCGAGCCCGGCCACAGCCACGGCGAGCGCCCACCAGCGCGCAACCTCGGGCTTGGCTTTGGGCAGCAGCGCTGAGATCAGCGCGCCGGCAAACGAGATATAAATCGCCCAGGCCATTCTCTAAAATCTCCAGTGCGCGAGCAGGTTCACGACGGTCGGGTTGATCGTGTCGAGAATCAGGCGGGGCGCAAGCCCGACAACGAACATGAGAGCAATCACGGGAGCGAGGGCCAGCCGTTCGCTGTGATGCAGATCGGGAAAGTTGGCCCAGTGTTCAGGAACAGGGCCGGTAAAGACTTTTTGAATTACGGTGAGGATCACGATCGCCGTCACGAGCAGGCCGAGAACCGAAATTGTGGCGGCGACCCACGCGAGCGGAAAAACACCGCGGAAGATGAGGAACTCGCTCACGAAACTGTTCAGGCCGGGCAGACCGAGCGAGGAAAAGAGCACAATGCCCATGAGCCCGGCGAATACGGGCGCGGGCTTGCGCAGGCCGCCAAAATCATCGATGCCGCGCAGGCCGCCTGTGCGGAATTGAATCATGGCGATGAACCAGAAGATAGCGGCCGCAGTAATGCCGTGATTGAACATTTGCAGAATGACGCCGTCGAGCGCTGCGGCCTGGCTGGCCTGAGCGGCTGCACCGTAGGCGGGAACAGCAAGCGCGAAGATTCCGAGCAGGCAGTAGCCGAGATGATTGACCGACGAGTAGGCAAAGATGCGCTTCAGATCTTTTTGCGCGGCCGCGGCCCACGCGCCCATCACCACGGTGATCACGGCGAGAACCAGAAGCGGCGTGCGCATGGCGGCAATCTGCACGCCGAAGATGGGCAGTGCGATGCGCAGCAGGCCGTAGACGCCCATCTTCGACATTGCGCCGGTGAGCAGCATTGTGACCGGTGAAGGCGCCTCGGCATACGCGGCAGGCAGCCAGGTGTGAAAAGGCGCGAGAGGCACTTTGACCGCGAAGCCTGCGAGTACGCCGATGGCGAGCCAGGGCATCACCGAGCCTAGATGCGCCGTGACCATCTGCGACAGCGCCCCTGATGCGGCCATTGCTGTGAGATCGCCGAAATCCATCGAGCCAGTGGAAAGAAAGATGGCGAGAAACGAAATCAGCAGCGCCACCGATCCGGCCATCGTGTAGACAAAAAACTGCGTGGCCGCGGGACCGCGACGCGGGCCGCCCCACAGTTTAATAAGGAAGAATGCGGGAATGAGGCTAAGTTCCCAGAACAAGAACCAGTGGAAAAAATTGAGCGCGGTAAAGGAACCGAACAGGCCCGATTCAAGGATGAGGATGAGGCCGTAGAAAAGGCCGGGCATGTGGTGCACGCGATGCGATGCGTCCACCGACATGAGCGTAACAACGGCGGAGAGCAGAAGCATTAGCGCGCCGAGGCCGTCGACACCGAGGTGATACTCGATGCCGAGCGATGGCGCCCAACTGTGCAGCTCAACAAGGCCGATGATTCCGTTGGCGGGCAGGCTGATCCAAATTACAAGTGAGAGGACAAGACAGCTAAGCGATGTAATCATCGCGACGCCGCGCGCGTGGTTGCCCGTGAAGAGCGCGATGGCCGCGCCCACGAGGGGCAGCACAGTGAGGAGCGTCAAAATCGGAAAACCGGTCGCGAATTCGTTCATGGCCGGCTGCTCCAGAAAAGAATGATGGCAAGTGCGACGACGGCTGCAGCCAAGATGCGGAGATAGTTTTGCACCCGGCCGCTTTGCATGCTCGCCAGCAGGCCCCCGCCTTCGGAAAGCTCCTCGCAGGTTTTGTCAAAGCCGCCGTCGACCCAATTGACGTCGAGCAGGCGGTCGAGCTGCGCCCAAAGCGCGAAGATCCAGGCAACGAGGGCAACGATACCGCCCCAAACGCGGCGATCGAGCCAATCGGCCACGCGCGCCCACCACGCATAAAAGGCGATCACCGTCATGCCATAAAACTCGTCGACGTAGAGGCGATCGCGGAGCGGGGCCCACAGCCAGGGCACGGATTTCTCCAGCGCGTCAGGCTCTTCCGGCTTGGGCGATTTGTTGCCGTAAAGTCTCCAGCCGAATCCGAGGCCAAGAAAAACCACCAGCGTCGAAGTGGCCATGAGCAGGAGGAAGCTGGATTCGATAAGGCTGTGAAAGCTCAGCGTCGCCGCGCGGCCCTCAAGAAACGCGT
Source organism: uncultured Occallatibacter sp. (assembly GCA_964486495.1). Lineage (GTDB taxonomy): Bacteria > Acidobacteriota > Terriglobia > Terriglobales > Acidobacteriaceae > Telmatobacter. The sequence continues at coordinate 10,324 of CAZANC010000072.1, forward strand.
GGAACCATGGCCAGGCTGGAGTTCCGATCAGGCCCAGGGCCATGGTAAAGAATGCAAGGATGACCAGCGGCAGCGTCATCACCTTCGGGCTTTCGTGCACCGGTTGATGGCCGCGCCAGTAGCCGAAGAAAACGTAGCAGACCTGCCGCGTCATATAAAAAGCGGTGAGCAGCGCGCCGAAGACGAGGAGGTAAAACGGGCCCTTAATCGCGGCCGAACGTTGCGCGGCTTCCAGAATTCCATCCTTCGACCAGAAACCCGAAAAAAAGATCGGAAAGCCACACAACGCCAGCATGCCGATGGCGTAGGTGATGAAGGTCAGCGGCATGTCGACCTTGAGGCCGCCCATGCGGCGAATGTCCTGCTCCTCGTGACAGCCATGAATCACCGAGCCCGCGCCGAGGAACAAGAGCGCCTTGAAAAATGCGTGTGTGATCAGGTGGAACATACCCACCGCAACGCCGCCCAAGCCGAGGCCGGCCATCATATAGCCGAGCTGCGAGACAGTGGAGTAAGCAAGGATGCGCTTGATGTCGTTTTGCGCCACGGCGATGAGCGCCGCAAAGACCGCCGTAGCCGCACCCACCCAGGTGACGACGGCGAGAGCGACGGTGGTTCCACCGGCCTGGGCACCGATGGACATAAGCGGAGCGCCTGCGGCCATCAGCGGATAAACACGCGCGACAAGATAAACGCCCGCCGCGACCATGGTGGCCGCGTGAATGAGCGCGGAGACCGGCGTGGGGCCCTCCATCGCGTCAGGCAGCCACACGTGCAGCGGAAGCTGGCCGCTCTTACCCACGGCTCCGGCAAAGATGAGCAGGCCAATTGCGCTGGCAGCGCTGAGGCCGAGACCAGCGTACTGGGCGAGCAGATTCGTGAGAGCGAGGTGCTCGAGCGAGCCGGCACCGTTGTTGTAGAAAAGCAGTGTGCCAGTCTGCGAAAACAGCCAGACGATTCCGAGAAGAAAGAAAACATCGCCGACGCGCGTGGTGACGAACGCTTTTTTTGCCGCCGCTGCGGCCGCCGGCTTCTGATACCAGAAGCCAATCAACAGATAGGACGTGAGGCCGACGATCTCCCAGCACATGAAGAGAAGGAGCAGGCTATTTGAGATAACCACGCCGAGCATGGCTCCGGCAAAGAGCGACATGAAGCAGAAAAAGCGGGTGAAGTTTTCGTCGTGGGCCATGTAGCCGACGGAGTAGATGAAGATGAGCAGCCCCACGAAGCTGACCATCACGAGCATGATGGCCGCAAGAGGATCGAGCACCCAGCCGAGGTCGACAGTCGAGTGGCCGAACTGCAGCCAAGTAAAACTGACAGTCTCGCGAACGACTACGCCGTGTGTCCAACCGCGGAGAACATGCGCAAAGGCGATGACTGACAGAAGCAGCGAGAAGCCAAGCGAGCCGACGGCAAGACTCGCAGCGGCATTGCGTCTTGGTTGCTTGAGTAACGCGACGATTCCGGAGGTGACCATCGGCACGGCCGGGATGAGCCACAAAAACCTGGCGATGGAAGAAACCGCGGATTGAGGAGTGAATACAGCGGATTGCTCGATCAAGCTCTCACCCCTTCATCCTGTCGATCTTGTCGAGTTCGGCGGTGTTGGTGTGGCGATAGATAGCGATGACGAGTCCCAGGCCCACGGCAGCCTCGGCCGCCGCCACCGCGATGGAGAAGATCGCGAACATCATTCCGGTGAGCGCTTCGGGGTGCGGGCCGAAACGCCAAAAAGCGATCAGGTTCAGATTGGCCGCGTTGAGCATGAGCTCGATGCCGATGAGGACCAGGATGGCGTTGCGCCGAACGAGCGCGCCGCCAAGGCCGATGGCGAACAGGAGCGCCGCGACGAGAAGATATCCGGCGAGTGGCGACGTCATCGCGGCCTCTCTTTCTCGTGCATGGCCACGATGACGGCGCCGATTGTGGCCGCAGTGAGAAGCAAGGCGACAATTTCGAGCGGCAACACATAGCGGCCGACAAGCGCGTTGCCGATGTCGTGTACGGTGACGGTCGGTACGGTATTCTGCTGCGGAATCGCTCTCACGCTGGCGAGCACCGCCCATCCGAGAACGGCAAAGACGCCCGCGGCGATCACGAGCCCTAAGGCCCAGGTTTTGCTGAAGACACCAGCCTTCGGCAAATCGGAACCGTGTGTGAGCAGAATGGCGAAGACAATGAGGATGGCGACGGCGCCGATGTAGACAAGAATCTGCGCGAAGCCTGCGAACTGCGCGTCCAGTTGGAGAAAAAGCAGAGCCAGCCCGGCGAAAGCAACCGTGACGGCGAGCGCGCAGTGAACAAGTTGCTTGAGCAACACCGTGGCCAGGCCGCCGGCCAGCGTGAGCGCTGCAAGCAGATAGAAGATCGGGCTCAACGTTCGCACTCCCTACTCAGCATAGCGGTATCTCCTGCGGCCGAAGTGCTCGCTGCGCATCTCCAGCCGGCCCATGACGACGTAAGCCGCGATGAGAATAGCCGAACAGACTACCCATCGCGCCCAGCCCTCGCCCATGAAGCGCCAGAGCGCGGTGACCAGCAGGTTGAGCAGTGTGAAGGGCAGAACAAATTTCCAGGCAAAGTTCATCAACTGGTCCTGGCGCAGACGGGGCAGCGTGCCGCGCATCCAGATGAAGACGAAGATCGACATCATCACCTTGCCGAAGAACCAGATCCATGAAGGAACCCAGGTAAGAAATGAGAATGGCGCTGACCATCCGCCGAGAAACAGAGTGGTGCCGAGGCCCGAGATGGAAAACATGGCGAGATACTCGCCGAGAAAGAAGAGCGCGAATTTGAAGCCGGAGTATTCGGTGTGGTAACCGGCGACAAGCTCCGACTCGCCCTCGGGCAAATCGAAAGGCGAGCGATTGGTTTCGGCTGTGGCGGCGATGGCGTACATCAAAAAGCCCGCGAGGCCCCACGGCGTGAAGATGTACCAGTGCGGAAAGACGCCAGTGTACTGGTTCTGCGCCGCGACGATTTTGGGTAGCGAAAGCGAGCCGGTGATCATAACCACGGCTACGCTGGACAGGAGCAGCACGACTTCATAGCTGATCATCTGCGCAACGGCGCGCATGGCGCCAAGCAGCGAGTACTTGTTGCGGCTCGACCAGCCCGCCATGAAGACCGAAAGCTCCGTAGCAGCGCCCATCGCGAAAAAAAAGAGTAGGCCGGCGTCCATGTCGACCAGCACCATGTTGCGGCCCATGGGCAGCACCGCAAAGCCCATGAAGACCGTAACCACAAGCACCAGCGGCGCAAGAAAATGCACGGCGGCGTTGGCGCGGAGCGGAACAATGTCTTCCTTGGTGAGCGACTTGATGCCGTCGGCGATCGGCTGCA
>CAZANC010000073.1:0-13482 GCA_964486495.1 uncultured Occallatibacter sp.
CGCGACCATCAAGATTGAAACGCCAGAGGCTTCGGTCTCTGGCGTTTTCAATTTGGGGGCAGTTTTTCCCGCCCACCTTGGCCGGCCCCGCCTGAAAAAAACTTCAGATCAGTTCCTTGGCTTATCCGTGCACCAGCGGCAGTCCCGCGCGCTCCGCGATCATCCGCGCCACCCTCTTTGGCCGGTAGAAGGCGTGTGAAGTGAAGGTCACCGTGCTGGTGTCCGTTCCCAGAACGATGAATTTTTGCGCATTCGGGATCCGCTTATAGCGCACGGCCTCGATCCCATTCCACGGCATGAACACCTCTTTTTGGTCGTTGGTGTCGCCGAGTTTGAAGTGCACCCCGTAGTTGTCGAGCAGAACCGCGCAATGCGCCATCAGTTTCCCTTGCCGCCACAGGAAGACCTGCGACATGGCCATCAGCCACGCTCCCAGCACCCACAACGCGCCGGCCGCGAACCTGTCCAGATTCATCGCGCTCAATGGAAATAGGTTCGTGAGGGCGAGAAACCCCATGCTAAGGGAGATGATCAGCGAGGCGACGCTGCCCGTATAGGTGAGAAAAATCAGGACCCGGTTGTTGCGCAGCAGCGTCGGGCGCGCGCCAGGCAAATCGATGTGTCGGCTGACCCCCGTAGCAGGCGCCAGAATCTGTTCTTGCGCTTCGTACACAAATCCTCCTCCTCGACCGCATCGATGACGGCATCGTTCGGCCCGCTGGGGAATGCAGGCTTGCTGATCGTCCTTCGTGCATCTCTTCAATTCGTCAAGCCGGTTGCCAGGCATTTCGCGCTCTTGGCGTGCAGCCCGATTGTCCATCCGGATCGCAAACAGGGAAGTCCCGGGTGGATGCACCGGCGAGGTAGAACGACGGCAGGTATGAAACATTACATCAACAATGAATCGCTGGCAAGTATTCAAAGCATCAAATTCGCGGCCGTTTTTTGTGGAATTCTCTCGTCTTTTCGCCGGTCATTCGCCGCAATTTTCGCGGCCTCCGCCACACTGGCTCAGGGCGAATATGAAGCTCGGGCTGGGGCTCTACCGGCACATGCTCAACGACGAATAACAAGGGATACGAGCAGAATGCCTCTATGGCGCGCCCAGATGAACAGAAGCAGTGGGGCAATGAGTACTGAGCTTTTGCTGCAACATCGGCAGATCGGTGATATGCCCGTCAGGAATGGCAATCCGCTGGGTGATTTGCGTTGACGTAGTTCCGTTGAACGATTCAAAAACCAACATCAGTCGAGCCGGTTGATCCATCGCGGCGGTGGCCTTCAACAGGTACCTGCCAGTGAGAATCCACGGCATGTATGCTCCGTTCGAGAACATGCCCTCGTCGCCGAACCACGTTTCCGGCGTAGCCGCGAGCAACCGCCGATAGCGCCGGTCAAAGTTGGTGCGTTTGAACCAGTACGCCACCGCCACGAGCAGGATGATAAAACCCGTCAAACCGCCCACGATGATTTCGTTCTCTTTGAGGCTTGCGCCGGTAAACAGAGCGCCCAACACGAAAAGCCCCACGCACAACAAGACGAACAGCGAAACACCCTTCCAGCTCCACGGGCCCTCCTGGGCCATCTCCCACTCGCGTTGATTCGCCGCCCATTGCGCCCATTTCTCCTGCGTGTATTGCCAGTGCGCCCATGGATTGGCGATCACCGCCGACATGCCGCGGTCGTTTCGCCGCGCCATCATGTAGCCGATCGACAGCATGGGGCCGCACAAGAACAGCACAAACCCGCCCAGGGCCGCTGGCAGCCACTTCCAGGTTGATGGTGGAAGCACCAGGGAAACGGCTGTGTTGATGAGCAAGAAGACAACGAGACGCCAAATCCACTGGTAGATCTTGTGTCGATTGAAGCTGACCAGCCTGGCCGACGGAGGCAGCGCAGCAACGTGCGAGTCGGTGATGCGGACAATAAAGATGCTGGATCCGCACGCCACCGCCATCGCCGCCACGAGGCCCGCAATTCCCTCTGCAACCGGCGATCGGCTCAAGGAGCCGTTCACGATCGCATAGGCTGTGCCCGCAACAACCGCGACGATCAGCAGAAACCCGCCCACCAGTTTCAATGTGGTCTTGACGGAATAGAGCGGGCTCTTTCGCCATCCGGCGAAAGCGCCGGCGATGGTGAGAAAGCAGAAGATCAGCAGAGCAATTTGCATCGTGTGTGCCTGGCGCGGATTGGGAGGCGATCAGGCTTCTTGTATAGCAAGACCTGTGCGCTCGGCAATCAGGCGAGCGACTTTCTTGGGACGGAAAAACGTGTACGACGAGAATCTTGCTTCGCTTCCGTCTCTTCCTTGCACGTAATACTGCTGCGCGTTGCCCACGCGCTTGTGCTTGATCGCGGCGATCTGATCCCACGCCAGAAACAGATCGGAAGGTTTCTTCTTTGTGCCCAGGTTGAAATTCACACCCCTGCTGTCCAGCGTGACTCTATAACCTGCCATGGCGCGGGATAGTGTCCACAACCGCGGGCATCCATAACCGAAAGCCAGTGCGCCGAAACCCCACCAGAAGGCGTTATACAGATTTCCGCCGCTGAGGCCGCCGCCCGAAGAAAGAACCGAAAACACCATCAGCACCATGCAGACCGCAAAGAAAGCGGCGATAATGCTGAAGATCATAGTCACTCCAATAAGGAGCCGGCTATTGTGCAACACCATCGGGTTGGCGCGATTCATTTCGATCTGGGAAGTGATGCCTGCACCCGGCCCTGAAGCCGGAAAACCTGGAGTACCCATAACGCAATCTCCTCGATTGACTCATTGTGGCCGGTCAGTTCTTGGCTGGTGCGGCGAAAGTCCTTCATGCCCGCAACGGCTCGATCGTACTTGTAGATATTGTCGCCTGTCTGGTCAGTATCGTGCGCACTCTCTTTCAGGGCCTCCTTTTTGGACGGCCCCGGAGTGGCAATTGTACGCGAGGCACTCACCCTCAACATGTCTTTTGCGCTCTCTCCCCGCTCCGTTCGCACATAATAAAGACAGCAAGACTTGCAGCGTGGCGCCAGCCGGAAAGGACTCCAGCCCCTGACCTCCCAGGAAACATTCCTCGATCAGTTCAGCCTCAAGGGAAAATCCGCACTCGTCACGGGCTCATCCCGCGGATTGGGCGCTGCCATCGCAGTCGCTTTCGCCGAGGCAGGCGCCAACGTCGCCGTTCACGGCTCCAGCGCCGCTCCCGCAGCCACACAGCAAAAGCTGCTTGCCCTTGGCGTCAAGTCCATTGCCCTCGCCGGCGACGTTGGCGATGCGGCCGTCTGCGTGCGCCTCATAGAAGAAACCGTCCAGCAACTCGGCGCCATCGATATTTTGGTCAACAACGCAGGCATCATTCGCCGCGCGCCCGCCGCCGATCATTCCGAAGAAGACTGGAAAGCGGTCATCGACGTCGATCTCACCAGCGTTTTTCGCCTCACCCAACACGCCGGCCGCCACATGCTCGCGCGCGGCTCGGGCAAAATCATCAACATCGCCTCGCTGCTCAGCTTTCAGGGCGGAATTCTGGTTCCCTCCTACGCCGCGGCAAAGGGCGGTGTCGGCCAGCTCACCAAGGCCTTCGCCAACGAGTGGGCTTCGAAAGGCGTCAACGTCAATGCAATCGCGCCCGGCTATATGGATACGGACAACACCGAAGCGCTGCGCAACAATCCGGAGCGCGCCCGGCAGATTCTCGAGCGCATTCCCGCCGGCCGCTGGGGCAAGCCTGAAGACCTGGCCGGCGCTGCCGTCTTTCTTGCCTCCGCGGCCAGCAATTTCGTCCACGGTCACATCCTCGTAGTGGACGGAGGCTGGCTCAACCGGTGATCCTATCCATTGCGGTTCACCGCCCACGCGACGGCAGCCCATGAGACAAAGTCGATGAGCGAACCCGGAGTTATTTACACGGCCACCAACGCAACCAAGACCACCCCCGAGCCCGGCATGATCCGACAAGTCCTCGCCTACAACCCGCACCTCATGCTTGTGCGTCACACCTTTGAGAAGGGTTGGAAGGGCGCGCGCCACAGCCATCTCCATCATCAAATGGTTTATGTCGTGCGCGGACACATCCTCTTTCAAGCTGAAGGTAAAAACTGGGAGATGCGCGCCGGTGACAGCATCGTCGTCGAAGGCGGCATCGAGCACGAGGCCTCAGCCGTCGATGCTTCCGAGGTTCTGGACGTCTTTACGCCTTACCGCCAGGAATATGCATAGCCTGCGGCTGCTTCTTATTGTTGCCTGGTCCGCCCCTACGGGCTTTGGAGGTTTTTTTGAGAATGACCACGAAATTTCGTTGGCTCTTGTCACTCGCCATCGCCGGCGCCGGCTCGGTAACTTTGATTGCCCAGCCGCCCCCGCCAGCTTCCAGCATTACGGGCATTGCGCACATCGCCTTCCGCGTCAGCGACCTCGATCGCGAAATCGCCTTCCTCGGCAAGCTCGGCTACCAGGAGTCCTTCAACTTGACCAACGCCGGCAAAACCACCGAGGCCTTCATCAAAATTAACGACCGCGAGTTCATCGAGCTATATCCTCGGACCGATCCCTCGCAGCCTCTCGGCTGGATGCACGTTTGCTTTGAGGCCGGCGACCTGAACGTGCTGCAGCATTACTACGCCTCCGAAGGGCTCAACCCCTCGCCCGTCCGCAAGGCCGCGGCCGGCAATCTCATTTCTTCCTTCAACGATCCCGAAGGCCGCGTCACTGAATTCACGCAGTACATGCCCGGCTCGCGCCACACCCTCGACATTGGCCAGCACCTCGGCGCCGCCCGCGTATCCGCTGAGCTGATGGGAATCGATCTGCCCGTAAGAGAAGGCGCCGCGATGAAGGAGTTCTATACCGACCTCGGGTTCGAAGCCGAAAACACGAACGGCAACGTGCGCCTCACCACCCCCGGCGCGCCTGACCTGCACATTGAGCTGCGTGCTGCCGCTCCCGGCGCGAATCCGGAGTTTCTCTTCCTCGTTCCGGACGCCAAAAAAGCATATGAAGCGCTGGAGTACGCGGGCGCCAACGCGCAACGCAACGGCGGACTCGTCTTCGCCCGCGATCCCGACGGAAACCTCTTCGTCTTTCTTGCAACCGGTCGTTGACGAGCAGAAGGAAAGCATTCTTTCCTTGAAGCGCAAGAGCCAATAGCAAGCGGCGGCGCGCTCAGTGGATCGTCTTCGACTTCCGCTGCATGTAATCCATCATCACGTACTGTCCCAGCGTCGCGGGCGTGGTGAAGTACGCCTTGCCCCGGCACATCTCCGACACTTTGTGCACGAACTGCACCAGCCCGTAATCCTGCGCCAGCATGAACGTATTGATCATTACGTTTGACCGCTTGCAGCGCGCCACTTCTTCCAGCGTCTCGCTCACCACCAGAGGGTCCAGCCCATAGGCGTTCTTGTAGATTCGTCCATCCGGCAGTGTCAGCGCGGAGGGTTTTCCATCCGTGATCATCACAATTTGCTTCATGTCTTTGCGCTGCCGCGAAAGTACGCGCTGCGCCACGCGCAATCCCTCGCGCGTATTGGTATGCCACGGCCCCACCTTCACCCGCGCCAGATGCGACACCGGCATCTCCTCAGCCGAATCGTGAAAAAGCACCAACGACAGCGAATCGCCCGGGTACTGCGTGCGGATCAGGTGCGACAGCGCCATGGCCACGCGCTTGGCCGGAGTGAACCGGTCTTCGCCGTACAAAATCATCGAGTGCGAGCAATCCAGCATTACCACCGTCGCGCACGAGCTCTGGTAGTCGCACTGGTGCACCTGCAAGTCTTCGTACTCAAGATTCAGCGGCAGCTCCAGCCCCTCGCGCGCAATCGCCGAGCTAAGCGTCGCCGTCGTGTCCAGATTCAGCGTGTCGCCGAACTCGTATCGCCGCGATCCGCCGCTCGTCTCAATCCCCGTCGCCCAGTCCCGCGTGTCGTGCCGTCCGAAGCTCGACTTGCCCAGTGACCCCATCAGATCGCGCAGCGTTTTGAAGCCCAGAAAGTCCAGGCTCTTGTCGGTCACCTCGAAGCGCGCGTTTTCGCGATCGCGGCCATTCCCCACCTGCCCGTTGGCCTCGTCGATCCGTGTCGGCCCATTTTGCGGCATCGCGGAGATGTAGTTTTCCCGCTCCATCCGCTCCATCAACTTGTCGATCAATTGGTCCAGCGTGCCCTCGGCCATCATCCGGTCGAGCAACTCGCGCGTCTCGCCGTCAAAGAAATCGCCCGTCTCGAGCACCCGCCTCAGCGCCTCGCGCAGATCGTCCATCGTGTGGTCCAGATCCTGAAAGCCCGTGAACGGATCGTAGAACCCTGAGTCGAGCAAATAGTCAGACAGCGCATCGAGCAGGTTCTCGAGATCGATCTCCGAGGCCAGATCGCCGGTGTACTTCGTATATCGAATGCGCTTCATCCCGCTGGCTGCCTTCCTGCTTTGACTCGCTCGCTCCCTAGTGCCCACGTCCTTCGTCTTCTTGTTCCCTTGTTCCCTCGGTCCCTCGTTCCCTGCATTAGTTGAGCCCCCCGCCCTTCCGCGACCGCCGCCCGCGCTGCCAGTCTTCATACTCCATCTCCAGCTCTTTGCGTTCCGGGATCGCCTCCTCGCGTTCGCGCAACCGCACGCTCTTCTCCGCGGCAAATCCATGCTGCTCATTGCGGCTCAGCTTGCGATGCGCAACCAATCCCTCCAGCAGAAACTCCGCCGCGGCCACTACCTTTGGCGCGCCGTCGCCGGACTTCACACCCAGCGGCGGCAATTTTTCTACGAGCCCCTGAATCCCCTTCAGTTCCTTCAGCGCCGCGGCCGCCGGTTGATCCTCGTCCAGCTTCACCGTCCCGCCCAGATTGAACCACTGCTCGATCTGCTCAGTGTCCACGCCATTAAAGTAGCGGTCGTAGACCTTACCCACTGCCATTCGAATCAGCTCGCGCACCACCGTATCCGCGCCGCGCATCTCGCCCTCATACTCCAGCTCCAGCTTGCCCGTGATGCCCGGCATCGCGGCGTAAATGTCGCTCACCCGTGGCAGCACCGTTGCGTCGCCGGTCGTGAGTGCGCGCCGCTCTGCGTTTGACACCACCAACTCCAGCGTCGAAATCGGCAGCCGCTGGCTCACGCCGCTGCGTTTGTCCACCTTCTTGTCCTCGCGCGCGCTGAACGCCACCTGCTCCACCACCTCGCGCAGGTATTGCGGAATTTCGATTGCTTCATCTCCGCGCGACGCCCACGCCTCCTGCGCCGTAATCGCCACGCCCTCTTCCAGCGTCTCCGGATAGTGCGTCCGGATCTCCGATCCAATCCTGTCTTTCAGCGGCGTGATGATCTTGCCGCGCGCCGTGTAGTCCTCGGGGTTCGCGCTGAACACCAGCGCCACATCCAGCGCCAGGCGCACCGGATACCCCTTGATCTGAACGTCGCCCTCCTGCATGATGTTGAAGAGCGCCACCTGAATTTTCCCCGCCAGATCGGGCAGCTCGTTGATCGCGAACAGTCCGCGATTCGCACGCGGCAGCAACCCGTAGTGCATGGTCAGCTCACTCGAAAGGTCCTCGCCCCCGCGCGCCGCTTTGATCGGGTCCAGATCGCCAATCAAATCCGCCACCGTCACGTCTGGCGTCGCCAGCTTTTCCACGTAGCGGTCCTCGCGGCTGAGCCACGCAATCGGCGTCGCGTCCCCGCGCTCCGCAATCAGATCGCGGCATCGACGGCACATCGGCTGGTAGGGGTTGTCGCGAATCTCGCACCCTGCCACATACGCCATCCTTTCGTCCAGCAGCGCCGTCAGCGCGCGCAGAATGCGGCTTTTCGCCTGCCCGCGCAGCCCCAGCAGAATAAAGTTCTGCTTCGACAGCACCGCGTTCACAATCTGCGGAATCACCGTGTCCTCATAGCCCACGATTCCCGGAAACACCGTCTCCCGCGCCTTCAGCCGCGCCATCAGGTTCTGCCGCATCTCGTCCTTCACGCTGCGCGTTTTTATTTGCACTTCTGAAAATTGCTTGCTGGTGCGCAGTTCGCCCAGGGTTTGGGGAATAGTAATTGCAGGCATTCGTGGCCTCCGGGCCGGTTCTGTTTGGGGAAGTGCCGGCCGTATTGAATAGGACGTTCGTTGCGGGGAATTGCCTCAGCAATCCCGTGATTGTTTTCGCGATTGGTAAGGCCGGGCCGCTCATCTGGCCGGCTCCGGCAAGGGAAATCCTCTGGATTTGAAATCTAGAATCGAAACCTGCTCGGGGTCAGCATGAAAAAGGGGAAGACTCCAAGCCTACAGCAGTTTAGGAATTGGTGTAGACCGAAAGCACACAGCAAAGTGGCATTTTCATCAAGAAAATGCCACCTTTCAATGCGCTCAAAAGTCCACGTTAATTCCGAAACTGCTCTAATCATTTGGTTAGACGTACGAAGGCTGCCTGCTGGCAGTATGCGCCCGTTTTCCCGATTCGCAAAATCCGGCTCGCAAATCCGGCGTGCGCCCAATCCCTGCGCTAATTCAGGCAAGCAGGGAAGGGAAGGCCATCCGCTCGCCCTAGTTTCGCGCCGCGTGCGCCACTGCCGCCTTTTCCTCGGCCAGCAGTTGCGCCAGCACCTTTTCCGGGCACAGATGGTGCGCCTCGCGTTGTTCCAGCTCTTTTTCAGTTTCCACGCAGGAGGCGATGGTCAAGAAGCAATCGAGGCAGCGCGAGTTGTAGCTGCCATTTTCGTTTTGTGTGCGACTATACATGGCGATCTGAGGAAATACCCTCTGATCCTAGCCGCGATCTGCTTTTCCGGGTCGTGACTCGCGTCACCTACCCATGTTCACGCGCGCTCAGCCAGCCACGCACCAGTTCCAATTGCATTCAGTACGCGGGCGTTCCGGCCTATTCCCACTGGTTCGGATTGCGCCTGAGATTCCAGCAGGGATCCAGCCCTCCATGCGGAAACAGCGCCACGGCGCAAGGAAGATCGACAGTTCCCATAAAGTCGTACTCTGTCTTTTGACCTTTAAGCGGGACCGCCAGGAAGCGGCTCACAGTCACCGTCGACTGAGGCGATCCGCGCAGCTTGAAGACCGTCCAATCGACTGCAAATGCCGCCAGCGATAGGACCGCAATCGCCACCAGCACCCGCAGAACCCACCGTCCCAGCCAGCGCATCATCTTTCTACTTCCTTAGGGTGTATCGACATATCGTAGCTTAATCCCTCCGACTTGATGTTCGAATTGCAGTTCCGCTCGGCGTCGCCGCGCACCTCGCGCCCGGTTGATAGAATTCTCTGTCGCTGTTCCACCCAAAAGGAGAGTGTGTGATTCGTCCGGCTTCCTTCTTCCAATCGCACCGAGTTTCTGCCCGAAGACTCTCTCTCGCCGTCGCCATGCTCACCCTTTTCGCGCGCCCGCTCGCGGTCCCTGCGCAGAGCCCCGCGCCCCCCTCACAAAGCGCCGCAGCCTCCACGCAAAGCGCCGCGGCCTCCTCACAAATTGCCCCCCTCGTCGTCCGCACCACCGCAGGCCTCATCCGCGGCATTGCACGCTCTAACGGAGGCGCGCAATTCCTCGGCATTCCCTACGCCGAGCCGCCCATCGGCCCCTTGCGCTGGCGCGCGCCCGTGCCAAAGAAGTCCTGGTCCGGCGTCCGTGACGCCAACGCCTTTGGCTCTTCCTGCTCCCAGCCCCTCCTCGGCGGCGCCTGGAACCGTCACGACGCCGAGCACAGCAGCGAAGACTGCCTCTATCTCAACGTCATCACGCCCGCCTGGCCGGCTGCGACACCCGTGCCAGTCATGCTCTGGATTCACGGCGGCGCCAACCAGGGCGGCTCCGGATCAGGTGGCCTCTATACCGGAGGCACACTCACCGCCCACGGCGTTCTCATCGTCACCATCAACTACCGTCTCGACATCTTCGGCTTTTTCGCTCACCCCGAGCTCACCCGCGAGTCACCGCACCACGCCTCCGGCAACTACGGCCTCATGGATCAGATCCTCGCCCTCCAGTGGGTCCACGACAACATCGCCGGCTTCGGCGGCGACCCCAACAACGTCACCGTCTTCGGCCAGTCCGCCGGCTCCATCGATACCGGAATCCTCATGGCCTCGCCTCTCGCCCGCGGTCTCTTCCAAAAAGCCATCGCCGAAAGCGGTGCCCCGTTTTATCCCGTACTCGTGCCGTTCGATCAGGCCGAGCAGGTGGGTGAGCAATTCGCCGCATCCTTTGCCATTCCCGCGGGTCAGGATCCCATCGAATTCCTCCGCCAGGTGTCGGCTCAGGATTTGATCGCCAAAGTAGCGAAGAACGAGTGGGGCAAGCCTCCCGTCGGGCCCATCGTCGATGGCTGGGTCGTTCCGCGCTCGCCGGAAGAGACCTTCAAATCTGGCAAAGAGGCTCCCATACCACTCCTCCTCGGCACCACCACGCGCGAGTTCGGCGCCTCCGTATCTCCCGATGCATTGCGCCAATCCATCGAGGATTACGCCGGAAAACTCGCGCCGCAGGCCCTCGCGCTTTACGGCCTCGCTGGCGACGGCCAGGGCACGACCGATCCGCTCTACGGCTCGGCCGGCGTCCAGTGGAACGCCGACGTCGAATTCCATTGCCCAATCTCGACCGAGGCCATGTGGCACACAGCCGCGCACCATCCCACCTTCGAATACGAGTTCGATCACGCCATTCCCGGCCAGGAGGCGCAGGGCGCGCTCCACTCCGCCGAGTTGCCCTACGTCTTCGGCTCGTTCCCCACGTCCGGCAATATCTCCGGCAACTTCGGCCCCGTCGACACGCATCTCGCCGACCTGATGGAGGACTACTGGACCAACTTCGCGAAAACCGGCGACCCCAACGGCAGCGGCCTGCCGCACTGGCCGGAGCTCGATGCCGCGCAGCTCTATCTGATCTTTACCGAGGACGGCCAGGGCGTCGCCAGCACCGGCCCCCTCCGAGCCCCGCAATGCGATCTCTACCGCCAGATCCTCGCCGAGCGGATCAAGCGTCCGCAATAGCGCTGTGCCTCCGGGTGTGCTACTCTTTCCGCAACAAACACCTCAGGTTTTGGCCAGCCCTCTTTGGCGGAGCCCCGTTCCCGCAATCAGCTCCGCATTGAGGCACAACTTGCCCGGGCACGGCGCGCTCGCGTCCGGCTCGCGGAGGAAGCACGATGAGAACGATTTTTCGCATCGCAATCTGTTGGGTCGCCTTTGCGGCGGCTCTTATGTTGAGTGGCATCATCGGTGCGATTCTGCATCTGCCCGCGGTCCCCATGCCGGGCAACACGCCGCCTCAAACCACGTTTGTTGCTCAGCTCGTCGCAGGCCTTGTGCTTGTCGTCGGAATCTTTCCGCTCGCCCGCGGCCTCGCCGGCTCGGCCCCGCTTCGCGCCGGCGCCGTCGGCAGCTTCATCCTTCTCGCCCTCGGCGTGAACGGCATGATCGAGGCCAAAATGTTCACCCACTTTCTCGACAACGGCGTAGCCTCCGCATCTGTCTTCTACGTGGTTCTCGCCGCTCTTCTCGGCGCCGCGTTCGGCTGGTCCTTTGGCGCGCAGGCGCCGTCCGTCGGCCTGCCCCATCGCAGTTGGCTCGCTTGGATTCCGCGCGTCGCCGCAGTCTGGCTCGCGTGGCCCGTCATCTACTTCTTCTTCGGCGCGTGCGTCTCGCCCATCGTCGTGCCCTATTACAACGCCGGCATCGCCGGTCTGCGTATTCCGCCGCTCAGCGTTATCCTTTCCGTCCAGCTCGTTCGCAGCGTCATCTTCCTCGCCGCTTCGCTCCCCCTCATTGCGCTCTGGAAAGGCTCCCGCCGCAGCCTCTGGCTCACCCTCGGCCTTGCGCATGCCTTTACCGTCGGGCTCTATGGCCTCGTGGGCGCAACCTTCCTGCCCATGGTCCTCCGTATCACGCACTCCGTGGAAATCGCCGGCGACTCTTTCGCCTATGCCGGCCTTCTCGTGTTACTCTTCGCCGTCCCGGCCGCCGTCGAAGTCAAGGCCGCGCCGGTGCCCCACGATCCGCACGCGCTGCATGTCTGACAGCATTGGCCCACCACACGAAAAACAATGCGGGCCAGAGATTCCGCTCTGGAATTCCTGGTCCCCAGGTATGCAGCGGCGCGCGCCACAAACAAAAAGGGCGCGGCTCGCACCGCACCCTCACCCTGAACCGTCTTTAGCTGACAGCTGAAGGCTGAAAGCTAGCTTTTCAGAACTTCACGCTCGCCGCCCGCGGCGAAATCCCGCTCAACTCCGCCGCGCGCGCCTCCGCGTAAGCCGCCGCGCCCATCAGCGCCGTGCGGCTCTCCAGAATCACCCGCACCGGCATGTTCACCAGCAACTGGCTCATCCGCCCCTTGTCGGTGAACGCCTTCATGAACGTTCCATCCTTCAGCTTTTCCAGAATCCGCGGCGCGATTCCTCCGCCCACATACAGCCCGCCTACCGAAAGAACCTTCAGCGCCAGATTCCCCGCCTCGGCCCCGTATGCCGAAACAAACATGTCCAGCGCCTTCACGCAAATCTCGCTCTTGGCCTTCAGCGCCGCCTCGGTGATCGCCGCGTTCGGATCCTCCTCGGTCATCTGCGCCGCCAGCCACGCTGGCTCTTCCAGGCCGCGCACCTCGCGCAGAAACTCGTAACAGTTCGTGATCCCCTGCCCGCTCACCACGCGCTCAAAGCTGATGCGCCCGTTGTACTTCTGCTTCAGGAAACGAAGCAGGTCGATCTCGTCCTCATTGCGCGGCGCATAGTCAGAGTGGCCGCCCTCCGATGGGTAGGGAACATAGTTGCGCCCATCCCACACCAGATACGCCTCGCCCAGCCCCGTTCCCGCCGCGAGCAGCGCCCGATTGCCCACCTGCCGTGAATCGCCTTCGCTCAGCGTGTAAATCTGGTCCGCCGCCAGCTCCGCAATCCCGTACCCGTTCGCCTGCAAATCATTGATAAGAAAAACGTAATCAATCTTCAAGTTGCGCGCCAGCTCGCGGCTGTCCAGTGTCCATGGCAGGTTGGTCAGCCGCAGTCGCCCATCCCGCACCGGGCCCGGCACGCCAAAGCACGCCGAAGTCACCTTCTCCGCAACAATAAACTCCTTCACGATCTCTTCGAGGCCGGAGTATTCCTTGGCCGGGAACTGCTTATCGCGTGTGTACTTCAAATTTCCGTCGGTAAAATCGAACAGCGCCAGGTGAACCTTGGTGCCGCCTACATCGCCTGCCAGAATCATTCAGTCCTCTCGATAATCCCGCATCCACTCGCATCCGGCGCGGGCAGCAGCGTAGCCGCCGCCTGATCCAGAAGCAAGGTCAGTATACCGTTCACGGGCGCGATGAATTGGCTTGGCAGCCGCTCCTCGTCGCGCGGTCCTTCCATTACCTCGTTCAGAATCATCGCCTTCTCCGCGCCCTCAATCAGGAAGAACACTTGCCTCGCCGCGTTGATCACAGGCCGGGTCAGCGTCACACGCCACATGTCCAGACTCTCCACATAGTTGGCCGCCACCAGCCGATCGGTCACGTGGAGCGCCTCAGTGTGGG
>CAZANC010000074.1:0-13462 GCA_964486495.1 uncultured Occallatibacter sp.
AAGATGACGGCGATTGGCTGATTCCATAAGAAAAGCGGAGCCGCTTGCGCTCCGCTCTTCATTTCTTCGATAGATCGACGCGTTAGTAAAGCCGGAAATCGACCTCGATGGTAATCATCACCGGCACAGCCGTCTTCCCGTCCTTCATCGCCGGCCTGAATTTGTACTGGCGGATGGCTTCGATGGCCTTCTCGTCCAACCCCATGCCCAATGCCCGTGCAACACGGATATTCTGCGGATTCCCTTGCGAGTCGACGATGAGCGAAATGAGGCAAACGCCCTGATACTTGGCGCGCCGCGCTTCGTCGGAGAACTCGGCCTCCACGCTGTGGACCACCTCCGGAGCCGAAATCCTGCCACCAACCTGGTAAACACCGCCGCCCGTGTTTCCGCCATATCCCGGGCCGTATCCGTTCCCGCCCCCCGGCCCCATGCCGCCGCCGCTGCCCGTTCCCATGCCTGCGCCGTTTCCACCGCCGGCGGAGGCCAAAGTCACATTCGCCGACTCTTTCATGCCGATCATCGGCATATTCATGTTGTCGGGCAGTTGAATGTTCTTTTGCACGTTGATGGTCGGAGGGTCAGGCAGCTTGGGCTTGTCGATTGTCTGCGGTTGCGGGGGCGTTATCGTATCCTTCGCCTTCTCCGGCAGCTTGCCCTTGTTGGCTTCGATAATGCTCCGGTCGCCGCCGCCGCCGCCCCCGCCGGCCTGCGTGCTGGACTTGGGCATTTTGTAATCGCCCACGTCGATATTCGTCGCCTGAACGGCTGGATGCACGATGTTGTTGATCGCGCGAATGCCCAGCCAGATTGCCAGCAGCAGGATGGTAATGTTCAAGGTCGATGAGATCCCGATGGCCCACGGATTTGCCTTCACGGCCATCCGGTCGGGCACCGGAATGGGCGTCGAGGTCAGTTCCAGAGGCGGCAGCTTGACGGGGAAAAACAAGTCCTGGATGCGCTCCCAGAGGCTCGCCCAAATGGGCTCCTCCTTGAAAGCGTGCCCAAGGAAAGCGTCCAGCTCGTGGCCGCTCACTGGAACCGAAGCTCCCTGATCGCCCTTGCCTTCCGGTGTCATGTCCGGTGTCATGTATTGATCTCTTGCCTTCTCTCCGGTGCTCTTCCCGGCCGTTCCCGCCTGCCCGGACGCGAGCGCGTCCGTCAACAGGCCTATAGATCCATTATGCTTGACCGCGCCAGCCTTTGTCTCGGCTCCCGAGCTGGCTTCAATCCCGGTCTCCGAATTCTCATAGTCCACCAGCTTCAGGACTTCCATACGCAATAGACGGTGGCTGGGTTCGGTTTGTTACCGGGAAAAATGTGACCTCTTTGTTTACACTGATTCTTGAACAAGTTCGCACCCTCGAACGGAGTCCCGATGTCCCCTGCGCCAGAGTTGAAGGCGAGCCTTACCCTGCCCCAAACCGCCTTCGCAATGAAAGCCAATCTGCCGCAGAATGAGCCGCTTCGGCTGGCCCGCTGGACCGAGCTCCGTCTCTATGAAGAGATGCGAAAAGCCGGCCGCGGGCGGCCCGTCTACCTGCTGCACGACGGCCCTCCCTACGCCAATGGGCCCATCCACCTGGGTCACGCCCTCAACAAGGGCCTGAAGGACTTCGTGGTCAAGTCCAAGACCATGGCCGGGTTCGACGCCCCCTTCGTCCCCGGTTACGACTGCCACGGGCTGCCGATCGAGATCAAAGTGGAAGAGCAGCTTGGTCGCAAAAGGCTGGAGTTGCCGGTAGCGGAGATATTCAAAGCCTGCCGCGCCTACGCGCAGAAGTATGTCGATCTGCAGACCGCGCAATTTGAGCGCATTGGCTGCTTCGGGCGTTGGGACAAGCCTTATAAAACCATGACCCACAATTACGAGGCCCGCACTCTTGAGGCGTTCTATGGCTTCCTCGAAAAAGGCTTCGTCTACCGCGGGCTCAAGCCGGTCTACTGGTGCATCCACGACCGCACAACGCTGGCCGAGGCCGAGGTCGAATACGAGAACCACACAAGCCCGTCGATCTATGTGCGCTACAGGCTGACGTCCAATCCGGCCGTCATCGCGCCCGCGCTCGCCGGGCGGCAGGTTTCGACCATCATCTGGACCACCACCCCGTGGACGCTGCCCGCTTCGCTGGCCGTGGCCTTCCACCCCGAGTTCGATTACGTAGCGCTGGAAGCCGAATCCGGCGAGGTCTACATCGTTGCGGCGTCGCTGGCCGAGCAAGTGGCCGCAGCCTGCAAGCTGGAACCGACCAAAGAACTCGCCCGCTTCAAGGGAGCTGTGCTCGACCGCGTCACTTTCCAGCATCCGTTCCTTGAACGCTCCATTTTGGGCGTGCTGGCCACCTACGTTACCGCCGACACGGGCACTGGCGCGGTCCACACCGCGCCCTCCCACGGCGCCGACGACTTCCTGACCGGCCAGCGCTACGGCCTCGACCCCACCTCCCGCGTCGATGCCACGGGACATATTCACTTCGATCCGGATTCCTGGCATAACGCGCAGCCGCCGGCTTACGACGGTCTGACCGTGTGGAAGGCGAATCCCGTCATCGTCGCCATGCTCGAAGAACGCGGCGCGCTGCTGGGCGGCTCTCAACTTGAGCACTCCTATCCGCACTGCTGGCGCTGCCACAAGCCGGTCATCTTCCGCGCCACCGAGCAATGGTTCATCGGCATGGAAACCCCGGTGCGCCGCGCCGACGGTTCTGAAACTACGTTCAGGCAGCTCGCTATCGAGGAGATCGACAAGGTGATCTGGGATCCGGCCTGGGGGAAGGTGCGGATCACCAATATGATTGCCACGCGCCCCGACTGGTGCATCAGCCGGCAGAAGATTTGGGACGTGCCTATTGCGGTTTTCCTGTGCGAAGCCTGCAATCAGCCATTGATCGATCCCGCCCTGAACCGCAGGGTCGTCTCCCTCATCGAGCGCGAGGGCATCGAGGCCTGGCGCACGCCCGCCGCGGATGCATTGCTGCCTGAGGGCTCGGTTTGCGTTCATTGCGGAGCCGCTAAGTTCCGCAAGGAAACCGACATTCTCGACGTTTGGATTGACGCTGGCGTGAGCTGGTTCGCCGTGTGCGAATCCGATCCCGATCTCAGTTCTGCCTACAAAGCATTCGAAAACGAAAAAGGTGCGGAGCGGCCGGAGGTTCTCTATTTGGAGGGCGGCGACCAGCATCGCGGATGGTTCCACTCGTCACTGTTGACCTCCGTGGCGCTGCGCGGACGCGCGCCCTACTCTCACGTCGCCACTGCCGGATGGACGCTCGACGAGCAGGGCCGCGCTATGTCGAAGTCTCTCGGCAACGGAGTCGACCCGGTCGACATTGCCAACAGGATGGGCGGCGAGATCGTGCGCCTTTGGGTCGCATCCGTCGATTTCCGCGAAGACATGGCTGCCAGCGAGAACCTGATGCAGCGCTGCGCCGAGCTCTATAAAAAGCTGCGCAACACCTTTCGTTTCCTGCTGGGCAACCTGCATGGCTTTGCTCCGGCGCGTGACCGCGTCGCCGAGGCCGACCTCTTGCCGCTGGACCGTTACATGCTGGCTCGTACTCGCGACCTCGCGGAAAAGATTCTCGCCTGGTACGGAGCCTTCGAGTTCCATCGCGTCTACCAGGCGGTGAACGAGTTCGCTATTGTGGACCTGAGCGCCTTTTATCTCGACGTGCTCAAAGACCGCATGTACACCTTCGCGCCTACAAGCCAGGCGCGCCGCTCGGCACAGACGGTGCTTTGGCAAATCACTGAAGCGCTGGTCCGGCTGGTCGCGCCCATCCTCACCTTCACCGCCGACGAGATTTGGGAACACCTGCCCGCGGTTGAAGGCCGCCCTGTCAGTGTGCACCTCGCGCTGTTTCCCAAGCCGGAAGAAATCTTTTCCGAAGATCCCGCGCCCGTTCTCGCCGAATGGCAAAAGCTCTTTGCGGTCCGCGACCAGGCCATGCGCGTGCTTGAAGAGGATCGCCAGGCCAAAAATATCGGCAAAGGGCTGGAGGCGCAGATCAGAATTGAGGAGTCGGGCGAGCTGCTGGCCTTGCTCAAGCGCCACGAATCAGGGTTAAAGGAAATCCTGAACGTATCAAGTGTCAGCGTCGTTGAAGGCAAAGAGCCGTCGATCACTGTGGCGCCCGCCTCCGGCCACAAATGCGCTCGCTGCTGGAACTTCATGCCCGAGGTCTCCAGCTACGGCATCTGGGAGAACGTTTGCACGCGCTGCCAGTCCGCGTTGCACGAGATGGGCATTGAACCGCCGCGAAGCGTCGCGGCGCCTGCGGAGGCCAACCAGTGAGCTGGTTAACGAATTGGCCTCGTCCGCGCCGCTTGTTCTGGTTGCTGCTCATTTCGGCGCTGGTCATCATTGCTGACCGTGGGACCAAGACGTGGGTCTCCCTGCATATCCCGCTCGGTGGAGCGATCCCCATCATCCCCCGCTTCCTGCGCATCACTCATTGGACCAATGAAGGCGCGGCGTTTTCGCTGTTTGCCGATACTGCTTCTCCGCACCTAGTGCGCTGGGCGCTGGTCGCATTCACGCTTGTCGCCGCGCTGGTCATCTTCATCGTTTTGCTGCGCCTCGGCAATCAGTTCACATTCACCACGATTGCTCTCGCGCTCATTCTTGGCGGTGCACTCGGCAACGTTCACGACCGGATCGTCTATGGTTCGGTGATCGACTTTATTGAGGTTCACATCTTCAGCTATCACTGGCCCGATTTCAACGTGGCCGACTCCTCCGTCGTCACCGGCGCCTGCCTGCTGCTGCTTGACTCGTTGCTGCCGCATCGAAAAGCTCCGCGCTGACCTGTCGCGAAATTGCGGGTAATCAGCCCCATCGTGTGGCCGGTATAATTGGTCGGGCCACGTAGCGCTACGAGTTTCATCCCGGAGTCCGGCAAAATGTCTTCAACAAGCGGCGACCCACGGGCTGCAATTGCCACCGCGGCGCCCGCCGACCGAATGACCTATGAGCGCTGGGTGATTTGCGCGCTCTTGTTTTTCGCCACGGTCATCGCCTATGTCGACCGCGCCGTAATCGCCAACCTCAAAAACACGCTCGAAGGCGTCATTCCGGGCCTGAACGACTACAAGTACGGGATCATCACCGTCGCGTTTCAGTTGGCTTACGGCATCGCGATGCTGGTCGCGGGTGGTCTGACCGACAAGCTGGGCACGCGCAAGGCGTTCGCGATCGCCATTACCCTGTGGAGCATCGCAGCCATGCTGCCAGGCGCGGCGTTTTCGGTCGCCAGTTTTGCGCTGGCCATGTTTCTGCTCGGCTTGGGCGAGGCTGCCAACTTCCCTGCCTGTATCAAGACCGTCGCAGAGTGGTTTCCCAAGCGCGAGCGGGCGTACGCAACCGGGCTCTTCAACTCTGGCGCGAACGTGGGCAACATGGTAGCGCCGGTGGTGGTCGCGGCGTTCGTAGCCCTCTTCAGTAAATGGAGTGTGTTTGGGCCCGCGAGAGCCTGGCGGGGCTCATTCTTCGTCGCTGGCGCAATGGGCTTCGTGTGGCTTATTTTCTGGCTCATGATCTATCGCCGGCCTGAGGAACAACCCCGCGTCTCCAAAGCCGAGCTCGCACTGATCCTCAGTGACCCCGGTGAGAAGATCGAAAAAATTCCCTGGAGTCATGTGTTCCCGTGCAAGGAGGCATGGGCATTCGCCGTCGGCAAGTTCCTCACCGATCCCATTTGGTGGTTCTACCTTTTCTGGATCCCCGGTTACCTGCAGTCCACATTTCATTTGAGCCTGTCACAAAGCAAGATTCCGGTGATGCTGGCCTACGCCATCTCGATCATTGGCAGCGTCGGCGGCGGCTGGATTTCGGGAGCCCTGATCAACCGTGGGATCACGCCGAATTGGGCCCGCAAGGGTACGATGCTGCTTTGCGTATTGTGCATCGCGCCCATCTTTACCGCTCCGTTTATCCATCACTTGTGGGTCGTGGTGGCACTGTTGGGTCTGGCTACCGCCGGTCATCAGGGATGGTCGGCGACCTTATTCACCTTGCCATCCGACATGTTCCCCAAGGCCGCCGTGGCAAGCGTAACCGGCATCGGCGGCATGGCAGGGGCGTTCGGCGGAGTTCTGCTGCTGTTCAGCGCGGGTGCGATCGTTCAAAAAACGCACAGCTATGTAACGCTGTTTATCATCGCGTGCCTTGCCTACCCGCTGGCGCTGATCGTCATCCAAGCCATCTCGCCTAAGTTGGCCCCGGCGCATTTTAACTAGCGCGCCATGCAAGAATTGAACGATGCGCTGCTCGATGATTCACAATGGGCGGCCGGTTCGTACCGTCGCCCGCGGCCAAGGAAGATCGACTTGCCGCTTTGCCATAAACCCACGAGGAGCTCCATGAAGTCTTCCCATCTGTACTTTTGCGCGCGCGCGATCTTCGGCGCCGCGGCTGTGCTTGCCGTTTTTGCTCCGTTGTCTCCTCGCCCCGCTGTCGGCCAGCGCCTGCCCAGCACGGTCATTCCCACGCACTACACGCTCAAACTGACGCCCGACCTCAAAGCCGCAACTTTCTCCGGCGAGGAAGCGATCGACGTAAACATCAGCCTGCCCACGAACTCAATTACTCTGAGCGCTATTGAGATTGCGTTCCAGTCGGTGACCATCTACCCCGACTACCCCGGCGTTCAGAAGCAGACAGGCACGGTGACCCTCGATCCTGACATGCAGGAGGCTACATTCGCCTTTCTCAACATCATTCCTGCCGGCAAAGCCACCATCAAGATTCGCTATACCGGAATCCTGAATAACGAACTGCGCGGCTTCTATCTATCAAAAACCGCGCGCCGCAACTATGCCGTCACGCAATTCGAGGCCACCGACGCGCGCCGCGCATTTCCCTGCTTCGACGAGCCGGCCTTCAAGGCCAGCTACGATATCTCGCTTGTCATCGACGCTGCCGATACCGCGATTTCGAATACCCCCATCGTGGCCGACACACCGGGCCCCGGGGCAAGCAAACACACGCTGGTCTTTGGAACCACCCCAAAAATGTCCACCTATCTCGTCGCCTTCCTCGTAGGCGACTTCCAGTGCACCCTAGGGCGCCAGGACGACGTGGACATTCGCGTCTGCGCAACGCCCGATAAGGTTGCGTTCACGCCCTACGCGCTGGATGTTGCCAAATTCGTCCTGCACTACTACGACGACTATTTCGGCATTCATTACCCGCTCAAGAAGCTCGACCTCATCGCCATCCCTGACTTTGAAGCCGGCGCGATGGAAAACTTCGGCGCCATCACCTACCGCGAAACCGACCTCCTGCTCGATCCCAGGACTGCTACGGTCAACGAAAAACGAGAAGTCGGCCTCGTCGTCGCGCATGAAATGGCGCACCAATGGTTCGGCGACCTGGTCACGATGCAATGGTGGGACAACATCTGGCTCAACGAGGGCTTTGCCACCTGGATGGAGAATAAGCCCGTGGCCGCGATGCATCCCGAGTGGAACATTCCCGAGGTGGTAGCCGGCGACGAACAGGATACCCTCAACATTGACGCGGAGCCTACTACGCGCGCCATCCGCGCCAAGGCCGACACGCCGGACGAGATCGATCAGATGTTCGACAGCATCGCCTACGGCAAGGCCAGCGATGTGCTTCTGATGGTGGAGAACTATCTGGGCGAGGAGACCTTCCGCAAAGGCGTGCACGCATACCTGGCCGCGCACGAATACGGCAACGCCACGGCGGAGGATTTCTGGAATGCACAGACGGCAACGAGCCACAAACCGGTGGACAAGATCATGGAGTCGCTCGTGGCGCAGCCGGGTGAGCCCATCCTCACCTTCGCCACGCCCGCAGGCGGAAAAGTCTCCCTCGAGCAGAGGCGATTCTTCCTCAGCCCCAGCATCCCGCCCAATCCCGCGCAAAAGTGGACGCTGCCGGTCTGCATCAAGGCCACCGATGCCCAGGACTGCGAACTTGCGACACCTGAAACTTCGAGCGTAAGTGTACCGGCAGCCGGCCTGTTCTTCGCCAATAACGCGGGCAAGGGCTACTACCGCAGCGCCTACGCGCCAGCCGAGTTTGCATCTCTCGTCGCGCACGCTGAATTGGACCTCACGTCCTCGGAGCGCATCAGCCTCGCCGGCGACGAGTGGGCGCAGGTGCGCGCCAACAAAGCCACCGTGGGCGATTACCTGGATCTCGTGGCTGCTTTCAAGTCCGATCCAAATGCAGAGGTCTCCTCAAACGCGACGGAGAAATTGGGAACCATCGCCGACAAAGTGGCCTCGTCTAAGGAAGAGCGCGACGAGTTGGGTGTGTGGGTGAGCCGCAACTTCGCGCCCGAGTACGCGAAGCTCGGCCCTCCCGCGCCCGGCGACTCGCCCAACACGCTTGAGTTGCGCGCGCAATTTCTCGGCTTACTCGTCGATCATGGCAACGACCCTGCTGTCGTTGCCCAGGCGCGGCAGATCGCCGATCGATACCTCGACGATCCTACGGCCGTCGATCCGACCCTTGGGCAGGCCGCTCTTGAAGCCGCCGCGGAGAACGGCGACGCCGCGCTCTTTGACCGATTGCAGAAGGTGTATGAAACCTCGACCGATCCCGAGCTGCAGGAATCCGCATTACGACTGCTGGTCCAGTTTGACAATCCCGCGCTGCTTGAGCGTGCTCTCGAATATTCGGTTTCAAGCAAGGTCCGCAACCAGGACGCCGCAATTCAGTTAGCCATCGGTCTCCAGATCCCCGAGAATCGCGACATGACGTGGAACTTCATCAAAACGCATTGGGATCAGGTGCAGGCTGACCTGACCACCGACCTGGGCGCGGATTTGGTGAGCCATACCGGAAGCTTCTGCACCGACGAGGCGCGCGACGACGTGAAGAGTTTCTTCGCTGCTCACCCGGTTCCCGCCTCCAACGTGGCTCTGAAGCACGCGCTTGAGAATATTGACAGCTGCGTTGAGCTGCGCCGCCTTCAGGAGCCGAATCTGAAGACTTGGCTGGCCGCGCGAGCCGGATCTTAGGGTTTTTTGCCGAGCGCGCTTACAGCTTCCGCAGCCGTTCGCATGCCTCGTCCAGCTCGGAATCCCGTTTGGCAAAGCAGAAGCGCAGCAGGTTCTCGCCGCGCCCTTCGCGGAAGAATGCCGATCCAGCCACGGCGGCCACGCCAGTCGATCGCAGCAGGTATCGTGCTTTCTCCGCGGCTGTTTTGCCGGGCAAGT
The DNA here is from genome assembly GCA_964486495.1 of uncultured Occallatibacter sp. Classification (GTDB taxonomy): domain Bacteria; phylum Acidobacteriota; class Terriglobia; order Terriglobales; family Acidobacteriaceae; genus Telmatobacter. The sequence goes on from CAZANC010000074.1 coordinate 9,193, forward strand.
GCTCGACGCTTGCCATGATGTAGTAGGCGCCCGGTGGCGCCGAGGCTTCCATGTCAGCGTCCCTCAGGGCCGCGAGCAGCCGGCCGCGCTTCGATTGATGATCGGCGGCCAATTGCGCGTAGAAGCTCGGCGGCAACTGCTCCAGGCCCGCGGCGGCGCCCACCTGCAGCGGCGCGGGCGCGCACACGTAGGTCAGGTCGTGGAAGTGGCCCATCGTGGGCATCCAGCGCGCGTCCGCCGTCACGTAGCCGATGCGCCAGCCGGTGATCGAAAACGTTTTGCTGAACCCTGAAATCACAATCGTGCGCTCGCGCATGCCGGGCAGCGTGGCCGGACAGATGTGCCGCGCGCCGTCATAGACGAAATACTCGTAGATCTCGTCGGTGATGAGGAACAGATCGTGTTCGATGGCGAGCTGCGCGACCGCTTCGAGCTCGGGCAGCGTGAAGATCTTCCCCGTAGGGTTCGCGGGAGTATTGAGCAAAATGGCGCGGGTGCGCGGAGTTACCGCGGCTCGCATGGCGTCCACGTCAAGCTGCCAGTCCGGCTCCGCCAGCGCGACCAGCACCGGATTCACGCGCAATGAGTCGAGCGTATGCACATGGTAGCCGTAGAACGGCTCAAAGACGAGCACTTCGTCGCCTGGATTGAGCAGCGCCATTGCGGCGGCATGCAGGCCGGCCGTTGCGCCGGAAGCAACCATCACCTCGTTTTCAGAATCGTAGACCAGGCCGTAATCGCGCCGCTGCTTGGCTGCGATGGCCTCGCGGAGCCGTGCGATGCCGTCGCACCTTGTGTAAATGTTTTGCCCATCGCGAATGGCCTGGATCGCCGCGGCCTCCACCACTTCGGGCACAGGCGTATCGCAAACGCCCTGCGCCAGGTTGATGCCGCCCATGCGGTCGCATTCGGTGGTCATGGCGCGGATTTCCGACTGAAGCGTATCCGGCGCAAGCGCGCTGAGCGCAAGGCGCGGCTCAATCCCAGTGGTGTGTGTGGAAGTGCCTGGCAACGGGAAGATCCTTTGCAACCATTTTACATTTTCGGGCTTGCATTTTGGGATCAGTTCATTGTGTGTGCGCGCGGTCGCAACCAAAGACTATGCCGGCGTAGTATCGTGCAGAGAGAATCCATGCACGAGCTTTCCATCGCGGCCAGCATTATTGAGACGGTCACCGAGTCGGCTTCCGCGTACCCTGGCGCACGCGTCAAGGAAGTGCGGCTGCGCCTTGGCGCGCTGGCCTCGGTCATTGAAGATTCACTGCAGTTCTGCTGGGAGCTGGCCTCGGAAGGTTCACCTCTTGCCGGCGCGAAGTTGGTCATCAACAAGTTGCCCGTGATCATCCACTGCGACGCTTGCAGCGCGGACTCCGAGATCGAGGGCGTGCAAAGCTTTCGCTGTCCGCGTTGTGGCGAGCTGGCGGCTGATCTTCGCCAGGGGCGCGAGCTGGAGATCGAATCGATTGAGCTGGAGGAACCGGAGCCCAATGAATCGAAGCCCGCGGAATCGGAATTTGACGCGCCGGACCCGGTGGAGGAGAAGATATGACGACCCGGATTGTTGAGTTGCGGCGGGGAATCCTGAAGAAGAACGATGAGCTGGCAGCGGGGCTGCGCCAGCGTTTTACGTCGGCAGGAGTACTGGTGCTGAACCTCGTCTCGAGCCCCGGCACGGGCAAGACTGCGTTTCTTGAGCTGACTCTGCGTGCACTGCGCGCCCGCGGTGCGCACGCTGCGGCCTTGGTGGGCGATCTTGAAACCGACAACGATGCGCGGCGTTTGGCGGCGAGCGGCGCACCCGTGCGGCAGATCAACACGCACGGCATCTGCCACCTTGATGCAGAGATGGTCGCAAAGCATCTTGAAGGCTGGGAGGGATTCTCGCTCGCAGGTCTCAACTACCTCTTCATCGAAAATGTCGGCAACCTTGTGTGTCCGTCGAGCTACGACCTGGGCGAACGCATTCGCGTCGCGCTGCTCAGCGTAACTGAGGGCGAGGACAAGCCGCTCAAGTACCCCGGGCTCTTCAACTCGTCGGACGCGGCCGTGATTACGAAGATCGATCTCGCGGTTCCCTGCGGCTTCGACCGCGAGCTGGCGCTCAAGAACATCAACGAGATTCGCCCCGGCATCCGCATCTTCGAAACCTCGGCCAAAACCGGAGCGGGCATGGACGAGTGGCTCGCCTACCTCGCGGAGCAAGCCCGGCCGTCCTGAGCCCCGCGGCTCGCACGACTGTCACCAGGCGTTCACATCACCGGCGTTGCGCAAGGCTCGCCCGAAGCGATACCTTTCAACTAAGGTCGGTAGAAAAACATGTGCCCCTCGGATTCCCCCGGGCAGGAAACGGCAGCGGAGAAGAGCGCTGAGCCTGGCTTTGCCCAAAACTTAATCGAACGGCTGTTTGAGTTTTCGCCGGACGCCATCCTCGTCACCGACAACGGTGGTGTGATGCGAGCCGCCAACCCGCGCGCCGAAGAGCTGTTCGGCTACTCCAGCAACGAGCTTATCGGCCAGCCCGTCGAGATTCTCGTACCGGCGCGTTTCCGCGGCGGCCATCCGCGCCATCGCGAGAATTACAGCGCCCATCCCCGCACTCGCCAGATGGGTGCGGCCCTCAATCTCTTCGGCCTGCGCAAGGACGGCGCCGAATTCCCCGTCGACATCATGCTCAAGCCCATGCAGACCGAATCAGGTCCGGCAGTGGTAGCGTTCATCCGCGACGCGACTGAGCAGCGCGCCGCACAGGAAGCGCTGCGGCTCAACGATCTGCGGCTGCGCTCCATCGTCGAAAGCATCGGCGAGTACGCCATTTATCTGCTCGATCGGGACGGCCACGTGCTCACCTGGAACCCCGGCGCCGAACGCATCAAGGGCTACAAGGTTGACGAGGTGCTCGGCCTGCATTTCTCGCGATTCTTCACCGGGGAGGATCAGGAGCGCGGCAGACCCGCCGAATTGCTGCGTCAAGCGGCGGCCAGGGATCGCGTGGAAGAAGAGGCCTGGCGAGTGCGTAAAGATGGCTCGCGATTCTGGGCCAACGTCGTGATTACAGCCATCCGCGACAGTAGCGGCGAGGTGACGGGATTCGCCAAGGTCGCGCGCGACATGACCGACCGCAAGCGCGCGGAGGAAGCGTTGATCTTCCAGCTCAGCGGCGTGCTGCTGGCCAATATGGATGCGGAGAAACTGCTGGATGCGATCTCGGCTTCCATCCGCGAGGTGATTCCCCACGACAACGCGGGCCTGGTGCTTTACGATGCGGCGGCCGGCGACTTGGTGGTGCAGTTCCTCGGAGTTCCGGGCACTGAGGTTTTTCCGGGCGAATTGCGCGTTTCCATCGATGGCTCTCTGTCTGGAATCGCGTTTCGCACGCGGGAGCCGGTGCTGCTGGAGAGTATTGCCAGAGCGCCTTATGCTCCCGAGACGCTCGCTTACCTCAAGAGAATGGGCATGCAGTCGGGTTGCTGGGTTCCGCTGGTTCATCAAGGCAAGTCACTTGGAGCGCTCTCCGTGGTGAGCAGGCAGGAGGGGAGTTTTGGTCAGCGCGAGCTGGAGATGCTGGTGCAGATTGCCGGGCAGGTGGCGATGGCAGTCGATAACGCCATGGCATTCCGGCGCATTGCGGAGCTGCGCGACCGGCTGGACCAGGAAAAACGGTACCTCGAAGAAGAGATCAACATCGAGCACCGCTTCGACGACATCGTGGGCGAAAGCACCGGCCTGCGCAATGTGCTGCGGCAGATTGAGACCGTGGCGCCCACCGACGCGACAGTCCTCATCGAGGGCGAGACCGGAACCGGCAAGGAGCTGCTGGCGCGAGCCGTCCACCGGCTGAGTGCGCGCAGCGATCGCACCTTCATCAAGCTGAATTGCGCCGCCATCCCCGCAGGGCTGCTCGAAAGCGAGCTTTTCGGCCACGAGAAGGGCGCGTTCACCGGCGCCATCGCGCGCAAGATCGGCCGTCTGGAGCTGGCCAACGAGGGCACGCTCTTTCTTGACGAGGTAGGAGATCTGCCGCTTGACCTGCAACCCAAGCTGCTGCGCGCTTTGCAGGAGCGCGAGATCGAGCGTCTGGGCGGAACGCGGCCGATTCCCGTCAATGTACGCCTCATCGCCGCCACCAATCGCGACCTGGCCAAAATGGTCGCGGAGAAACAATTCCGCAGCGACCTCTTTTATCGCCTCAAGGTCTTTCCTGTCTCTGCCCCGCCTTTGCGCGAGCGCGCCGCCGACATCCCCATCCTCGTGCGCCACTTCGTCTCGCGCC
>CAZANC010000075.1:0-13447 GCA_964486495.1 uncultured Occallatibacter sp.
CCTTGTCGCCGGAGACGATGAAGACCTCGTGCTGCTGCTCGGCGGCTTCGCGGGCCAGGGTGCCGATGACGTCGTCGGCCTCGAAGCCTTCGGCCTGGAGAATGGGAATGCGCAGCGCCTCCAGGGCACGGCGAATGTAGGGAATCTGGCGGCGAAGATCTTCGGGCATGGACTCGCGTTTGGCTTTGTATCCGTCGTAAGTCACGTCTTCGAAGCTCTGAGACTTCGCGTTCCAGCGGCGCAGAGTTGCGATGGAGCGGGCGCGCTCGTCGCGGAAGACTTCGCCGCTCACGTCGAAGACGGCGGCGAAGTATTTGGGCGCGAAGTCCTGGCGGAGCTTCTTGATCATGTTGACGAAGACGTAGGTGGCCGCGGTGGGCAGGCCGGAGCGCGTGGACATGGGCCGCGAGCGCTGCATGGCGTGATAGGCGCGGAAGATGAAGGACATCGCGTCGAGGAGGAAAACGGGCGGCTTGGGTGCGTCGGTCATCGGTAGAGAGGATAGCAGGGCAAGCGGGGATCATGATGACGAGAACGCGGGCGAGGACGCCCGCACGACAGCCGGCCGGAGGCGGGCACCACATCAGGCGATGAACATGCAGTCGCCGTAGCTGAAGAAGCGGTAGCGCTCACGGATGGCGTGCTGGTAGGCGGAGAGAATGCGGTCGAGGCCAGTTCCTGGTGGGCCGGCGAAGGCGCTGACCAGCATGAGCAGGCTCGATTGGGGCAGGTGGAAGTTGGTGAGCAGTGCACTGACGACGCGGAAGTCGAAGCCAGGAGAGATGAAGATTTCGGTGGCCGCGGAGTGAGGTTGGACTGGGTTGTTTCCGGCGGCAAGCGCGGCGGCGGCGATTGCAGCAGCTTCGAGGGTGCGGACGACCGTGGTGCCGACGGCGACGATCCGCCTACGCTCCGCTACGGCGCGATGAATTGCGTCTGCAGCCGCGGCCGAAATGGAATAGCGCTCGCTGTGTAGATGGACTTCGTTGACTCGCTTAACGCGGAGCGGAGCGAATGTGCCGAGGCCAACGTGGAGCGTGACGCGCGTTATTTCGATTCCTTTGGACGAGAGTTGTTCAAGAACAGCCGGCGTGAAGTGCATGCCTGCGGTGGGCGCGGCAACGGAACCGCGTTCGCGGGCAAAGACCGTCTGATAGCGGTCGCGATCGGCACCGGCGTCCTCGCGATGGATATACGGCGGCAGCGGGGTGTGGCCGATCCGGTCGAGCACGGCGAAGAAGTCATCTGTCGAGCCTTGGACTGGAGCGAACTCGAGCAGACGCTCGCCGAATTGGCCACGCTCGAGGACTTCGGCTTCAAGCGCGACGGAGCCGTCAGGAGCGGGGAAGACGAGGCGCTCGCCGATGGCAACTTTGCGGCCGGGGCGAACGAGGGCGCGCCAGCGATTCTGGCCGACAGGGTCAAGAGCGGGTTCAAGGAGCATGACTTCGATGCGGCCTGTCGGCTTCTCTCGATCCCGGACCAATGTGCGGTGCGCGTAGAGACGCGCGGGAATCACGCGGCTGTCGTTGAGGACGAGCAAATCGCCCGAGCGAAGATGCTGACCAAGGCCAGAGAAAGAATCGTCGCGGAATGCGCCCGTCGCGCGGTCCATGACGAGCATGCGGCTGGAGCCGCGCTCGGCTGGAGGCTCTTGCGCGATCAGCTCTTCGGGGAGATCGTAGTCGAAGTCGGAAACCCGCTCCGCGGTTTGATCCTTTGGAGGGGATTGTTCAGACATCGGATTTCCCGAAGCGAGCGAGCGCATTGATGCGAGCGCGTTCGAGGGCGGCATTGAGCTGCTCGCGCTGCGACTCGAAGCCGCCTTCGGCGAGATTCGCAGGAACGCAAGTCCAGCGCGACCAACTGACGGCGATACGTGTGAACGGCATGGGAACAAGGAAGCGATCCCAGGAGTGCAGCGACCAGGCGCGGCGCGGCTGAAGATGAAACGCGCCGATGCGCGCGCCGGTGACAGCGGCGAGTTTGATGGGGCCGGTTTTGGTTTGGTAGATCGGGCCGCGCGGGCCGTCTGCGGTGAAGATCGCGGGACATCCAGATTCGATGACTTGCTTGAGGCCGAGCAGGCCTTCACGAGCGCCGCGCGAGCTGGAGCCGCGCACGGTTTTGTATCCGAAGAGCTCGAGCGTGCGCGCGATGAGTTCGCCGTCGAAGCTCTGGCTGACGATGATCGTCGCGCCGGTGCGGCGGAAATAGAACGTGCAGGGCAGAACACATTGATGCCAGAAACAGAAGATTTCAGCGGCTGCTCCGGCGCCGAAGGGAAGCGGCGTTGCGTTTTCTTCGGCGATGGTTTCAAAGCGCCAGGTTCGGCCGACGAGCGAGAGCAGCGCCCAGACGAGGCGCGGAACAACGGCCAGCAAGAGGCGTTGTCGGACGGTGAACTCGGGGCGGAAGGAAAACTGTTCGGTGGCTGCGATGGTCACTCAAGTCAATTTTACGGCGGGCAAGAGAAGTCAGTGGAGCTGGCACTGTCTCACCCAAGGGGTGCCCCCCAGGTGTGCGGGTTCTTCGGAAACGTCCCGCCCGTCCAGCGTTCCTGGAACCTTCGCGTACGCGCCGGCAGCAGGAGAGGTCCTCGACGCGGGATCGCAGACACTGCAGGTGGCGTTCTTCCCCACCGATTCGGTCCACTACAGTACGGCTTGCCGGCGCGCCGTTCTGCGCGTCGGATTCCCAAGTTTGACGCCAGCGGTCCGCTCCAGCGATCCGTAGGATACTCTGCGGCCATGATCAGCGAGCGGCGACAATGCCCGCAAGACAGAAGCCCAGAACAGCCAAAACGCGAAGGGGCTTTTGGCCAATGGCGCGAATAGTCGTCTCAATTCTCAACGTCACGAGGCGCATTCCGCGCGTAGAATGGGTGTCAACGTTACTTCCTGGTTCAGTCAATTCCTGGGCGGCGACCTGAGAGCTAGTGTCCGCGGTCGAAAGGCCAGCAGTTCTGGCTGATTTTCATTCAGGTCTGTCGGGGACCCGCGAGGTGATTCATGCTTCGTCCTTCGGTTTCTTCCCACTCATCAGTTCAAATTCTCTCTGGCGCAACATCGAGGCATATGTGCGGATCGCGCTTTGCCTCCTGCGTTGCCGCAGTGCTTCTTCTTGTCGTGGCCCCAGGCACGGTGTGTTCCTCAGCGCGTGCGCAGACGAACGAGTGGGTCTGGATCAACGGAACGGAAACTCCCTCGGTTCCCGTATACGGCACGTTGGGTACTCCCGCCCCGGCGAATCTCCCCGGCGATCGCGAGTCCGCATCCAGTTGGACCGACAACAAAGGCAACCTGTGGATGTTTGGCGGCTGGGGCTTTGATGCGTCGGGCAAATATGGCTACCTCAATGAGCTATGGGAGTACAGCCCTTCAACCAACGAATGGGCATGGATGGGAGGAAGCAACGCGGCCAATGGACAGAGTTCACCTGGGGTTTATGGCACCCTGGGCATGCCCGCTCCCGGGAATGTACCGTCTGGACGCGACGGCGCCGTTACCTGGACGGACGCAACGGGAAACTTGTGGCTCTTTGGGGGCGGGGATGCAGCCGATAACTTCAACGATCTTTGGGAATTCAACCCCAGCACGAATGAATGGGCGTGGATCGGCGGGTCTGATTCTCCGTATCAACAGGGTGTTTATGGGAACCTCGGTACGCCTGCAGTTGGAAATGTTCCGGGGGCTCGAGTCAGCGCGTTCAGTTGGACCGACAGTCAGGGAAACTTCTGGCTTTTTGGAGGAACCACCACCAATCTAAACGGCGATTGCCAGATTTATTTCGACGACCTTTGGCGTTTCAATCCCTCCACGAAGGAATGGTCGTGGATGAGGGGGAGCAACGGACTTCCCGCCTGCTCCTCTCCCAGTGGACAGCCAGGGATATATGGTATGCAGGGCGTGGCTGCCGCCACCAACTTTCCCGGCTCCCGCGTGGGCGCGCTAAGTTGGATCGGCAGCAACGGCAAGCTGTGGCTCTTCGGCGGGTACGGGATGGACTCCAACGGACAGATCGGTTCACTCAACGACCTGTGGGAATTCGATCCATCCACAGGCCTATGGACATGGGTGGGGGGTGGAAGCACATTCCCAGCCAATTGCAGCACGCAGAGAAATGGTTGTCATTTCCCACCCGTCTACGGGACATTGCAAGTGCCAGCTGCGGACAACGACCCCGGAAGCCTCGCATCCCCGGTGAACTGGGCCGATCACCGGGGCAATCTCTGGCTCTTTGGTGGGTGGGGCAGCGATTCGAACCAAAACTTCGGTTGGCTCGACGACCTGTGGCAGTACAACGTTTCAACCGGTCAATGGTCGTGGATGAGTGGGAGCAGCTCGCTGGATTGTGCGTACATCCTTTGCGGCGAAGTTGGTGCCTACGGAGCATTGCAATCGCCCGCCTTGGGAAACGTTCCCAGTGGCCGGGAAGTTGCCACTGGTTGGACAGATTCCAGCGGCAATTTCTGGCTCTTCGGTGGCGAAGGCGTCAATGTGACCGGCACCTTGGGGGCCTTCCAGGATCTTTGGGAGTTTCAGCCGAATACAGGCGGACTGCCGATAGCCGCAACGCCAGATATCTCTCCCAGCTCCGGGACCTATACAACAGCTCAACTGCTCACGATCGACGATGCGACACCCGGGGCAACCATTTTCTATCTGCTGAACGGAAATACGCCGGCGGTCGAATACACCGGTCCCATCGCACTCTCTTCATCGGCGACTGTCGAGGCCATTGCCGGAGCCAGCGGATACGCAAACAGCAACATTGCGACGGCGGCCTATACGCTTCAGGTTACGCCTGCTGCCACGCCCGCTTTCAGCGTTGCTTCTGGAATATACAGCACACCCCAGACAGTCGAGATCTCCGACGCCACCCCTGGAGCGACCATCTATTACACCACCGATGGAAGCATGCCTACCACCACCTCGGCCGTGTATGGCAGCTCGATCACTATTTCTTCGTCCGAGACCATTCTGGCGATCGCCGTGGCGAACGGTTATCTTCCCAGCGAAATCGGGTCCGCTGTTTACACCATCGGGCCAGTTTCGACTCAGGGCGAATGGACCTGGATGGGCGGAAGCAGTCAGCCAAATCAGCCCGGAGTCTATGGAACATTGCTGACACCTTCCTCGCAGAACATCCCTGGCGCTCGCTACGGCGCGACAAGCTGGACTGACCCGAGCGGCAATCTCTGGCTCTTTGGAGGAGCCGGCTCTGACTCGGCAGGGAACGTGGGTTATCTGAACGATTTGTGGGAGTTCAGCTCATCTTCAAATCAATGGACATGGATGGGCGGATGCACCACCCTCGTTGAGGCGTTCAGCTGTACCGGGCAGGCTGGCATTTATGGCACGCTCGGAGTGTTTGCATCCGCAAACCTGCCTGGAGGACGGTACGGAGCAACAAGCTGGATGGATTCGAAAGGCTACGTCTGGATATTCGGCGGATACGGAATAGATAGCACGGGCTTTGAAGAGGAGCTGAACGATCTTTGGGAGTTCGATCCAACGAAAAACCAATGGGCGTGGATGGGCGGGAGCAATGTGCCGGTAGCTTCTGATTACTGCGACTCGGGAGCCTACGGCTGTACCGGAGCGCCCGGAGTGTATGGCGCGCTCGGTGTGCCTTCGCCAGGAAATATTCCTGGTAGCCGTTACGAGGCTTCGAGCTGGGTGGACCAGAAAGGCAACCTCTGGCTCTTTGGGGGCACCGGAGAGGACGCAACGGGCAATAGCTATGCGCTCAACGATCTCTGGGAGTTCAATCCCTCGAAGATGGAATGGGCCTGGATGGGCGGCAGCAACGTGGTGAATGTTGATCTTGGGTATCAGGAAGGCTCCTACGGCACGTTGGGCGTGGCATCTGCCGAGAATTACCCACCAAGCCGCACCGGGGCTGCGGCGTGGACAGGCCTGCAGGGCAATCTGTGGTTGCTAGGCGGTGGTGGCGGCGGCGCCAACGGCAAGTACAACGATCTTTGGAGGTACGATACCTCCAGCAACGAATGGACCTGGATGAACGGAGCCAGCGGCTCATACTGTGCCTTCTATCCAGTTGTCGGATTCAACGCCTGTTCCAATCAGCCGCCCGTTCGTGGAACATTGGGCCTGCCGGCCACCGGGAACACGCCCGGCGGCAACTTATCTTCCGGCAGTTGGGTGGACAAAACCGGGAACCTCTGGCTCTTTGGAACCAACAGTTCGGATATAACCGGTGGAACGGACGGTTTCTATATCGGCGGCGACGACGATCTTTCGTTCTTCGATCCATCCACGTCCGAATGGACGTGGATGGCCGGCGATTATGCGACCAGCAACTGCTACTGGATCGTGACGATCTTCGTCTATCCTGTCTGCGATGGCCCTCAGGGCGTATACGGCAGCATCGGGGCGCCGGCCGCGGGAAATGTTCCTGGAGCGCGCACCGGCGAGGTCACCTGGACCGACAAGAGCGGTAATCTCTGGCTCTTTTCCGGAACGACGACGAATACCTCCGACTATAGCGTTAATATGAACGACCTCTGGAAATACCAACCTTCCCCAAATACATTTCCGGCTGCGGCAGCGCCTGTATTCAGCATAATACCCGGGACCTACCTGCCGGATTCGCCGCTCGTGATGTCGAATGGCATGGCGAACGCGAGCATCTTTTATACGACCGATGGAAGCGTGCCGTCGCCGGCTTCCACTTTATACAGCGGGCCAATCGCGCTTTCGTCGAGCGCGAGTATTCAGGCCATCGCTACCGTGCCGGGATATCGCAACAGCAGCGTGACGTCTGCCAACTATACGATCGTCGCTGTTCCCGCAACTCCGGCGTTTTCTCTTGCCTCCGGCACTTACGCTTCCGTACAGACGGTAACCATCTCCGACGTGACGCCCTCTTCTGTCATCCTCTATACCACGGATGGCACCGAGCCAAATTCCGATTCATATGTTTACGCCGGGCCGATCACGGTTGCAACGTCAGAGACCATCAATGCCGTGGCCGTGATCAACGGCTACGCCAACTCCGTCTATTACGGGATTACTTTTCCAGGCCTCGGGGGCATTGGCAGCGCTGTTGCCAGCGCCACATATACCATCGACCTGCCTGCCGCCGCCACGCCAACCTTCACACCAACTCCTGGAATCTACACTTCTGCGCAGAGCGTGACCCTCGCGGACTCGACGCCGGGAGCGTCCATTTATTACACGGCCAACGGAACCACACCCACGACTTCGTCCGCGCTGTTTCCAACGTCGAATCCAATGTTGGTCTCGTCCACGACGACCATTGAGGCCATTGCGGCGGCCGCGGGCTATTCAAACAGCGTGGTGGCCTCAGGCACATACACAATCAACCTGGCGCCTCCAAGTTTCACGCTCGGTATGTCACCTTCCTCGTTGACTCTGGCGTCTGGTGGCCAGGGAAATGTCACTCTGACGGTAACGCCGCAGAACGGCTTCAACTCGACAGTGAGCTTCGCATGTTCAGGGTTGCCATCGAATGCGACCTGCTCCTTCAGTCCCACGACCGTGACACCGTCAGGCTCAGCCGCGACGACGCAGCTCACGATCGCGGTGAGCGCAAAAGCAAGTTTGGTGCGGCCAGCCTCAAGTCCATTCCTTCCGGCAACTGGTTTGGCCATTGCGGCCTGCTTTTTTGCTTGCAGACGTCGGCGCATTCTGACCGGAGCTTTGGTCGTGCTTGTTCTCGCCGTAGCTGCACTACTCACGGGATGTGGCGGAGGCGGCTCTGCTGGCGGTGGTGGTGGAGGCGGCGGCGGCGGTTCACCGCAGAGTTACACAGTTACCGTGACTGCAACGTCAGGGGCACTCCAGCAAACAGCTGCTGTGACGCTTACCGAGAATTAGGCGAAGTTGCAGAAACTGGGGACATCCATGATAAGTAAAAGTCAAGAGGAGGCCGAGATCTCCTTGCACTTGGAGGAAGGGAGGCGCGTGGCAAAATACTCCGGCTCGACCATCTCGAATCCCTCCGCCCCGACCATCACCACGTGTTTCCTATTTTGGAGGCTTGCCGGCGCGCCGTTCTGCGCTTTTTGTCAAGCGCTTTTCGCTTCCCCGCCCCGCAACCCGCTGAAAACATGAGCAAATTTCTGCCGCCAAATCTGCCGATTATTTACCCCTTCCGGCGCATAATGATGCCATGATCGACGAACGGACAATCGCGGCTACTTGCCACCGGCTACCGGCTATTGGCTACTGGCTATCGGCTACCGGCTGCCTTTCTCTCCTCTTGCTCCCTGCTTTTTTGCTCCCTTGCTCCCTCGCTCCCTGCCTTTCTAACCACTACCCACTAACCACTGCCTTTTACCCACCCCCCCTGTCTTTCTGCCCACCCCCTCCCCCTGCCTCTTCTGTTTCCTGCTTTTCTCTTCCGTCGGTCCCTCAGTCCCTCAGTCCCGAAGTCCCTGCTTCTACCCACCCCCCCATAGTTTTCTGACCCCCACCCCCCATGCCGTTTTGTGAAACTGTGAAACTGTGAAACTGTGGAGCCTTTATAATCAATAGCTTGCGTCCACAGTTTCACAGTTTCACAGTCTCACAGTCCCGTTTTTCGATTGCCTTCGATTCTGGCTCGCTTGAAAGGGCAACCGTCGTCCAGCGGCGACAGCTTCGACGCGCGATTGCAGAAGAGTGGAATCAGAGAAGAGAAAACAGCCCACAGCGTGATCTTTTAATCGCCGGATTTGGGAGAGTCGGGCCAGGCGGGGCTGGGTGGGGTTGGCGGGCGGGATGGGGGCGGTCTTTGCGGTCGGGGATGGGGCGGGGTTGGCGGATAGATGGGCGTCTATCGGGACCAAGCCATCAGTCTCCTCTTTCTTGCATGGCCTTCGCAATCCGCGACGCGGCCAGGCCCTTATCATTTACAAGCCTACGGTTGGCAAGACGCACAGAAGACTCGGGATCGTGTGAGGGCAGATACACCGTAAACGCGGACCGGCAAATCTCTCCATCCCTACATTTGATGGGAAGTGGCGTTTCGCATTGATCGTGACCAGGAGCTCGCGTGTAGCTTCATGCGCTCACCACGATCGATCGCACGATCTCCGGCTGATCGAAATGCACCATGTGGCCGGCATTGGGCACTAGAATTGCCGTCATGGCCGGAGCTTCAATGGCCTCTGGCAATCGCTTCACAAGCGCGCTTGGGGTGAGAGCGTCTTGCTCACCGAAGACGTAATGAACAGGGACCGCTAACCGTGGAGGTCTGGGAAACAGATCTAATGACACCAATTCCGGTAGGAGCTTGCTCTGGATCAGATTCATATTGCGCAAGGCTTTGGCGGCGCCAAACAAGCCATAGGTACGGATCATGGCAAAAAGCGTCTCTCTCAAGATCGCATTGAAGTTCTTGCCATGTTCGATCGCGCCAAGGTCGGCCAACAAACTGGCGCGGCCTTGAAACGCTGCCGAGTTCGTATACGGCGGCCTACCGAGTTTCTTCACACGTCCACTCAATCGGCCATCTCTCGCAAGAGCGCTTTGGTCCTGGAGAAATGAGTAAACGGACGCGTCACTTTCGGCCGTATTTGCATCAGGGGAAATAGCGATGACCGACTTCACCTTATCGGGCTCATTCTCCGCGGCCTGCAGGGCAATTGTTGCGCCCAGAGAAATGCCGAGCACTGATACGATTTGCTTTGTCTCATTGTGTAACCACCGCAGGATCGCGCGAAGATCATCGACCTGCTGAACCAAAGAGACGCTCCCGGCATCTTGTTTCGAGGCGTTGCCACAGCCTCGTTGTTCCCAGTAACTCACGAGGAAATCTTTTTCCAGTTGCAGGAGACGTTGAAACTTTCTCATTTCGTGCAGCAGCGGCAAACCTGGTCCGGCCTGAACGATTAGGAGTGGGGGCAGCCCGGTACGCTCGGCGCACATGCGGACTCTCTGGATAGAACCGTTGATTCCCAGTTTCACAGTATCCGTGATCGCCATGATGGTTAGAGCTCCTGTATGCGGGTCCGGGCACGAGCATGCGCACCATAACTACCAGAATACCCAGCGAACTGCACGCTGCATTCAAGGGAACAGGGAACAGGGGAGCAAGGGAGCGAGGGAGCAAGGGAGCGGCGATATGCGGGTCTGGAGACCCGCACGACAGCCGGTCTCCCACCCCAACGACGAAGACCTGTCGTTGGGGACCCCGGTCTGGAGACCGGCGCTACAGATAAGACGGCGGCGCTGGCGGGGTCGGCGGGGGAGTGGGTGGGCAAAATTCACACTTGACATGGGCAGAAAATGCACTACCATATGGTTGTGGATAGATTGGGTACCACATTTGCGGCTTTGTCCGATCCAACCCGGCGGGCGATGATCGAACGACTCAGCCATGGGCCTGCCTCTGTGCATGGATTGACGGAGCCGTTTGCACTCTCGCAGCAGATGATTTCAAAACATATTGCCTACCTGGTGCGGGCGCGGATTGTGATCAAGACGAAGCGTGGACGAGAGAGTGTGTGCACGCTTAGGCCAGAGGCGATAAAGACAGTCAGCGACTGGGCGGCTTATTATCGCCGATTCTGGGAAGAGAGTTTCGACAAGCTGGATGTGGTTGTGAATCAAATGAAAAAAACGGAGGTCAGAGATGACAAAAAACACGGTTAACGAGACAGAGCGGATGGTTGTCACAAGAGTTTTTGATGCCCCACGCGAGTTGGTTTGGAAGGCGTGGACAGACCCGAAATATGTGATGCAGTGGTGGGGGCCGAAGGGTTTTACCGCGCCTTTTTGCAAGATGGATTTTCGCGTGGGCGGAAAATTTCTCTGCTGCATGAGAGCGCCGGATGGCCAGGAGTTCTGGAATGGCGGCGAGTACCTGGAGATTGTTGTGCACGAGAAGATTGTTTACTCCATGTACTTTGCTGACGCGGAGGGAAACAAGGTTGAGCCGGCGCAATATGGAATAGAACATGAGGCGATCGACGGTGCGCACGATGTGGCTCTCTTTGAGGATTTTGGAAACGGCCAGACGAAGCTCACCTTGATTGGAAATGAAACCATGGAGAGCGCAAAAGACAGCGGTCAATTGGAAGGCTGGAACCAGATACTCGATAAAATCGCGGAGGTTATCGCAGGGCTGGCGCAGGCGAAATAAGAAGTTGAAGTTTGATGATCGTGATGCGCGAGAACCTGAACGTGAGGCAAACACAGGTCGATCCTGGAGACCTCAGCGCGGAGACCCAGCTAACGATGATGGTGGAGATGGGCCGTACTTTGTTTTCGGGGTATTCGTGGGGCGGGTTTGTGCGGGGGTTGGATGAGGCAGGGAGCAAGGGAGCGGCGATATGCGGGTCTGGAGACCCGCACGACAGCCGGTCTCCCACCCCAACGACGAAGACCTGTCGTTGGGGACCCCGGTCTGGAGACCGGCGCTACAAAGGAACAGGGATCAGGGAACAGGGTGCAGGGAACGAGGGACTGAGGGACCGAGCGGCGAATAGACGCTTCAATCGCCGGATTTGGGAGAGTCGGGCCAGGCGGGGCTGGCAAGTTGGATGGTCATCATGGGGCCGTCGGGATAGAGGGGGCCTTGTTCTCTGACAAAGGTCGGAGTTGGCGCGGTGACGGCCCACATCTGAATATTTGGCGGCTCCTTGCCGATGAGGGGCGCCACTATGCCGGCAACTCCGCCGAGTTGGATTTTGATTTGATAATGGATCGCTTTGCGAGTAGAGCCGACGAGCGAGTAGTTGTCTTCGCCGAGTTTGGAGATAAGGAGCTTGACTACGAGCGGTTTGGGTGTGGCGACGACTAATGAGACGGTTTTTTGCGGGTCATCGGAGCCCATGTTTTCTACGACGAGCGGGACCATGCCGTTGGCGGTGTCTGGCGGCAGTTGAACGTGGTCGGTCCTGACTTCGTCTTTGCCATCTTTTGCGGTGGTACGAGTTGTGACCTGGCCGCTGCGCGCATCGACGAAGACATCCATGGGATGAGGAAAGAAAGGCCCCTTCTGAATATGGTGGTCGGAGATGAGCTGGAAGATGCGGTGTTGCGAGAAGACCGTAGTTTCATCGTCGACAGAGCCATCTTTGAAGGTGAAGAGCGTTCGTGACGTGACGCGGTCGCCGTGGACGACCTGAGTAGAGTCTCCAGAAGCGAGGACCTGGCCGTCTTCGGAGCGCAACTCAAGGAAGCCGTGAAAGCTGCCTTGCACATAGCGGACGAATGGGGCGTCTGCCTGGATGTGCGGGTGGAGGGCGGAGACGAGCAGGGCGATGAGGGACCAGGATTGAAGGCGTGGCTTGAGGGGGATATTCATGCGACGGCCTGTTGAGTGAGATGGTGTTTGGGGCGGATGGGTTGCTACGGAGCAGTGGTTAGTGATTGGTGGTTAGTGGTTAGTTTGTTCGTGCGAGGTTGAGGGGTGTGGGATCCCCGGTCCCCAAGTGCGAGGGACCGGGGGCACCCATTCATTTTGGTGAGCGAAAGGCGTGAAAAGCCCGAGAAGTAAACGCAGATCTTTTATCGGTTCTGTTCAGAAGAGGATTAGCTGTAACGGAGCCAGCGGAGGAGTTCGGGGAGGGTGGCGCGCTTGCCGTACATGAGGATGCCGATTCGATAGAGGCGGGACGAGAGCCACAAGGCGCCCCATATGGCGAGGAGCAAGAGGCCGATCGAAGCTGCTATTTGCCAGATAGGGGGCATCTGCAACTCGACGCGCGGCAGCATGACATAAGGCGAGGTGAGCGGGAAGAGCGATGCGGCGATGGACCAGACGGAATTGGGATCTTTCATCAGCAAGGGGAGAGCAGCCATGCCCATGTAGAGCGGGATGATGGCTAGAGGCATAAACTTCTGCAGATCCTGCGAGGTCTCGCAGGTAGCGGCCAGTCCGGAGAAGACGGCGCTGAAGAGAGCGAAGCCGAGCACGAAGTACACGGGGAAGAGGAGGCTCAAAGTCCAGGAGAAACGGAGGCTGAAGTCGCCGGAGAGCAAAGGCGCGGCGAGCGAAGACCCCAGAACCAGAATGAAGGCAAGGACCCAGATGGCGATTTGGGTGAGGCCGACCGCTCCGACACCGACCATTTTGCCGGTGAGCAGATCGTCGGGTCGGGCGACGGCGAGCATGACCTCAAAGATGCGCGAGGATTTTTCCTCGATGATGGAGCGGGCCATATCGAGGCCGTAGAGCATGATGGGCAAGGAAAGCAGCAGGAGCAGGACAAAACTCTTGTAGAAGGTGGCGATGCCGCTGCTTTTTCCCGCCTTACCTTCCTTGTTTAACTGGAGCGTTTCGATGGGGACCCACTTGAGAGCGGCAGCGACGTCATCCGGCTTCATACCGCCGGCGAGCAGGCGTTCATTGATGATTCCGCGGTTCAAGTGATCCTGCATCGCTCCGATATTGGCGAAGCCAACGGAGGCCAGGGAGGTATAAGAAGCGGTAATGGCTCCGGAAGAAGAAGAATCGATGGAGAGAATTC
>CAZANC010000076.1:0-13446 GCA_964486495.1 uncultured Occallatibacter sp.
AGAAGCTGGCGAAGAAGGAATTGCTGGAGGCGGTGGAGCTGTACGTCAAGGTGGCGAAGCAGCTGCTGGCGTAATGTGGCAGCGGATTCATGTGCGGGCCTGGAGACCCGCACGACAGCCGGTCTGGAGACCGGCGCTACTGATAGTTGCCGATGAGGACGAAGGGCGCCCAGTAATACGGATGGGCGTAGCCGAGACTGCTGGGCGGGGATGATTGGTCCCCGGTTTCGAATCCGCGGCCGGTTCCGCCGCCGGGCACGGCTCCGCCGCCGTGGATGAATGCGAGCTGAGCCTGGCGAAGGGCTTCGGCTTTGCCATCGGCTGGATTCCTGACCCAACGGTCGTAGAAGTCGCTCATGATGTGGCTGGTGCTGAGGTCATTCACGTCCCAGAGCGTGGCGAGCACGGCTTCGGCGTCTTTTTGCTGAGCGACCATACCGAGCGAGTCCATTTCGAGACCGTTGCGCGATTTGTAATCCTTGGCCGTGCTGCAGGCCGAGAGAGTGAGCAGGCGCGTGCCGTGAAAGGCGACGGCGGAGTTCTCCATTGCTGAGAGATTCCACTCAAATCCGCTGGGATCGCCAGTGTTGTCGCCGCCCATCATGAGGAAGGGCTCGTCGCCACTGCCGGCGATGAGGACAAAGTGGCTGGCGATGTGGATAACGGAGAAGTTATTGCCGGCGCCGAGATCTGACTTCAACGCGGCGAGAGTGAATTGCTCGTCGGGCAGCAGCTTGCCCTGCATAGGGCCGTGGGATGCGGGATCGGAGGGATCGTGAACGATAGCGTCCAATTCCGGAATGACGCCGGGGAGGGCAGGGAGGCCGTTGTAGCTTTTCGAGAGGCCCATGGCGAGCGCGCTGGGCGGGGTTCCGGTTTGAAGTGGGGAATCCGTGATGTGGCCGTAGCTTTCGGGGGTGAAGAGCACGTTGTGGAAGCGTTCGACCATGTAATGTGTGCCGTCATAGAGTGCGCCGATGGGGACATAGCGCAAGGCATCGTCGAGCGACCAGAGGAGAGTGGGGACGTTGCCTTTCTGGCTACTTTTCGGGCTGCTATTCGGGCCGGGAGCCGATTCGAGGGACTTGAGCTGGCCTTCGATGGGAGCAACGACCATTGAGTAAAGTTGATTCAACTGAGGGCGGGGATCGGATGCGGGCGAGCCGACCGCTTTGAGCGCTTCAAGTGCCTTGGCGCGGATGTCGGCCGATGAAGCGGGAAGAACGACCACTTTGCGCGAGGCGGCAGTAACGACGATGGCGTAGGCGTGATCGTCGCCGAGGAGCAGGCGAATGCCCATCACACGCGGACCGAGTTTAGAAAGCGAATCCTGGAGGAAGCTCTTTGTGGTGTCAGTAGATGCCTGGCCGGGTGCGAATTGCGCATCGAGCTCGGGGAAGACTTTGTTGGTAAGAACAGATTGGATGTCGCTTCCTTCCTGTTGAATGGTTGCGCCGAGCGACTTGAGCTGGGCGTCTTCGTCAGGGGTGCGCGACGCTTTCGCCTGGAGCTGACCGTAGGCGAGGCTCGATTCCTCGATGACGCGAGCTTTCTTTTCCAAGTCGGGCAGCGCGGTTTCGGCGTCCTGCTGCGCGGGCGAAAGCTTGAGCGGCTCGATGCCTGCCGAGGAGCCGGGCGCGGCTGTCGTGACAACGTCCTGGAGTTCCTGCTCCTTGAGGAGATCGAGAATCTGCTCGGCCTGGCCGAGGCGGCCGGTTTCGACAAGCAGCTCCGCCAACATGCGGTAAGCGCCGGAACGCGATTGCGCAAAGCCGGCTTGAACTTCTTTTTCCATGCCCAGAATGTTTTTGCGGATCTGCTCGTAATCGTTGACCGCGAGGAGACCGAAAAAGATGGCTTCTTCAGGCTGATGCTGCTTGCGGAAGCCGATCATCAACGAGTTCTCAATGTTGCCTTCGATTTGGGGATCGCCGGTGGCTTTGGCAAGGCCGAGCGCAGCGATGGCGCTGGTAAAGGAGAGATCGGGATGCTTCAGATCCGAGTAAGCCCAGGCGATAGTCATTAGATCCTGCGCTTCATCGCGCTGGTCCTTAACCTCGCGCCAGATGACGAGCGCCTGGAGGTCGAGGTCGTATGCCTTCTGCGCTTCACCGAGGTCGGAGTGATCGCGGCCGAGGTTGTTGAGGACCATGGCTTCGCCACGGCGGCTGCCGGTCTGGCGATAGATGGGCAGGGCTTGAGTTTGGAAGTCAAGAGCCTTGGCGGGCTGGCCGAGATCGGCGTAAGCGCGGCCGATATCGCTGAGCGCGAGGGCCTCGCCGCTCGGGTTGCCTACCTCGCGCCAGATGGGCAGCGCCTGGTTGTAGAAGTCGAGCGCGGTCTGGTGCTCGCCGAGATCGTTGTACAGGCGGCCAAGGTTGTTCAGCGTGAGCGCTTCGCCCTGACGGTTGCCCAGTTCGCGCCAGAGCGCGATGGCCTGGTTGTAGACGTCGAGTGCTTTTTGTTTCTGGCCAAGGGCGGCATAGGCGGGACCCGTGTCGTTGAGCAGCAGAGCCTCGCCGTTGCGTTCGCCCAGGTTGCGGAAGAGGGGAAGCGCCTGATTGAAGTAGTCGAGAGCCTTCTGGCCGTCGCCCATGTCGGACCAGGTTCGACCCAGGTTGTCGAGCGTGCTGGCTTCACCATTGATGCTGGCCGTCGAGAGGAAGCTCGAAGCAGACGCGGTTTGGGCTGGGGCAGGGCTGGATGGCGCGTTCCCGGCGGAGGGCGCGGCAGGCGAAGTCGCGGCAGGAGGGGCATTGACTTCGTGCCAGATAGCGAGGGACTGGTTCAGATACCTCAGCGCGTCGTCGTGTTGTCCGAGATTGTTATAGACTTTGCCGATGTTGTTCAGCGTCTCGGCTTCACCGGCGCGCGACGGGAGGGCGCGCCAGAACGGCAGCGCTTGATTGAGCAAGGTGAGAGCCTTGTCTTCCTGACCAAGATCAGTGTAAACGCGGCCCATGGTGTTCAAGGTTGTGGCCTGGCCGAGCAGGCTTGAGTATTTTTGCTCGATGGGCAGCGCCTGATTCAGGTAATCGAGCGCTTTTTCGAGTTGGCCTGCGCTGTAGTAGAGGGCCCCGAGAATGTTGAACTCCGAGACCTGCTGGCGGACGTTTTTGCTGGAGCGCGCCTGAGCCAAACTCTGCTCGTGTTGCGCGATCTGGGAGGCCAATGCGCCGGGCTGGGCGGAAGCCATTACGACTGCGAAGATCGCCGCAAGGCAAACTGTGCCCGTGCGAAGCCGGGCAATGATGGATGGGCTGGATGGGCTCGATGGGCAGGTTGGTTTCATGGCCTGCATTCGCATTAGGGGCGAGCGCTGGCGGTCGCGGCGGCGGGTGAGCGGAGGGAGAAGTCGGCGTCGGCAGAGCTGCGGTTCATGACGGGATGCTGATGCATGCCCTGCGACGAGACGCTTTGCGAGACCTGCTGCGCGACCGAAGCGTAGACCTGACTCAAGGGCGTCTGGCCCTTACCCGTCTTGAGAGCCTGGAGCAGGAAGTATGTGAAGTAGCCGTGGTGGAGCTGGCTGCTTTCAAGCGACTCTTCGTTGACTTCGCTGGCGGCCATGACGATGCGGCCCGTTCCGTCCGACATGTGTGTGAGCATGGCGCCCGAGGGAGCGGTGTTGGCGAGCGGAGCGGAGGGTTCGGATCCGTTGCCGCCGGCCGCGCCACCGCTGTAGCAGGTGTCGAGAAACACGGCTGTGCGGAGGGCCTTCATGCGCGTGGAAACGGCATCGGCCAACTCGACCATGGGATAGGCGGTGGCGTAGAGCGCATCCTCGTCGAGCTTTCCGCCGGAGTAGACTTCGGTGTCGTAGGTGATGAGGTAGTTTGCGCCGCCCGCGGTGTCTGTAGTGCGCGGCGTGCCATGCGTGGCGACGTAAATCACGACGAGATCGTTAGGCTCGGCGTGGCGCGCGATCCAGTTGAGCTGTTCCTTGATGTTCTTTGTGGTGGCCTGATCATCGGTGAGGACGTGAACGTTGTCCGCAGGAAAACCGCCGATGGAGGGGTCTTCGAGCGCTGTGGCAAAGGCGGCGGCATCTGCGCCGGTGTAGTTGAGCTGGGGAATCTGCGCGTCGGTAAAGTGACCGATACCGATGACGAGCGCCCACTTTTGCTGCACGGGACCAGGCTTTGCTGGCGGGGCGACAGGCACGGGAGTTTCAGTGCCCTCAGCTTCAATGCCGCGCGAGGCCGGAGTGGAAAGAACGAGCGGATTCAGATCCTGATCGAGCGCTTCAGAGCCGTTGAAGTGCGCCTTGTCCATGGCGTACTTGGCGAGAGCGTCGTGGCCGAGGCGCTTTTCGACGAGACTGCGGTAGTACCAAGCATCGCCCAGTTCGGGACATTCAGCAACGGCAGACTTGAGCAGTTGCAAGGCATCTTCAAAGGCATCATTGCCGCTTTGCGGCGTGATGCGCTCCAGCGCCTGGACGATGAGGTCCTGGCCGGCGCCGCAACGGATTCCCTGAGCTCGCGCGCACGGGGATGCGATCAGCGTTGCGGCCAGCAACGACAGGATGGCAAGTCCGGATCGAGTGCGAGAGTTCATTTTTCGGCTACGTGCCCTGAGGATGGCCCCGGCTTCTTTGCGGACCGAGCCTTCATTGCGTCCAGGATATGGGCGCTTACACCGCTGGTGACGAGAGTTTGCTGACCGGCAGGGCTGAGGTCGAAATCGACGGCATTCGCACCGTTAATCGCCTGGATGATGGTTCCCTCTTCCATGCCGGATTTCACCATGGTGATGATTTGAGTGTTGTTCAGTCCTTTGTGCATGGCAGTTGCCGGCTTCTTCGCCGCTTGCGTCTTCATCTCGGCCAGTACGCGAGGGCTGACGCCGCCTGCGCTGAGAGCCTTCTGGCCTGCCGGAGTGAGATCGAAGTTGACGGCGGAGGCACCGCGGATGGCTTGAAGGACAGCGGATTCGTCAATGCCGGATTTGATCATGGTGATGACCTGGGCATTAGTGAGCCCCTTGGCTCCTGCTGCCCCGCCAGGGTTGGCGGCGAGTTCAGCCTTGGCGCGGGCTGCATCGTCCTGTTCCTTCTGCAGCTCCTTGTAATGAGCGATGGCCGTTTCGATGCGCTTCTGCGGCTCGATGAAGTACTTCTCGTCGGGCTTGGCATCGATAGCTTTGCCGTAGTTGATGGCGGCCTGGTCAAGGTACTTCATAGCCGCCTTCTGATCTTCAGCCTGATAGGCAAGCGCCTCGTAGGCCACGCCAATGTCGTAGAGCCTGTAAGCGTCCTCATCCGGTTTGGGGAACGGCGGCGCGGTCTCGTAGGTCTCCAGAGCGCGCTCCCAGAGCCCGGTCAAGGCGTCCTTGTCGCCTTCTTCGAGCGGGCCATCCTTGCGCGCCAACAAGACGTCGACATTCTCATTCGAGTCGACGAGGTGCTCCGCGATCTGCTGCACTGCATCGATGATGAGCCGCGAGCGCAGCTCCGATGGCGTGGGAGGGCCGTCTTCACTCTTTGCTCCACCCTTTACGTGCCCGAAGGTCCCGCTGACCTGGCCGAACACGCCATGAGAGGTGGAATTGCCCGCGCTGTCGAACTCTCGATCGTAGGTCGAATCGATGTTGTCGGAGATCAGCACACGACCGGTCGCGTCCTTGGCTTGAAAGGAGACGTCGAGTTTTCCAGTGATGCGCTGGGTGGCTCCGATCTTCGAGGCGGTCTTCGAGATCGTAGATAGCGGGGAATTGGACGCGCCAAGAGCTTGTCCCGACCCCAATTTGTTGGTGTAGATGGGTTCAGGGTGCGAATATTCGGTGATCTGGCAAATGATCTGCGTCGAGGGATTGTCGTCGTCGCGGAGATTCGGATCGTCCTTGAGCAGCTCGGTTTCAAGGAGCGCCTGGAAGTCGTAGGGAAGGGCGCCGTCTTCGTCGGCCGAGGTAACGGTGACCTTGATGGTCTCTCCCGGCATATGAATCAGCGCGGGGAGCTTGCGCTGGAGAGTGACTTTTTCCTTGTTGGCGCCAAATCCTTGCGCGCCGGCGGAAGCAGTAAAAAGCGCTGCGACACCCAAAGTTGTCAATACGATGATTCTTGCAGAACGGCTCATCTTGACCCCCGTCGATTTACCGTTTTTGTTGGCTGCGCCGACCGGTCCAGCGGCGTTGCCAGGCCAGGGTCCGACGTCCACCGACAAACCCTAGCATACCGTTTTGGCAGCGAATTCGTCATTACGCTACTTACTCTTGCTTCCGGAACTGGAGCTGCTCTTCTTGGAGCTTGAGGACGGACACGATGATGAGCTTGAGGAGCTGGCAGGTTTGCTCAAGTTTGTGTCGGAAGGTTGTACCGTGACGTGCATCGAGGCATAGGTAATCCCGGGAACCGAATTCTCCGCGCGCTCCGCGAGTGGCAGGTTGGGATCGGCGTCTTTGGCGACCAGGTAGCCCTGGACCAAATCGAGATTCGGCAGGGCTTTGGCCAACTCGTCGACGTGCCTCTGAGGAACCATCAGGTAGTCGCCCGATTTGAGGCCGATGTAGGCGGGATCGCGATCGGGATCGTCCAACGCCTGTTGCGTGGCCACGGCGTGGGTGAGGTTGCCGGACATGATGAATCGTGTGCGGTCTTCCCAGTAACTGAGCATCTCAGTGAATGTGCTGAGAGCGGGCACGCTGATGGCTGGAAGGCTGACGATGGGGGCCGCAATTTTGGCGCCCTGAATCATGATGTTGAGAGCCTTGAGGAACATCGATTGCGCAGCGGCTCTGGAGATGTTCACAGCCAGCTTGCCGGTTCCTTCAGTGAGCAGAATCTTGCTGGTGCCTTCCATGGCCTGGGGCGAGCGAAAGCCGAGCGCGTCGAGAGAGACTTTGCCCGCATTGTTGGGCGAAACCGATGCGATGGCCGACCAGGCGAGAGGCGTGAGGATATTCACGAAGGGGTGAACCTGTGTGGTATCGACTCGAAGTTGCGAGGCCTTCAGATTGGTTTCGCCAGCTCCGGGGCGAAATTGGGCGAGGGCGATGCTGACACCAACGTCGCCGTCGTGGTCGAGCAACTCTTCCTTCTTAATGTCCGAGGCGTAGCGAAGGCGCTTGTTGTCGCTGTCGTAATGGAGGTATTGGGTCTGGGCCGCGGGATCGGGGAGCTGGTCCGTCGGGCCGCGCGAGGCCGCTTTGCTGCCGTAGTTACCGCTGTAGGGGTTCACGGAGTCGTAGAACCCGTTCCAGAAGCTGTAGGAATCGTGAGGCAAGTCTTCCGGCGGAGTTGCTGCCGCGGCAGCGGACTTTTGTGAGGCCGTGGAGTTTTGCGCGGCGGCGTTTTGTGCGGCGGCGAGCTGGGGGAGCAGCGCAGTAATCATGCCGAGCGCGGAAGCGTCGGCCAGGAAAAGGCGTCGAGAGACTGGCATCGGTTTATCCTCCATATGTCTTGCCGGAGTGATTCAATGAGCTGCCGGCTGCCAAATTGATAAGTGGGCCCGATTGATGAAACCAAACGTCGATAAATGAAGCCTAATGAGTTGCACTTTGGGGGGCACTGTGAACTGTGGTGAGCCCAATGCCCCAATTCGTGGGAACTGGTTGGTCGAATCCGCGGGTTCCTCCGCTGGTTTGATTCAAGAGTTTCTCCAGGGGCGACGAGACGCCGCGAGTGCCGCGCGAAGCGACGCCTTCAAAGTTCAGGACGTATGGGTCGGCGAGCGGCTGCTCGGTGCTCAGCATGATGAGCGTATCGACTCCATAAGGGGGACCGATGCGCAAAACCGGCGCGCCGGGCAGAACGAACTGGCGGCCGTTTTCTGAATCGTTGGGAAACTGATTCTCGGAGTAATCGCGCGGGTAAAGAACGGTGCCCTGACCGTGGCAATCGATGTCGAGCACATAGACCCAGCGATGATCGATGATGCGGTCATTGGAGGCGAGGGCCATTTTGAGCTGATCGCCCTGATGCGTGGTCTGATTGGCCGGGAGCGGCGAGCTGGCGTTGGAGGGCAAAAGGGCGAGCGTGTAGAACTCATCGGTAGACGCGTCGGCGGGGCTGTTAGCAAGTTCAAGCCAGCCGTGCACCTTGGCCAGCAGCGATGAGTAGTGGTTCAGCTTGTCACCTGCGGCGTCGATAGCGGAAGCGCTGCCAATGGGCACCCAGTCAGTGCGGATCGGATACTGAGAAGTGGCCGAGCAGCCCGGACTGTGCGGCGGCGCGCTGGACGAGGGCGGCCCAGCCGCCAGCTCGCTCTTGTGATACCACGCGTAAGCGGGACCATTGGCGGTGAGGACGCCGGTGAGCGCGTAATGCGCGGCCGTCATATTGCTGGCGACTTGAACCGCGCTGTCGGCGCCGACTGGTTTGACCTTGGCGGCCAACTCCTGCGAGGGCGGAAGATTGACCCACAACTTGGCGCCGGCAGGAAGGTTTTTCTTGATTGCGTCGGCGGTGAGCGGTGCACCGAGGTTGGTCGAAGTGGCCGAACCGGCCTGCTGCAGCGTCCAATTCGTGCCGTCCCAGCTAAGGACGTGGGTCCACTGCTGCTCGGCAGGATCGGAGACTAAAGCGGCACCGGAGGCCTGCACCTGCGCAGCTGCCGCGTCGATCTGGTCCTCGGAGAGATTCGAAGGCCAAAGCCAGACAAGCAACGGAGGATTATCGGCCGGAATCCATTTGGTCAGCTCGAAAAGGTCGCCAGGAGAAACTTTCGCGCCCGCGGGGCTGACGATTTCGGCCGAGGAGCGGGCGAGGCCGTCGAGGCTGGCGATGCGAAGCAGAACGTTTTGGCCAGCGCTGTTGGCGATGGTGGCGGTGAATTCGCTGCCGACACCGAGGCCAGAGGCGCGGCCAATGTCGAGCGAGACAGAGCCGTCATCGTTTGTGCCGAGCGCGGCAGCGCGCACCTTGTCAGATTTGGCGGCGGCGCCACCGAAGAGCGGCTGTTCGCGCCTCGCGGCCGTAGCGTCAAGGTCAGGCTCCTGATCGGGCACGTTGCTGCCCTCGAGGACAGCCTTGACACGCTCATAAACAATGGAAGCGGGCGTGTCGGCAGGCAATGCCTGCAGAGCCTGAAGCAGCGCGGCAGTGAACGCGCCGTGCGGCTCGGTACCGGCCGGCATTTCCTTGGCGGTCTGATCCTGTTGCGCGGCGGAAAAGACCAGCGCGGAATTGTCGGTGCGCTGGGTTGGCGCGGGGCGCGGCTGGCCGTTGGGCAGCGTGTCTGGAGCCTCATTGATGTCGCGGGGATCAAAGGCGAGAGCGCGCTCGCGATAAACCGGGCCGATGCCGCGGCTGATACCGCCGGAGTGGCAACTGTCAAAGATGACGGTGAGATGGACGCCTTTGTCGAGAGCGGCGTTGAAGATGCGCGTCATCTCGCGGTCGCGGACGTCGTAGCCGCCCTTGTAGGCGTCAGAGGGAACCATTGTGCTGTCGGCGTGAACATACTGACCGCCGACCAGCACGGTTAGCTTGTTGCCCTTGCTGTTGACTCGAAGCGAGCCGTGGCTGGCGTCGTAAAAAACAACGGTGTCGCCCTTTTGCGGAATATCCACGAGATATTTCTGCATTGCGGCAAGAATGCCGTCATGCGTGGTTTGTTCGGCGGGAAGGAGAACAACTCCTGGACTCGAATGGGGTGGAGCAGGATTGGTGAGCAAAACAACGTTTGCGACGGGGAAACCAAACTTGGGACTGGTGAGGAGGTCGGCCATGGCCTGCGCATCGTTGACGGAGCCATCGAGATTCTCGAATGTCCCCAACTCGCAGCGGCCGTAGATGCAGCCGGCAGGATGATCCGCCGTGGTTCCCGCGGGTTGATATGTATTGATGCCGATCAGGAGTGCTCGCTGGGATTGGGCAACTGCGAGCGGGCTGGTAAGCGGGCCAGCGAGCATGAAGGCCAAGGCAGAAAATCCGGCGAGGTGCGCTTTCATCCGAGCTCCCATTGCAAACTGCAAGCGGGGTAGATCCCCCATTTCGCGGTGGCATCCGCGGACCCCAAAACCGGGCGTGGCGACCTCGATAGGGAAGGACCACGCATCTCGCGATCATCCAGCGACGGGGCCTCGAGGATCGCTCCGGTTTACGCCGGATGAGGCCGTGCCTTTTTCAGGAAGTCGCTCAACCAGCGCCGCAAGTAAAGGTGTGCGTCGAGGCTTGTTCCCTTGCATTTTATCGACGTAAACCGAGGCGCAAGGGTTTCAATGAAAACTCGTTCTACAAGGGGGGAGGCGGCAAATCTAATCGAATTCGTAGTGCGAACGTTCCCGCCGACGAGAACAGGAAAAGTATAGCTCGCTGGGGCAACAAATCCAGCGCGACTTTATCGGCCAGCGGGTGGGGTTCGAGCGCGCCACGCCGGCTGGCATATGGTGCGAACATCCCTTGGTGGGCTCCTGTAACGCTGATGCCGGCGGCCATTATCGATGGCGCAGAAATCGGGCTGGGAACGGGCGCAAGGCGCTCTACAAATGCCGTACTGCGTCTCACGTCCGATTTCCCACAGAGACTGCCTGAGCAGACTAACGTATGTGGAATGAAAATGATATACAATGCCGTGGACTCAAGAGTGTCAAGCATTTGTCGCACAGTTTTCCTTGCATGGCTCACCGCCCCTCGTGCTATTTTTAGAATATTCTGACTTCGGCTCAACGCCATCGGGGCGTTGTGTGCCTCTGGTCAAGGGTGCGGCAAGATGTGTTGCCCATTGGTACGGCAAAGTGCGTCCCCCATTCGGATAAGCGTATCTGCTTAGGTTAAATTTGCACCGATAGCCTGGGACTCACGGGGGCAGAGCCTACCCCAAGTTCACATCGAATCTCGACGATTCGAAAAGGGCTCCAGAGTTCTCATTCCTTCCTTCGCCAACCGGATATTCCTGCGAGTAAACGAGATAGTTCCACATCTCAAACCAGGTTCGGGGGGTCAATTATGACAGTTCAGAAGCCGCGGTCACGCACCATAAGCGTCCGTCTTTCCGAAGAGGAGTACTTGACTCTCAGGCGCGTCTGCTCCTTGACCGGAGCACGCAGCGTATCGCACCTCACGCGCGAAGCGATGCGCTCTGTTCTAGGAGATGTGAATCGAGGGGTTCCGTTTGGACGTCATCTCGAAGAATTTCGCGCTGACATGAAGAGTTTGGAGAGGAAGGTGGAACAGTTAGAGGCAAGAATCACAACATCTAAGGGCGAAGGCGGTTCGTGAACGATATCGCCCTCCAAGCGGCGCTTGGATTGGTAGTTCCACTTCTTCAAGCCGAATTGAGTAACACCCACTTAGCGCCTTGTTAACATCTTCGCTGGACGAAAAGTCGAGAAGGGCTCACGCAAGATTTGCGCTCGGTCTGAGTATTCCCCTTGGGCGAAAGCTCCACCAGAAGTGAGCAATTGAGCTTGTATACGGTTGCCAGCTTTTGCGCCATCAACACCAAACGAAAAACCCACCCGTCAAAAGGCTAAGAAATGCGCAGCGTATTGCTTTACATTCGAAGAATGTCTGAATCCAGGCGGCGTTGGACCGGCATCCGCAGCTTCCTGGTTGCATTTGGATTGGCCGTAATGTCTTGTGGAGTTATTGCCGTCGAGAGTGGCCGCGCTCAGGGAGCGGACCAGAACTGTAGCGCCGAGGGCTCGGCCGAAGCATGTGGCCAGAGCGGTGGGGCTCAAGCATCAGCTGCCGCAGGTAGTGGTAGCCAGGGGACGGACCAGGGCAGTGACGCGCAAGCACCAGCTTCCTCTGGGAGTAACGGTGAGGGAGCGGCCCAGAGTGGTAACACCGAGAGCCCCGCTCAGACATCGGCCCCGAACAGCGGAGGCGAAGCACCAGCCCAGAATGGCGGCACGACGGCATCATCTCCCCAAAGCAGCAATGCCCAAACGCCAGCTCAGCCCAACGGTGCACAAGCAACAGGGGCGCATGCGACGCCTGCAGGATCGAGCGCCGAGACCCAGCAAAGCGGGCCCCGAGAGATACAGCAGCCCAGTCCATATGGAGATATGCAGTCTCTGCATGATCTTTACACCCAGGTCCCATCCAGTGGGGGCAAGCTGCAGCGGTTTGGCAGCGACGCATTTCTTCTTGGCACGGGGAATGCGAATGTGCTGCCGATGGATCTCCCTGCGGGTCCCGATTATGTACTTGGGCCGGGAGATAGCCTGATCGTCAATATGTGGGGCGGCCAGTCGGAGAGGTTGAACAGAATCATCGATCGCCAAGGCCAGATTGATCTCCCTGAAGCGGGCACAATCATGATTAACGGGATGACGATCGACCAGGCGCAAAGTGCCATCCAACAGGCCCTTAGCAAGCAGTTTCAGAACGAGCACGTGGAAATCTCTCTTGGCCGGCTCCGCACGGTGCGAGTCTATGTTGTGGGAGACGTGCAGCGGCCCGGCGCTTATGATGTCAGCTCATTGTCAACGGCGCTGAGCGCCCTTTACGCCGCCGGCGGCCCAACCAGCCGCGGATCGCTGCGCATCCTGCGCCAGTATCGTGGCAATCAGCTGGTCCGCGAAATTGATCTTTACGACTTTCTGTTGAAGGGCGTCCGCACAGACGTCGAGCGTCTTATGCCTGGGGATACTCTCCTGATTCCACCGGTCGGTCCGGAGGTTTCAGTGGAAGGGATGGTGCATCGTCCTGCGATATACGAACTGAACGGCGAAAAAACGCTGAATCAGGTTCTCGAACTGGCGGGGGGGGTCCTGCGCACAGCGAGCATGAAGCAAATCAATGTTGCGCGCATTGTGGCCAACCAAAGCCGCACCATGTTAACTCTGCAACTCCCCGACAACCCGACGGAGGTGGCGCAGAAGCTTGCCGACTTCCAGGTGCAGGGTGGCGACGACGTTGTCATTTCGCAGATTTTGCCCTATAACCATGATGCGGTTTACGTCGAAGGCCATGTCTATCGTCCTGGCGCATATCCCTACAAGGACGGGATGACGATTAATGACCTGTTGAGTTCGTACCAGGATGTGCTGCCTGAAGCGGCTGACCATGCGGAACTCGTTCGCCTTCTGCCGCCCGACTTCCGGCCAGAGACCACCAGTTTTAGTTTGCACGACGCGCTGATTGGAAATGATTCGTTTCTCCTTGAACCCTTCGATTTGATTCGTATCTATGGCAGATACGAAATCGACCCACCCACTGTTTCCATTGAAGGGGAGGTCCTTCGTCCTGGCCCCTATCCGATGTCTGAGGGTATGACCGTCGCTGGACTGGTAAGCATGGCCGGAGGATTCACACGTGCCGCCTATCGAGATGAAGCAGACCTTTCAACCTATGTGGTGCAAAATGGCCAAAAGGTACTGGTGAGCCATAGCACCGTTGCAGTGGAGAAGGCACTGGATGGGGACAAAGCGGCCGATGTGGCACTTAAGCCGGGAGATGCCGTTAGCATTCGGCAACTGGCCGGCTGGCAGGATATCGGTGCGTCGGTGACGATAACCGGCGAAGTCGAGCATGCCGGCAGCTATGCGATTGAA
>CAZANC010000077.1:0-13182 GCA_964486495.1 uncultured Occallatibacter sp.
TGCTGGGCCTGCGACGCGTGGAAGGCGTGCGCCAGGTGCAGCGGACGCAGAAGGTTTAGAAGCAGCTTTTAGCTATCAGCTTTCAGCTCTCAGCCGGTCCATCGGTCGATCGGCCCCCCGCCAGAGAAAATCCTCCGAATGCCATTCCGCGACGCAATTTTCAAATTGCGCCGCGGCCGCGACGCGCATGCATTAAAAACGCAAATGCTGGTCTGAACTGCTCAGACTTGGTGTGGCCGCGGTGGGAGGCTGGAATTGTGCGCGAGATTCCGCATAACCGCACAGTACCTGGCTAAGGAGATCACATGTCTTTCGGACTTTATGCCGCTGGCTTTGCAATCGTAATCGCCGGCCTGGTGTACGCCGCGCACCTGGTGCATATGCCCTCGCACTGGATTCTTGTGGGCGCGGTCGTGATGATCGGCATTGGGATTCTGTCGGCCGTGAAGGCCACGCGCCAGAAAGACGCCGCCAGCCAATAAGGATTTCCGCCCAGGCAAGGCAGTTCGAATTCCCTTTGCCGGGCGTTACCATCGCTTCATGACAGAGAAGGGTGACGGCCGGAACGCAATTCTGCACGATGTCCACGTCATCGATGGCGGGCTGGCTACGGAGCTCGAGTGCCAGGGCGCGCGCATCGACGGGCCGCTATGGTCGGCGCACGTGCTCGAGGACGAGCCGGAAAAGCTACTTGCCGTGCATCGCGCATACATTCAAGCAGGCGCCGAGTGCATTGCCACTTGCAGCTACCAAGTTTCGCGGATGGGCTATGCGGAGGTGGGTCTGACCGCCGAGCACGCCGATGCCGCCCTGTTGCGTTCCGTTGAGCTGGCGCGGTCGGTGGTAGGTGAGTTTCCCAACCGACGCGTTCTTGTTGCCGGCTCGCTCGGTCCCTATGGCGCGGCGCTGCACAACGGCGGCGAGTACCACGGCAACTACGATTGTTCCTATGCCGATTTGGTCCGCTTTCACCGTGAACGCATCGAGGTCTTTGCCGGCTCCAAGGGCATGCAGGCCCCGGACTTACTCGCCTTCGAGACTTTTCCTTCGCTTGAAGAAGCGCGCGCGGTGGGCGAGGCAATTTCGCCGTGGCCTGACCTGCGCGCATGGTTCAGCTTTTCTTGCCGCGACTCTGGTCACGTATCGCACGGCGAGCGCGTGGCCGACAGTGCGGCGCTCGTCGCCTCGTTCCCGCAGACGGTGGCCATCGGAGTGAACTGTGTTCCGCCCAGATGGATTCCAGCTCTGATCGCGGAGTTGCAGGCCGGTTCAGACAAGCCGATTGCGGTTTATCCGAATTCAGGCGAGGGATGGGACGCGGAGGGGCGATGCTGGACGGGAGTGACCGATCCGGAAGACTTCGGTGCGGGGGCAGCGATGTGGTTCAAAGCCGGAGCGCAGATAGTGGGCGGCTGCTGCCGCACGCGGCCGGCGCACATTCACGCGGTGGCTGAGGCGGTCAATTCTGCCACAGCTTGAAACCGTTACACCAGCTCGAGCGCCGCTGTGCCTTTGCGAGGAGCAATGAAATGGTCGGCGCGGGAAGCGATGGCGATGCCTTCGCGGTTGATGAGCTTGTGAATTTGGCCGCGCGCGTGGTCGGCCCAGGGGCCGCGGTTATCGAGCTTGACGTAGGCGCGCCAGTGGCGCAGGGCACTGCGGTGTTCGCCGCTGCGCTCGTAGGCGAGAGCCAGGTTGTAGTGGGCGTCGGCGTAGCGGGGCGAGAGCGTGACAGCCTTCAGGTACGCGGCGATAGACTCGTCGAGGCGCTCGAGCTCGTCGAGCACGTTGCCGAGATCGAAGTAGGCCAGCACGTAACCGGGGTCGGCCTCCGTGGCGCGGCGGTAGAGCTCCTCAGCGCGGCCGTACTGGCGCAGGTGGAAGAATAGCGTGCCCAGGTTAATGCAGGCTGCCGCATACTGCGGGTCGATGGACAGAATCTCCTGATAGAGGTCGATGGCGCGCTGCTTCTCGCCGGCCTCCTCGGCCTGAACCGCCGCATGGAAGCGCTCCTGGAGGCCGCGGGCGTCCGGGACGCCGATGCGGCGCAGCGGAGCCGGGCCCGAGGCGGCCTGTTGCGGCCCACCCAGGCGCTCAAAGTCGAAGAGCAATTGGCGGCGGATGGGATCGACCATAGCGCCGCGATGGCGGAAGGCGAGACGCGTTCCCGTGCGCACGACACACGCTTCCAACAGCGGGTTGCTCATGCCGGCAACCGCTTTCATCGCCAGGATGGAATCGCGAATAGACGCGGCGGGCACTTCATCCTCGCGCAGCGAGCGCAGCGTGCGCAGTTGGCCCAGATCCTGGAAGCTGTAGATTTCTTGTTGGGAGATGAGCCCGGCTCGTTCCCAGGCTTGCAATTGGCGGGCGCTGATTTCAAGGATGCGCAGAACGTCCTGACGGCTATAACTGGTCACGCTTGGATGCTCCCCCAGGTGAAACCAAACGATCTCGGCATGCAAACTCAACTTTCGGATGCGGATGCCGAACTCGGATTTCCGCCGAGACCCAAACCGCAAGTCAGACTCGGCCGACAATTCTGGGAACAGTTAAGGAGCAATCGTTCCCATTGTGATTATGCCAAGAGCGCGCGCAAATAGGCGCACCGGAATCGATGCAGTAACTAAAAACTCGTGGATAACGAGTGCATGATTTGGTTCATTAGGGACGCTCGCCGGCGCCGGAAGCCTGGAAGTGCGGACGGAAATGAACGGCGCGCCGGACCACGGGGGCAGCGAAAGACAGACGGAGGCGCCCGGGACTATGAACCAGGCAAGATTGGCCGCCCGAATCGGGCCGCCTCTGCTGAACCGTGCCAACACCGGAAAGTTGTGCTGGGCTGCGTCGGCGGGGCCATGTATTGATTCCACCCATGGCCTACGATTTCCATTGTCTATTGAATTTACAATATGTTAGGCTCCCGAACGCGAGCACGTTTAGACGCAGAGGCACAGGGGACCATGGTGAACCCAACCTTCTGCTTCGCATCAAGCGATCCTCCCCGGCTTGTGTCCGTCAGGGGTGGTACCGAAGCTTTGCTCGGATATAGCCAGAGCGAATTCATCACCGGCAAGGTCAGTCTCAAGGAAATGATCCACGCCGGCGACGCCGGGATCGCGGAATGCATCTTCTCATCCCATCTTGATGCCCGTTCCGGCTGCATCAACATGCGCCTGCGTCACGCCGACGGGCGCATTCGCTGCGTCAAGGGGTACTACACCAAGAAGCCTGCCCGCACCGGGGAAAATGTTCTTCTCGAGCTGACCCTCGAGGACGCGCGGCATGTACGGGAATCCGGCGACACCTTCTTGTTCTCGAGCTTCAAACCCCTGATTGAGCACACCAACGATTACATCTACATCAAGAATCGCAACCATGTGATCCTGGCGGCTAGCCATGCGGTTGCATTCCTGACGCAGACGGCCACGGACCCGGCCGAACTGGTGGGAAAGACGGATTACGACCTGCACCCTGAAGCCGTTGCCGATCTGTCGTACCAACTGGAGAACCGGGCATTCGCCGAAAATCGGCGTGTGAACCAGGTGCAACAGTTCGCTTCGCAGGATGGATCGATCCATTGGCTCGACGATCGCAAATATCCCATCACCGGTCCCGACGGCGAGGTCGCCGGCATCTTCGGCATCGCTCCGGACATTACCACGCAAATTGAGGCGCGGCTGAAGCTGCGCGAAAGCGAAGACCTGCTGCAACTGTTCATCGAGCGCGCGCCGGTTGCGTTGGCCATGTTCGATCGGGAGATGCGGTACCTGGCCGTAAGCCGCAATTGGCTGGAGATGCATTCTGTCGTCGATGTAGAGGTTCTCGGCCGTTCGCACTACGAGATCCTGCCTGAGGTTCCGCAGGAATGGCGCGAGGAACATCGGCGCTGTCTGGCTGGCGAGAGATTGGCCAAAGAAGAGAGACAGCTTGTTAGGGCGGACGGGACCGTGCAATGGGTCCAGCGCGAGATCCTTCCCTGGCGGACCGGCGAAGGCGCAATCGGCGGCATCATCATCTTCGCCGACGACGTCACCGAGCGCAGGCGCGCCGAGACGGCGCTGCGCGAGAGCGAGGAATCACTTCGGGAGGCGCAGAGCATTGCCGGCCTGGGCAGCTATCAGCTCGATATCGGTGCTGGAACATGGACGAGTTCAAATGTCCTGGACCCGATCTTCGGAATCGACAAAGAACATGAACGCACCGTCGAGAAGTGGGCTACCCTGATCCATCCCGACGATCGATCGTCGATGCTTTCCTATCTCAAGGACGAGGTCGTTGGCTCGCGAAAGCCCTTTGACAAAGAGTATCGGGTGATTCGCCAGACAGACGGGGCGGTGCGCTGGGTGCACGGCCTGGGACGTCTGGAGTTCGACGATCAAGGGCGTCCGATCAAGATGCTTGGCACGATTCGCGATATTACCGAGGCCAGGCAAGCACAGGAAACGCTGCGCGAGAGCAAGGAGCTGCTGCAGATCTTCATCCAGCATGCGCCAGTCGCACTGGCCATGTTCGACCGCGAGATGCGCTACGTGGCCGTGAGCCGGAGATGGCTGGAGGACTATGGCCTGGTGGGCAGTAACATCATCGGGCGGTCGCATTACGAGATGATTCCGGACATTCCAGAGCAGTGGAAGGACGCGCATCGGCGCGGCCTGTCAGGCGAGCCGCAACGCTCCGATGAAGACCGTTTCGACCGCGCGAACGGCACGGTGCAGTGGATCCGGTGGGAGATCATTCCCTGGCGCACCGGCGATGGCACCGTGGGCGGCATCGTCCTGTTCTCCGAAGACATTACGCAGAAAAAGGAGACCGCGGAGCGACTGCGCCTTGCGGCAAACGTCTTCACGGGCGTGCGCGAAGGCATCGTAATCACCGATCCCACGGGGGCGATTCTGGATGTCAATCATGCATTCAGCCGCATCACCGGGTACGCGCGCGAAGAAGTGCTGGGACAAAATCCGCGGCTGCTCAAATCCAACCTGCAGGGCAAGGAGTTCTATGAGAGCGTTTGGGACTCCCTGAGCCGGGAAGGTCATTGGACAGGGGAGCTCTGGAACCGGACAAAAGGCGGAGACATTTACCCGGAGATGCTCACCATCAATGCGATCCGCAACGCGAGCGGCGAGGTGGAGCAATACGTGGGGCTGTTCAGTGACATCACTGAGATCAAGGAGCACGCGCAGCAGCTTGAGCGCATCACGAATTACGATGCGTTGACAGGTCTTCCCAATCGGTCACTGTTCGCCGACCGGCTTCGCCAGGCGATGGCTCATGCGCACCGCAAAAAGAACCTGCTGGCCGTTGTCTACTTTGACCTGGATGGCTTCAAAAGCATCAACGACCGCTATGGCCACTCAACCGGAGATGCGCTGCTGACGGCGCTGGCCTTCAGGATGAAGCGCGCTCTACGCGAGGGCGACACGCTGGCCCGGTTAGGCGGAGACGAGTTTGCCGCCGTGATCCTCGACCTGGACAGCAACAAAGCGTGCTTGCCCACTCTGAACCGGCTGCTTGCGGCGGCATCCGAGGAGGCCCAGATCGGCGAGACCATGCTGCGCGTTTCAGCCAGCGCCGGCGTAGCCCTTTATCCGCAAGTGGAGGACGTGGACGCCGACGTGCTTTTGCGGCAGGCGGGGCAGGCGATGTACCAGGCCAAATTGGCCGGCCGCAACTGCTTCAGCATGTTCGATCCCAGCCAGGACCTGATTGTCCGCGATCGGCACGAGAACATCGAACACATTCGCCAGGCGTTGGCTTCCCGGCAGTTTGTGCTCTTTTACCAGCCCAAAGTGAATCTGCGCACCGGCAAAGTGGTGGGAGCTGAGGCCCTGATCCGCTGGCAACACCCGGAGCGCGGGCTGCTGCCGCCGGGCATGTTTCTACCGGTCATTGAAGATCACCCGCTGGCCGTCGAGCTGGGCGAATGGGTGATGGAGAGCGCGCTAGCGCAGATGGAATCGTGGCAGGCGGAGGGCTTCCACTTGCCCGTGAGCGTGAACCTCAGCGCAATCGAGCTGCAGCAACCGGATTTCGCCGATCGCCTGCGCGTCCGGCTTGCGGCGCACCCGCAAGTGAAGCCGTCGGACCTGGAACTGGAAGTGGTGGAAACCAGCGCGATGCAGGACGTGGTGCAAACCTCGCAGGTCCTGGCGGCCTGCCGGGAAATCGGCGTATCGATCGGCCTCGACGATTTTGGAACAGGATATTCCTCGCTGACCTATTTGAAGCGTCTGCCCGCTAACGTGCTGAAGATCGACCAGAGCTTTGTGCGTGACATGCTGGAAGAACCGGAGAACCTGACGATTTTGGAGGGTGTGTTGGGGCTGGCGGCGGCGTTCAACAGACAGGTGATCGCGGAGGGAGTGGAGACAGCGGAACACGGCTTAATGCTGCTGCAAATGGGTTGCGATCTTGCCCAGGGATTCGGCATTGCGGCTTCAATGCCCGCGCGCGAATTCCGGTCGTGGGCAGCCGCGTGGCGTCCCGATCCCCGCTGGGCCGAAGTGCCTGTGGTTCGCGCGGACAACCGGCCGGTGCTGCTTGCCACCGTGGAGCACCGCGCCTGGCTGGGAGCTCTGGAAGCCTGCCTGCAAGGCAAGCGCGCCGTTCCACCGCCGCTCGATCCCGGTCAATGCCGCGTGGGGATGTGGCTCGAGGGCGAAAAGCGGTCGTCTCACGGCACGGATTCGGCAATCCTGGCGATTGAGAGTCTGCATCGGCAGGTTCACGAATTGGCCGCGGACATCTTCGCATCCCAGGCCGACGGCCCAAATCCCGCGGGGCTGGCCCGTCTTCGCCAGCTGCACTACCTACAGGACAAGTGCCTGAAGCGTCTGAAGACTTTCGCCTGATCCTGCTCGACCAGCAAAACAGTCAACGCGCAAGGCGGCTCGAGTTAGATGGCTTTTCGCGCCTCATTGATGGGCCGCTGCCGTACTGGACAGTGACTCTTCAGGAAGGGCCTGCGGTTCTCGCAGCGTGAGTACGGGGCAGCGCGCGTGGGCGAGCACGCGATAGACGGTGCGGTCGCGGGTCAGGTTTTCCAGGGCCAGGCGGTGCGTGGCGCCGAGAACGATCAGGCCGGCGCGCCGCTCCGAAGCCAGAGCCAGAATCTCGATGGATGGATTGCCATGAAGGACGACAGGCTCGACGGAGGAGCAGCAACGAGTGCCAGTTTCCTCAGCCAGGATGCGCAACTCGACCATGGCCGACGAATCCAGCCCGGTGGGCATGTGTCTGCGCTCCATCACTTCGATGGGCGGAAGCACGTGGAGCAAGACCAGCTTTGCATTCTGGGTGGCTGCTATCTGGCAGGCAAGCGCTGCGCTCGGGCGAGAGGTCTCTCTGAGTGAGGTGGCGTGGAGGACGACGCGTTCTCCATTTCTGGCCACCGGGAGATGAGCCTCGGGTCCCACGGTCATGACCGGGAGGTAGACCGAGCGCAGCACTTGCTCTGCAACAGAGCCAAGGAGCAGCTTGCCGATCTTGCTCCGGCTCCGTGTCCCGAGCAGCACACGGTCGGCTTTGAATTGACCGACGGCGGCTGCAATCTGCTGTGTGGGGTGGCCCTCGCGCACCAGCGCGTCGCAACGGATGCCGCGGCGAGCGGCCACTTCACACCATGGCCGCAGCATTTCGTGCGCTGTTTCGAGGGCGCTGCCTTTATCGAAGTACGGCATTCCCGAGGCATCGGCACCGAAGACCGCTGACGGAGGAAGAGCATGCAGAAGAATCAGGTGCGCCCCGGTTTCACCCGCCTGTTCCAGGGCAAACGGCATGAGATGGTCCAGATCGCTTAAATCGGTCGCGACAAGAATCGTGGCTGGATGCGTCCAGCGGCCCAAATCGGAAACCCGCATGGGGAACACCTCATACCCGAAAGCGTGTCACTGAGTAAAGGGCCGTGATGTGCCAGAGCGCACCGGAGAAGGTGATTTGGATCACCTTCTTGCCGCCCAATGGTCCCAAAAACAGGCTTCCAATTACCTTCGAAGGCTCGCCCGGCCCAGGCCTCATCGTTGTGAAGGAATGACCCGATAGAAAGTTCTAAGGCTCGCAATGAGCGGGCTCGAAAAGGTGAGGACTGTCTCATGCGGGCTGAGCTCGACGAGGCATCTCTGGTAAAGGCCAACGCCCAGTTCTGGGAGCCGATGATTGCCATGCGGCTGGAGCCGGTGGCGAGCTCGGAGGAGTTCTGTGTAGGGCCGGGGCACCTGATCGGCAGCGTGAGTCTCTCCGGAATGTGGAAAGGACGCATTGAGGTACGCCTGGCCGAGGGATTAGCCCAGGCAGCCACCGCAGCCATGCTGATGCAGCCCGTAGAAACAGTCACCGAGGCAGACGCGCTCGACGCTATTCGGGAGATTGCCAACATGCTTGGGGGAGTGATCAAGACATCGCTGCCGCGGCCCTGCTCCATGGACGTGCCTGAATCCTCGGTGGCCGCGGACGGACTGCGCATGCGGCCGCGCACTGATAACTTGTTGTGGGTGGCCTTTCGCCACGACACGGGAATGCTGCTCCTCCGCGTGTGGGAAGAGGCGTGCGGATAGTCCCGCTGCCGCCGGAGAATGAACGCTTACAATCGCCTCATGCTGTTTGCCGTGCTCACCATCTCTGACCGCTGCTCGCAAGGGCTGATGGCCGACACTGCGGGTCCCGCCGTGGCCGCGCTGCTCACCCGCGAGTGGCCGCAGGCGGAGATTCGAACGGCGCTGATGAAAGACGATGAGGACGCGATCGCAGCGTCGCTCGAAGCGTTGGTGGGGGCGAATGCAGAACTGGTGCTGACCGTGGGCGGCACCGGCCTGGGCCCGCGCGACCGAACGCCGGAGGCGACGCGGCGCGTGATCGATCGCGAAGCGCCAGGGCTGGCTGAGGCGATGCGCACGAAGGGAGCGGAGAGCAATCCCTACGCGCGGCTTTCGCGCGGCGTAGCGGGACTGCGGGCGAGTACGCTGATCGTGAACCTGCCGGGCAGCCGGCGCGGCGCCGAGGAGAGCCTGGAAGCGATTCTGGCCTTGTTGCGTCATGGGCTCGATGTCATTGCCGGAGCGCAAAACCATCCGTAGCCCGAACCTGTAAGCAAAGTGATTGGCGTAACCGCGCGCCAAGTAAGCGTTTGCCTGAACCCGCCTGTTTCCTGCCTTCGAGAGGCGTAACTCGAGCGCCCAAGAGCTCCAGAATGCCGAATCCAGGCGTGCTTTTTCACCCCGCCTCTCCTGAGAAAAACCCGGAAAAGCGTACAATCGTCTTCGCCCATGAGACGAACCGGTAAGGCTCAACGAAATCGCCGCCGCTCCTCCGCAAACATTCACGACGTGGCCAAACGCGCCCGCGTCTCCATTGCCACGGTGTCGCGCGTCGTCAACCGCATCCCCACAGTGGATCCAATTCTGGCCAATCGGGTTTGGAAGGCCGTGGAAGAGGCCGGCTACGTGCCCAATACGCAGGCAAGAGCGCTGGTGTCAGGGCGAAGCCGCATCCTTGGCCTCATCGTTTCTGAGATCACCAACCCGTTTTTTCCGGAACTGGTGCAGGAGTTCGAGAACCTGGCCGTAGCGCAGGGCTACGAAGTCATGATCGGCTCGACCAGCAACGATCCGGAGCGGACCGAGGCGCTGATTCGCCGTATGCTGCAGCGAGGCGTGGACGGCATAGCCGTGATGACCTTCGGCATTGAAGAAGAGCAGGTGCACAAGCTGGTGGGACACGAGTTTCCGCTGGTCTTTGCCGATGCGGGACCGAAATCGCCCAACGTTCGCGTGCTGAAAGTGAACTATGGCGAGGGGATTCGCGAGGCCGTGCAGCATTTGGCGGCGCTCGGCCATCGTCGCATCGCTTTTGTCAGCGGGCCGCTCCGGATGCACACCGCCGTCACTCGCCGCGATGCATTCTGCAAATCAATGACCGAGCTCGGACTCGCCGTGCCCGGCGTCTATATCGTCGAAGGCGATCACAAGATGGAAGGAGGCAAGGCGGCCATGGAGAGGCTGATCGCTCTAGCCGAGCTGCCCACGGCGGTCATTTGCTCCAACGACATGACCGCGATCGGCGTTCTGCACGCACTTGACGAAACCACTCTCAAGGTTCCGGCGGACATTTCCGTTGGGATTCGACGACATCCACCTGGCTCAGTTCATGTTGCCTCCGTTGACCACAGTGCAGATGTCGTGCAAGGAACTTGCCACTGCCGCTGTGCAGGCGTTGCGCGCCGGCATTGAGCCGCACCACCCCCACTCCACGCAAAAGGAATGGTCGGTCGCGACACGTCTTGTGGTGCGCCGGTCGACAGGCTTTCCACGCGGCACTTTGCCGGCGTTGGGAAAGGCCACTGTGGGGCGGCGCCGAACTCCTCAAAAAACGTCGCGCAAACCCTGAAATTCAAGTTGAATCGTCCGCGAACCCGGTTGTATGTCCAATTCAGGCAATGGAGTAGCACGATTATCGAAAACGTGTGACGAAGCGCACAGGCAGCGATGCGAGCCCGCAAATAAGTTGCACATATGCACGATTGCAAGACGAGAATCCGGAAGCTCTGCGTCCTGGCGCTGCTGGCTGGATTTCTGGCGCGAGCAACTGCCGCAGATGGCGTTGCTGTTTCGGGCAACGTGGCCGACCGTGCAGGCCAGGCGATTGCAGGAGCCGTGGTGCGTTTGACCGCGGTGAGCGCGAGTACGCAGCAGGCGGTGAGCGACGCCGCGGGCCGGTTTGTGTTGATGACGGTTGCGCCGGGTACATACGAGCTGAGCGTGATCGCGGCGAAGTGCCAGCCGTTGGAGAAGAGCGTTGTCGTGGCGGCCGGAGGCAGCGACTTCCAGATCCAGTTGGAGGCGGTGGTCTCGCAGACGGTGGTAGTCACGGCCGATGTGACAGGCGACGATGTGATGTCGCCCGATCCTTCGGTGAAAGTTTTCGCGACGGGGGACCTGATGGACGCGAATCCGGGACGGCCGGGCGCGCCGATTTCGATTCCCGGCTATCCGATTGAAACAGCGTCGGGCGGCATCAAGGCGCCGCAGTATTTTGCGCCGGGAGTTGCCGGCGACCATGGCGAGCCGATCGCGCAGTATGTCCAGGTGGGCAGTTACCTAATGCCGAACAATCTCTCGGCGAATGCGCACGGCAACGGATACGCCGATCCGAACATATACATTGCGGACGCGATTGAAAGCGTGCAAGTGGACGGCGGCGCCTACAACGTGCGCGAGGGCAATCATGCGCTGAACCTTGCTGCAATCTACGGGCTGCGCGCGCACCTGGCTCCGTCCTTCACGCTCAC
The DNA here is from genome assembly GCA_964486495.1 of uncultured Occallatibacter sp. Classification (GTDB taxonomy): domain Bacteria; phylum Acidobacteriota; class Terriglobia; order Terriglobales; family Acidobacteriaceae; genus Telmatobacter. The sequence continues at coordinate 11,285 of CAZANC010000077.1, forward strand.
GGGCGACTCGCGCGACCTTACGGCAACGGCCGGCATGAGCCCATCGAAAAATTCGTGGGCAGCGATGGAGGGTTCGTACGGCAATGGGTTCCTCAACCGGCTGGAACACCGCAAGCAATTCAAATTCAATGGTGGTCGCGTCGTCCATGCGGGCGGCCACACGTTTGCGCTGCTTGGAATCGGGTACCTTGGCTACGGCTACGTGGCCGGATTGAGGCCGATCTTCGGGTTTAATGCCGTGGATGCGGCCGCGGGATGGATGGAATATCCGGATACGATCGACCCACGGCAGAAAGACCAGACGCACACAGCGCTCGCAGCGCTGAACGACAATTGGAAGCTCGACGAAAATCAGGAAGTTCAGCTCTCGGGGTTCTTTCGCACCTACAATCTCTCTCTGTTTTCGGACTTCGGTCTGGGGCTGATCCGGCAAAGCGAGTTCCGAACAGTGGGCGGCGCGAGCAGTGCATATATAAACAAGATCTCGAAGGCATTTACGCTGCTGGCTGGGACCGATTACGAACGTGAGGCTCCGCGGCGCGACGATCTGGACCATTACAATTTTTTCGATCCCACCGCACCCGATTCTTACGGACCTTTTGTGAAGATCGACAGCAACAACGTAACCATCTCGCCGGTGACGCCTTATATTGCCGCGCAGGGTGAGTTGGGCAGTCACTTTAACTACTACGCGGGTTGGCGGCGCGACGAAATCTTCATCGACAACCAGGATCTGATCACGTTATCGAGCTCCTGGAGCAAACTGGTGGGGCTGAATTCTCCCAAGGCGACTTTGGCGTTTGTTCCCAATCCATCGTGGCTCGTGCCGCTGATTTCCGTCAGCTTCGGCAAGTCGTTCTTCACCGAAGATCCGCGAGAGGGCACGGCTTTGAACGGCCCAACCGCTGTCGATCCTGTCGAAACCGCGCGGTCGTATCAACTGGTAGTGAGCAAAACATTTGATAAAACTGACGTGAAGCTTACGCTGGGGCATGAGACGCAAAGTGCGGAGCACGGCAAGATCGATCCGGACCAGGGGCTGCAGTACGACTTGGGACCGGGACGCATTCGATTCCTGGCAGCGACGGTGCGGCAGACCCTTGCATATGGATCGCTCGAAGCCACGTTCGAACAGGCGGACGCGCGGCTCGTGGGGACGTCGTACTCCATCGTGCCGGAGGCGCCGCGGTTGATCGGCGACTTGATCGGGACCTACCAGAAGCTACCCTTCCATTTGCAGGCGAAGGGCGAGTTCGAATACGTGGGCAGAAAAGTCGTCGGCAACGGCTGCAACGAGAACAGCTACTTAAGCGGCGATCCGAATGCGCTGAACTACTATTGCCTTGGCATTCCGAACAAGGAGTTCCGCTTCGCGGCGTCGCGGCCGTTCTTTGACGGCCGGGTCGACGTTGGCGTAAGTGCGATGATCGCGAGCGGCTGGACGGGGCAGACCGTGGAGAGCTTCGCCGCCGCCGGCGTTTACGGGCCGGGACTCGCCGGCCTCGGCAGTAATGGCCTGGTTATCGCCAATCCTGTCAGCGAGGTTATGGGAGTGAGGATTCCTTCTTACGCCAGCGGGAATCTGACTTATCACTTTGGAATCAAGCGCGAGCAATAGGGTTCGATCGGCGCGAACGGCGCTCAGTCGCTGTGCGTATGCTCGTGCGAGTGGCCGTGCTTTGAATCGAGCGCATGGGTGGGCACGCTCATCACGAGGCGGCCGTGCTGCACGCCCTTCAGGCCGATGATCAGGTCTGCAAACTGCTGCACGCGTCCGGCCTTGCCGTGGACGATCAGCACTTCGAGGCAGGAATCATGATCCAGGTGCGCGTGACTCGTCGAGACAACCAGGTCGTGGTGTTCGTGCTGCGCTTCGGTCAGCTTCTCAGTGATCCCGA
>CAZANC010000078.1:0-12960 GCA_964486495.1 uncultured Occallatibacter sp.
CCGTCTTCATAAGGGCCTTCTTCCACGCGGAGGAAATTCATTTGCTTACCTGGACGGCCAGTCATCTTGCATATTATGCATCGGGCTCCCAACCCTAGTTGCGGTGCAGATTGGCGAGCACAATGTCATTGCTGTTCATTGGGATCAAAACTTCAATCGTGCCGTCAGAGCCGCTTCGCACGGCCTTGTGGGTCTCTGGAAGATCCCGCGTCAACTCGTTCAGCTGTGCAATCTGTGCGGCGGTCAGTTCGCTGGGAGAACCCATCTCAAGATAAGCCGTATAGGCATCGTTCGAATGAAATCCGGTCCGATGCACCTCTAGTTCGTAAGCGGCATTTGGAGCAAGATGCGTCACCCGCAATTGCACTGACGCCGCGGGGTGAGAGGGAATCACCTTTGTATAAAAAGAGCGGTTGCTCACCTTCTGGTCCGGCTGCTCGAAATCCCAGATGACAGCGGCCAAGTTTCCATCTTGCGTAGCCAGCATCGCCTGAGGATCGCTCGCGGCGAGAGTGCTTCCCTGCAGTGCGTGAAGATACTTGTAAGCGAAGTACGCTGGCTTACGAATGCCTTGAGGATTGAGGAGTCCGAATCCCCCTTGAAACGGCGCCGTTGGAGGTCCAGGTTCTTCGAACAGATCGGTGTAGGTCCAGTAGCTCATGCCCTGCGCCAATCCCTGGCTGGCTTTGAGCTTCGTCAGGATGTAAGGCGCGCTGATGTAGGAATCGTGCACGGAATCGCGCGGGGTATAACTTGTACTCCACTCGGTAAAGTACAGAGGAAGCTCTGGAAACGGTGAAGCCGAAATCTGCTCGCGGACGTGCCGCACATCTCCGATGATCGCGTCCGGCGATGGATCGAGCTTTGTGTCTTTCTCTCCGTTTTCATCGAGAAAGCCCCCTAGAACGCCATACGTGTGCGTGGTAACGAAGTCGACGCCTGCGCCGCTTTGCTTGACGTGGGCCAGGAACTCGGGGACCCAGGCCGCTCCGGCGGTGCTTGGTCCGCCTACCCGCAAAGCAGGGTCAACGGACTTGATCGTCGTCGCGGTCAGATCGTAGAGCTCGAAGTATGCCTTCTGGTCGGCACCTTCCCAGAATCCAGAGAGGTTGGGTTCGTTCCACACCTCGAAATACCATGTGCGGACTTCATCCTTTCCGTACCGCGCTTCGATGTGCCGGATGAAAGCGTCGATGAGGTCCCGCCAACCTTCCGGTTTCGGATGCGATGTGTTTCCCTTCCAGTAAAATATGCTGTTCTCCGACGTGGCAAGCGCCTTCGGAGTGAAGCCAAGCTCAACAAACGGCCTGATGTGCCGGGCGAGCAAATCGTCATAAAGCTCGTCGATCTTTGACCAGTTGTAGACGGTCTTGCCATCTTCGATTCGCACTGTTCCTAACACGTCGTGAAAAATCGCGTGGAACCGGATGTAGCGAAAGCCAAGCTCGTCCACAGCCGTCTTGAGTTGCGCCTGGCTGTCGTCGCGAATCAGCGTGCCCGGATAATCGGACCCCACCGACAGATCAAAGAAGCGATCCACCGGCCCCGTCGTGTCCTTGAGATTTACGGCAATGATTCGAGGCGGAGCCTGTTGCGATTGAGCCGCAAGAGACAAGACGGATAAAGCCAAAAAGAAACCAATGGCAAGGATTGAAAGCCGCCGCAAAATTGAACTGAACATGGACTTGCACTTCCTTCAAGAAAAATGGCTGACGAAACAGTCAGCCTGCGTCTTATGTCCAGTATGCTAGCTGATAACTATCCAACATGTAACGTCCATAGAGGTGGCCGTTTGAACTGATGTTGTAATCGACCCCTGCGACAAATTGCTTGTCGAAGTTCTGGTTGGGGATTGAGTATTGGACATGCCCGCAAATATTCGATCCATCGGCCAGGGGCACAACCTTAGGGCTGAGTCACAAGGGATAAACAACTCGGAATCTTCTTGCCCTTGAAATGCTGTAGGTGCGACAGCAAAAGTATCGACTACAAGAGGCCCGCGATAGCCAGGAATATGCATCCACGATCAGCGATAACCGTCACGCTAACTGCTCACACCGGGCAGCCTGCGCCCATAGGTGTGGTGCCGGATGTCCCGCAGGCGGCCCACGAATTTCATCCAGGAGGAGGCGCACTCATGCGTCATCTAGTAGCCTTGCTTTGCCTCACATTCCTCGCTTCCGGATTCCTCCAGGCACTGCCTCAGATGGGAGATCCTGCCAATGGTCCTGCGAAGATCCCCAATCAGGATCTTGATCCGACCCGCAGCCCCGGCGCACTGACTGCCGAATCTGCGCTCCACCAACCCCTTCCGGCGCAATTCATCTGGACCAAGGCCGACGCGGTTCCCAGCAATGCCGTAGCCGCTGCGGGATGGTTCTCCAGCGGCGACAAGGACCTGGAGCCACACTACTTCCGCAAGACTTTCACGCTAAGTTCCGTACCGCAAAACGCGACCTTATATATTGCCGGACCGCGTTCAGCGACAATCTTCCTCAACGGACAGATAGTCGACTCCTTCACGACCAATCTGGATTTTCCCATGGGCATCCGTGTCTATTCCTGCGATGTCTCCAGAGCCATTAAGGCCGGCTCGAACGTTTTGGCAATCGAGGCCGTACGCGGCCCCGGTATCGGCAGCGGCGCTGACAATCGCCTGAGCATCCAGCTCACCCGCGGTGCGGTGCTCGCCGTCAAGATCGTACCCGCCGTTCCCGGAGCGATGGATGCACCCTTGCTCATCACTGACGATTCCTGGAAGGCTACGCTCAAGGCTCCCGCCGACTGGTCCAGCCCGAACCTCGACGACAGCGGTTGGCCGGCCGCGGACAGCCTTGGCGGAATCGAAAGCTCCATCGAATTCTTTCAGTGGAACGCCGATGCCGGTATGTATGCGTGGCCCGGCTACGACGGTATCTCGCCTTTCCTTGCGCAGTTTCATCTCGGCGCGATGCACGTCGATCATGTTTATGACGGGCTTGGCAAGGTGCATAACCCCGACTCGCTCACTGGCAGTTCGTCGTCCGGCTCCGAATTCAGCGTGGAGCTGCCAACGGAGGAGGTGAGCCTCTACGACGCCCCGCAGATCCTTCTTGACTTCGGCCGCGAGGTTACAGGACGCATCGAGTTGCAGTCCGATTCCAGCCAGCCCAGCGATGTGACAGTGCAATATGGCGAGTCGGAAATGGAGGCTCTCCGCGATCCATATCTCGGTATCGATCCGATCCACGTCGCACCACACGGCACGGCCTATGGGCCGAAGAGCGCGTTCCGCTATGCTCTCGTCCACTTCACGGGAGGCAGGGATACCCGATATAAGTCCATCCAGCTCGATGGCATCGCCTATCCGGTCACTTATACAGGCTCCTTCTCCTCGTCGGATCCGAGCCTGAATCAGATGTGGGCGATTGGCGCTTACACGGCTCATCTCTGCATGCAGGACGACATCTGGGACGCCCCCAAGCGCGACCGCGGCCGCTGGATGGGCGACCTCGATGTCAGCGGGCGCACAATCGAGGACGTCTTCGGCGACGGTTTCCTCATGGACGACACCCTCAATCGATTGTTAGGCACCGCTCCGATCCGCAAGGATGTAAATGGCATCCCGGGCTACTCCGCCTTCTGGGTTATCGGAGAGGCAGAATATTTTCGTCATCGCGGCTCTGTGGAGCAGCTCGAGTCAACACACGGTCGTCTGGTCCAGTTACTCGACTACATGGAAACCGAGCTCGACGAGCATAATCTCTATGCCGATACCAATCATGCGTGGCCATTCGTTGACTGGTCGCCGGAGCTCAATGGCGACGATGCCCAGGCCCGCATGGGGACACAGTTCGAATTCTATGCCGCCTTTGCCGATGGCGCGTGGCTGCTCCGCCAGATGCACGACGATACCAATGCCGCCCGCATCCAGGAGCGCGCCGATGCCATCAAGGCCGCAGCGCAGCAGAATTTGCTCGATTCCTCCGGTTCGTTTGGCGATCGGTGGCAGACCAATGCCTACGCCGTGCTTTCGGGCGTCGCCAATCCATCGCAATATCCAGCGATCTGGCGCAATTCTCTCTCCAGCGTCGGTCATATCAAATACAACGCGCTTATTATTACTCCCTACTATAACTATTACGTCATCAGCGCCATGGCGAAGATGGATCACCGCCAGGCGGCGCTTGACTGGATCCGTCAGTACTGGGGCGGGATGCTGGACGAAGGCGCAACCAGCTTCTGGGAGGGTTACGATCCTTCCTGGTACAAAGGCGTAGACTTTCACGCTTCTTTGCAAGCTGACAACATGTCCGGATATCGCGTCAGCCTCGCACATGGCTGGTCCAGCGGTATTACTCCGTGGCTGATGGAGCAGATCATCGGCATCGAAGCCACCGGTCCCGGCTTTTCCACTGTGAACATCCGTCCCGACCTGATCGACTTACAGTGGGCGAACGGCGCGGAGCCTACGCCTCGGGGAATCCTGTCCGTTGGCATCCGGAAAACCAAAGGGTACTTAACCACCATCGATCTTCCGCCGGGTACCGAAGCGCACGTCTCGGTACCAGTCGGTGCTCCCGACGTGCAGGTTCTGGTGAATGGCAAGCCGGAGACCAGTATTCCAGAGGAAAATGGCAAACGTGCGACGTTCGTGCTGCAGACCGCCGGGCACTATGAGATCGAAAGCCGATGAGCTCGGTCGCGTCGCCTAATGATAGATAGCGCGTGGCAGCCGTTGACCGCGCTCTGTGAGCTCTGCCATTGCTTAGGCATAGCATCTGGCGATTCCGCACAGGTCTGCTTTATGTGGGAGTACCGGAGCCAATTGGGCTTGCCTGGCCTGACGATTCTGGGATCGTAGATCCGGAGAGGCTTACGGGCCATCTGGTGCGGGACTGTTGTCGATGTGGCGCATGTAAAACCAGCGCCGCCTGCGTCGCAAGTGCGGAAAGCACCACGATGGCCGATAAAAACCCAATCAACAACCAAACAGCGCCACTGCCAACGAAGTCGCCGAGGAATGACCTGAAACCCTGCCAGCCGATCAGAGTGAGAGCATAGCTGATTGCGATAGACATCTCTTTCCCCCGCGGAGTGGCTTCATATCTCAACCCCACGCATGTGCCCAGTGATTTCGGTGACGCAAGCCAATCTCCCGGCGGCGAACCAGGCCCGCCGCAGACCGATCTATCGGAACGCTCCCAACAGGTAGCACACCAGCAAGATCACAAGAACTGTGCCGAGCCCAATGCCGGCGCCTCCGCCCGTGCCCCACCTGCTGTAGCCGAAGTATCCTCCGCCCCCGCCGAAAACCAGCAACAGAACAATAATGAGAATGATCAGCATCTTGCATCCCCCTTCGCTCCGGGCATCCCCGGGTTGTAACTACCATTTCGATTGCGCCGAGCGTCTCTCGCCGGACGATTCACGTATGAGCATGCGGACTAAACCTTCATGGTTCGCGGCGCGCTCTGAGCGATCTCTTCCGTGTGCTTAAGGGCTTCCACGGAGTATCCCAGAGCCTTCCGGGCAAGCTCCTGGGCGGACGCGTGATCGCCGGTGCTATGCACGTGGGCAGCGGCTGCATGTGCGTAAGCCGCCTGGGTGTGGAGTTCTGCCAGGTGCGACTCGTTGCTCTCTGTCATTGTCTTCTCCTGATTCTCGCGGGATTCCATGACTCTTACATTCGGAGTCTTCTACGCCGCGCCAGAAACAAACTGAGCAGTTTTACACACAATCGACGGCGAGTGCCGCGCGACGTTGGATACTCATCGGCGGGCGCAGTCGCAATCGGTCAATGTGCGTGATTTTTGGCGCTGGATTCCTGGCGCGTGATTCCTATTGCTCAGACACGTGCGATTGCCGTGACTAGATTGAAGATGTAAGGGTAGACAGGTGATGGCCCCGCTCAATCAACGGGAATTCACGGAATGACACAACCCCTTATGTAGGCTGCTGTTGCCGGGTTGATCTTAACGGCGCCAGAGCATCCCACCCGATCGGCAGACACCTTAAGGGGGTCTCACATGCGCGGAATCAGAGTTCTATTCGGTACAACGGCACTGCTTGCCGGCCTGGCCCTGGCGCCAGCGGCTCAAGCGCAGCTTATGATCGACATCGGCGTGCAGCCAAGCTGTGCGTACGGCTACTACGGCTATGCGCCGTATGCCTGCGCGCCCTACGGCTATTACGGGCCGGGCTACTTCTACAACGGCATCTTCCTGGGAATGGGCCCATGGGGTGGATGGGGCTACAGCCACGGCTGGGGCGGCCATCGCTTTGTGAGCGAGGGCGGAGGAAGCTATCGCGGCGGACCTGGTCCCGCGTCCTATCGCTCCAGCGGCGGCCAAGCCCGAGGCAGCGCTCCCGTTTCTCGTTCGAACGGATCGCGACCCAGCGGAGGCACTGTGGCACGGAATAATGCTCCGCGCCAATCGCAAGCCGCACCTTCCCGTGCTCCCGTCTCGCACGCAGCTCCAAGCGGTGGTGGCGGTGGTGGATCTCGCGGTGGCGGCGGCGGCGGTGGTGGACATCAAGGCGGTGGTGGCGGCAATCGGCGCTAACCCATAGCCGCTAAATCAGGCGGCGAGTGACACAACAAGCGGCGGAGCATACCAGCTCCGCCGCTTTGCTTTTGCTGAGGCATCGCCGGTCGCATCGTGCTTGGATGGGCGCCGTGTGGAAGCGGCTTCGCGCCATGTGCTCAGTGAACGAATGCCAGAGGATCCGTGTGCCGCGTTTCACGGCAGAGGTGTTGCCTGTAGGCTGTGTGGTTGAGTTGGTCACCTTCGACAGTTTCTGTGCCATCACCTGAAAGTGATAGCCCATGATTGCCACGGACATGGCCGCGCCATTCGGCCGGCGCCACGCGCAATTCCCTGGCGCGCGCCTGGTTGCCGATGAAGCGGCGGTAGTCCCGCGGCCGGTTCAAGTGGGTGTCGCAGGGGTCGGTGTCCCTGGGGTTGGTGTCCCGGAAGTTGGTGTCCAGGAGCCGCTTCTTCCACGCTCGCGGCAGCCAGCGCCGCCACCGTCATCTGGCCCAGCGGAGGGCGCGCGGCATGCTTGCCTAAGACCGCGAGGCGTCTTTGAAGCTCCAAAATATCTCAGTAAATTCTGGGTAGACCAGCAGCGCATTCATCGGCCATTTCTCGGGGGAGAAGGGCGGCCGGCGAGCGTGCACAGGCTTGGCTCTGCGATTAGTTCTCTGAGCACTAGATTTCGTGCTTCCCACCCTTGCGGCAAAGGCAAAAGCGCAGCAAGGATGGGGCACCCAAGTTGGTACTTGATCGAGCGGTCAGAGACCTGGTTCCAGCGCGTCGCATGCAGAAGCAACTGCGCTCAAGGCGCACTTCTTCCGGCACAGATTGCTCTGCGACTGGGGTGGAAGATTCAACAGAGGGATTCACTCCCCCGGGGAAAGTCGAACTTCTCAGGCTGGAGACCCCTTGTGCGCCGGCGCCGACCAGTCTTCCGCGGGGCCGAGGCCGAGGCTGCCTTATAAGGCGCTACGGCGCCCGGAGACCAGGTTGAAGACCAGGATGATCAACGCGACCACCAGTAAAAGGTGAATCATGCTACCGGCTATGTGAAAGCTGAAGCCCAGAAGCCATAAAACCAGAACGATCACGAAAATTGCCCAAAGCATATTCAATACTCCTCTCACAATTGGTCACGCCTGAGACGGGAAACCCGGCCCAGGCGCAAACAACGGGTTCACAAACAACAATTAGTTTGATGCAATTGCCTGAGCCTTGGCGTCCCTGACGGCATCGATAAAACGGCTTGCCGATGCAGGCGTCGCCACTTCGCCGCGCAGAACGCTGTGTGTGGAGATGCCAGGGCCGTAGAAAACATCCATGGAGTCGTTGTCCCGGCGAACATCGGCCCCGGTGAGCGTGAGTCCGGCAAACAGGCCTTTGGCACGCGAGTAGGTCAGGATTTCGGTATTCAGCTTCCAGTCGGTATCAGCAGTGGCATGGCGCCCCACCGGCCCGGCTGCCGCGGAGGCATCAGCTCCAAGCTGGAATTTGGCGTCTTCCATTCGCAGCATTCCTTTGTCGCCCTGGAAGACCATGACCAGATCCACGCCTTCGACGCCGATCTGCAATCCCCAGCTTCCGCCAGTAATGGCAAAGAACGCCGGAGCGCTCCATCCATCCCCAGTCCGACAGGTGGCTACGCCCCTGCCGTTCTCCGCGCCAAAGACCAAGCCGCCGCTGATCATGTGCGGCACGACGGCAATGCACTTGGCATGCTCCAGCACCTCTTGCGGAATGCCATTATCCGGCGCGGCCATAATCTGGTGCAGCACCAACGTTGCATTGTCGAGCCGGTTCTGCACATCTTCGGGAGTTTCCGCCGCCCAGGCAGTGGTTGCCACGCCCAGACCGACCAATGCTACTAACGTCACGAATTTCTTCATAAATCTCACCTTTTCTACCCATGCGCAGCGTCACCTTCATATTGCGCACTAAGGCGCACAAGGTACCCTCACTCTAGAGGCGCTAACGAGCAATGTCTGAGCAATTGGACTCTCCCCTTTGAATGCCGGACGGTCGATGCTGCGGGGGCGATGCTGTTGGGGGCGAAGCCGCGGGAGACGTTTTTGGGGGTGGACTCCGTAATTTCGCAAGTAGGTGCCGTGGGCCCTCGTGCAAGCCCTCCGCCGTTCTCAACGGCGCCAGCCTTTGCTTGACGTTCCAGCTCCGGAAGCCCGCCGCGGGTCTTGAAAATTCCCGAGAAAAGTGAGCAAAATTGAACAGATTCGCCTGGGCCTGAGGGTGCAGCCTTGTGCTAGAGTTCCGCTGGGGCCGTACAGTGCGGGGATCGCTGCCGATGTTATTTTGAATGAGCAGCTTACTGATTCATGGTCCCTCGATTCCTGTTCCTTTTTCTGGCTGCTCGCGCGAAGGGATGCAGATTGAAGCGCGATGGAGCAGCATTTTCCCCACGAAATTTCGGGCTATTCGCTGCATCTGAAGGGAGGCTCCTTGGATGGTTGAATTCGAAAAATCGCTATTTGATACGGCGGCCTTTCTGATGAGCGCCGGGCTGGGGCGAAAAATCGTCCGAATGGAACCCAAGCAGACCTTCTTTTCGCAGGGAGACCCGGCCGATTCTGTCTTCTATCTTCAAACGGGCCGGGCAAAGATCACGGTCGTCTCGAAGGCGGGCAAAGAAGCAACCATTGCGATTCTCTCCGAAGGCGACTTCGTGGGTGAAGGCGCGCTGTCCGCGACACCTGGGCTGCGCTTGTCCACGGCCACCGCAACCTCCGCCTGCACAGCGCTCAAGATAAGCCGGGAAGAGATGATCCGCGTGATGCACGAGGAGCGAGACTTCTCTGACTTGTTCTTGAAATTCCTGTTGACCCGCAGCATGCGCATCCAGGCCGATCTTGTCGATCAGCTTTTCAACTCCAGCGAAAAACGCCTGGCCAGGATTCTCCTTTTGATGGCGGAATTTGGCCAGCCGGGCGAACCGGGGTCATTGCTTCCCAGGATTTCGCAGGAGACCCTGGCGGAAATGGTCGGCACCACCCGCTCCCGGGTCAGTTTCTTCATGAATCGTTTTCGCAAGCTCGGTTTTATCGATTACGACGGGCGCATTCGCGTCCACAAGTCACTGCTGAACGTAGTTCTGCACGATCAACTGCCCGAGGGCGACGCCCAAGAAACGTCCATGTCCGGCGCCCCCCGAGGAGTAACACCAGCGAGCGCTTCCTCCGCAGACCCTGTGCAAAATTGACCAGTCTTGCGATTCCTTGCATGGGACACTCGCCTTGGTACCCATCTTCGCGGATTCCCGCAAACTCGGATCATTGCCATGAGCGGTTCGTTTTCCCGAGACAAAATCCATTCCGGCGTTGCTGCAGATGCCATCTTTCAAGAAGGCCGCGACACCCCTGGTTTGTTAGAGATGATGACATCCCTCCCCCAGCCGAAGCGAGGGGCGCAGCAGCCTGGTGATGCGCCCTCGCCAGTGTGGATCGCGAGATACCAGCGCAACGCCGCCGGGGAGGGTTACGCGTCGATTGAATGCCCGGAGTGTCTGGGAACTTTCCCCCAGGTCCTGAGCGGCACGGTCCATTCAGTAAGCAAAACAGATTGCCTCTATTGCGGAAGCCCGGTTCGTTACGCAATCTTTCAGGCGGACGATCTGATATTTTTGATGCCGTTTCAACACGAGCGCTTCTCCGCGACACCGCGCTTTGCCCGATCAGACAACTCGCGCTCCGAGGCTCATCGTTGGAAAGCGAGAGCAAAGAGGCAGGCCGATACTCAAATGAACCGAGTGTAGTGAACTTACTCGATCCTGAAGCAGATATGAGAGGACGCAATGACGATCCTGCAAATGTTGTTGATCCTGTTTATTTTTCTGTGGGCCTTGCGCGTTCCCGAAGAGCCGGTTCGCGACCGCGAACGCATGCGCCGCGGGCGGCGATAGAGTTGGCTACCGGCCTCGCCGACCTTCTGCGCCAACAGCCTCAATAAATTCTCGGAACCAAATGGATCGGATCGCTCAGCCCGAAGTGGCGAAGCCGCGTTCCGGATTCTCTGCGACGCAAGCGGTCGAAACTGCTCAGACGTCCATGATTTGAGCCGCTACTCTCAAAAAGGTTGGAGGTGGACCAATGAATAGCAATCGAGTGAACGGTACGACCGACGAAGTGGTCGGAAGCATCAAACAAAAAGCGGGCAAGTTGACCGGCAATACACCGCTCCAGGTAAAGGGCATTGCCCAGCAGGTGAAGGGAAAAGCCGAAAACACCCTCGGGAAAGCCCAGGATATAGTGCGTGGATCCAACCGGGAAACCAGGGTGCAACAAGACACACGCCCGTAATTGGAGTTATTCTCAGGCGAAGGTGGAACCAGGCAAGAACGCCTGATTCCTGATGCTGCGCGCCTCAATGAAGCCCGCAAGAACGTGGGCGACGGCTGGCGCGAGATTCTGTCCTTGTGGCCGCCCAGGCGCCTGGGCGGTCACAAGGCTGAGTCGAGTCAAGATTGATCCGAAAAGAAGACCCACCCAAACTGCTTTTTGCCGACATCAGCTCCATCTCGTTGGATTCGAGCGCTGCTGAAGTCGCTTGGGCCCGGGATCATCACCGGGGCTGCCGATGACGACCCATCGGGCATCGCCACGTATTCCATTGCCGGCGCGCAGCTTGGAACCAAGCTGCTATGGACCGCACTGCTGACGTGGCCGCTGATGGCCGCAGTGCAAATGATGTGCGCCCGCATCGGCAAGGTGACGGGGCAGGGATTGGCCGCGAATTTCAAGCAGCGATTTCCAAAATGGCTGCTGCTGACGTTTGTCTTTGCCCTTCTCGTCGCAAATACGATTAACATTGGGGCGGATCTGGCGGGCATGGCAGATGCAGCCTCCATGCTGTCCGGCGTCAATTCCCACTGGTTTGTGGTGGCGTTCGCACTGCTCATCTCATGGGCAACGATTCGGCTCCAGTATGACCGGATCGCGAATGTGCTGAAGTTGCTGGTTCTTGTGCTCTTCGCTTATCCCATTACTGCGTTTGTGGTGGGAGCCGACTGGGGCCAGGTGCTTCGGGATACCCTGATTCCTTCCATGCCGCATAGCAGAAACGAGTGGGCAACGCTGGTGGCGATCCTCGGCACCACAATCAGCCCGTATCTTTTCTTCTGGCAGGCGAGTGAGGAAGTTGAAGAGGAGAAGTCGGCAGGCCAAAGTTCGCTCGCCCTGCGCAGAGGAGCTACACCAGAAGAGCTTGAATTAAGAAACATCGACGTGGGCGTCGGCGCTTTTTTCTCGAACATGGTCATGTTCTTCATCATTTTGACCACCGCCATCACCCTCAACCGGCACCACATCATGAATATCGAAACTTCCCGGCAAGCGGCCGAGGCCCTGCGGCCGTTCGCAGGCAAATTCGCTACAACCGTGTTCACACTCGGGATTGTCGGCGTCGGGTTTCTTGCCATCCCTACCCTGGCGGGATCTGCCGCATACGCCTTCGCTGAGACGCTGGGATGGCGGCAGGGCTTGAACAAGAAACTGAGACAGGCGCGGTGGTTTTACGCACTGATTCTGGTGTCGACGGGGGTGGGTGTCGCGCTGGACTTTATCGGCATCAATCCGGTCAAGGCGCTCTACTGGACCGCGGTCATCAATGGATTGCTGGCTCCCTTTCTTCTTGTAGCCATTCTCATTGTCGCCGCGAACAAGAAGCTGATGCAGGGCCAGCCGAGTTCCCGCCTGGGATGGATTGTTGTGGCAATCACGACCATAGCCATGTTCGCAGCGGGCATTGCGATGTTTGTCGTGTAAGACGCAGGACTAAGTGCCCTCGCGTGTTTTGTAAGCCCGGGCTGCCGCGTTATGCATAGCAAACTTGTCAGCGGCATCCCTCTCGCGAAGGTCCCTGATCTTCCAGAGCCCATAGCAAACGCCGGCCACGAGCAGAGTAACGAACACACAAATCAGCGGAGTCGACCACTTCTGGAGCGTCGTTGACCACAGGCGGATGGCGTGGCGGCCGTATACGGCACCGAGCCATGCAACGAAGGAGTAACGCAGAGCGCGAGCCACGCCGAATACAACAAGGAAACGGCGACGCGAGACGCCGAGCGCGCCAGCGGCAAGCGCAAATGGCGTGAGGGGAATGGGCGGAGGAAGCACGGCGGGAAGAAAAACGGCGAGAATGCTGTGACGCTCGACCCATTTGGCGACTCGGCCACGCAGACGAGCCGGCACGTAGCGGCGCATAGCCGCTTCGCCACCCTTGCGCCCGATGTTCCAGGTCACGTATCCGCCCACGAGGCTGCCGACGATGGCTATCGCAGCAAGCAACCATGGATCTTCACCGTGGGCCACCAGCCAGAGCAACAACAGATCGGTACTACCCGGAATAGGCAGAGGAATAGGGGAGGAATCGACGACGGCAACGGGGAAAAGTCCCAGCGCTCCCAGGTGCGTGAGCCAATGCGGCATCAGCGAGC
>CAZANC010000079.1:0-12826 GCA_964486495.1 uncultured Occallatibacter sp.
GAAGTGGACACGGGCAAGGAGTTGCCGGAGACGATCGATCGCGCGCGCTTTGGAGCGATCGTGTGGCGAACCGACGATCGATCGTTCTTCTATAACCGGCTGCAGAAGCTGGCGCCGGGCCAGCCGGAGACGGATTATGAGCAGAAGAGCATCGATTATCTGCACGTTGTGGGGACCGACCCTGACAAGGATGTGCCGGCTTTCGGATTAGGGCTCTCGCCGAGGGCGGAGATTGCCGCGGCCGATATTCCCTTTGTGCTTCCTACGGTCAATTCGCGGTGGGCGATCGGGCTTATTGCGCACGGCGTGCTGAACGAAGCGACCATTTACAAGGCGCCGACGGATGAGGTGGGAAAGCCGGACACGCCGTGGGAAAAGATTTGCGATGTAAGCGACGATGTGACGTCCTTTGCAATCGATGGCGACGAGATCTACCTGCTGAGTCACAAGAACGCGCCGCATTTCAAGGTTCTCAAGACGAGCCTTTCGCACCCCGACATGGAACACGCGGAGGTGGTGCAGCCTGAGGGTGAACATGTAATCAAGGACATTGAAACTGCGCAGGACGGGCTGTATGTGCAGGAGACTGACGGGATGCTGGGAGTGGTAAAACGGCTGGGCTACCAGGGAGGAGCGCCGGAAGAAGTGCAGCTTCCGTTTGCAGGCGCAGCCGGCCTGTCTGGCCTGGATGAACGGATTCCCGGAGCCCTGATCGTGTTGACTTCGTGGGCGAAGGCTCCGCGAATCTACTCTTTCGATCCGCAAACGCGAGCGGTTACGGACACGAAGCTGCAGCCACTGGGTCCGTTTGACGATCCGGCGGATGTGGTGACGGAGGAAGTGAAGGCGAAGAGCTGGGACGGCGTGATGGTTCCGCTGTCGATTGTGCACATGCGCACGGTGAAGATGGACGGGAGCAATCCCGCTCTCTTGTGGGGCTACGGGGCGTACGGGATCTCCATCGATCCGGAGTTCAATCCGGTGCTGTTGGCATGGCTGGAAAAAGGCGGCGTGTTCGCCATAGCGCATCCGCGAGGCGGAGGCGAGTACGGCGACGACTGGCACAAGGGCGGGCAGGAGCTGACCAAGCCGAATACGTGGCGCGACTTTATCGCCTGCGGCGAGTACCTGATCGATAACCACTACACCTCGACGGCAAAGCTGGGCATTGAGGGAGGGAGCGCGGGGGGAATCACGATCGGCAGGGCGATTACCGAACGGCCGGACTTGTTTGCGGCAGCCATCGACGAGGTGCCTGACTCGAACATGGTGCGCATCGAGAACACGCCCAACGGCCCGCCGAATATTCCGGAGTTTGGGAGTACCCAGACGCAGTGGGGATTTGAGGACCTGTACGCGATGGACGCGTATGAGCATGTTCGCGATGGCGTGCATTATCCGGCGGTGCTCGTGACCACGGGGTGGAACGACCCGCGCGTTGCATCATCGCAGCCGGGGAAGATGGCGGCGCGGCTGGAGGCGGCGACGGGCAGCGGAAAACCGGTTCTGCTGCGCGTTGAATATTCGGCCGGGCACGGATACGGGTCGACAAAGGCGCAGAACGAAGAATTGGCCGCGGACAACTGGAGCTTCCTGCTGTGGCAGTTTGGAGTGGCGGGCTTCCAGCCCGATGATGCGGCGGCCGCGGGAAAGTAGCCTCGCGAGCAGAACTCTAATTCGGCGCAGGGGCAACGGTCTTCGGCGCAGGGGACAAGGGTTCGGACGGCTGGATATTGAGGCCGGTCAGTGTGAACTGTCCCAGAAAGCGGACCTTCGCGAGACCATCGACAGTGACGAGAACCCACTCGCTGCTAACTTCAGCGTACTGAAAAGTGATGTGAAGGTCGGTGAGCCAAAAGGAGGGACTTTCGGCCGGCACTCCCTGGATTTGGCGAATGCGGAAAGTGCTTTTATCGACCCAAATCTGCCCACGCAAAAGGTATTTATCTTTCCGCTTGGGAAAGATCGCGAAAACGTACTCGGGAGCGTCACCGAAGTTCTGTTGCCTGACAAAAACGAAGTCGTAGTTTGCCCGGTTGATCGCGGAACTGTGTTCTTGCCTCGCCGATGCTGTTTCGCTGATCAAAAGGTCGCGAATGATCTTTTCGCCCCATGAGTTCCCTGTCGATTTTGTGATCGTGAAGGTCTCTTTAGCGGGAGGAACGAAATCGATCTGCGCCGTGACGTCTGAGGTCGGCTGCTGATCCGCACCCATGAACATTTTGTAATCCCGCGTCAACTGGTACGGCCGGGATTGAGCGGGGGTGGGGTGCTCGGCGTCTTCCATGTGCTCGAGGATCGAGTCCAGGTCGGGAGATTTGATCTCCGCGGTGGACGAGGGCGCCTGCGACCACAAAGGGAGCGCCGCCAGGAGAAGCGGAACTGAGAACCAGAACATTGGCGGAACTGCTTGAGTGCGCCTGATACGGAAAGCAGCCACGCAGATGAGCCTGAACAGCATCTTGTCATCAGCTTACAGCTATCAGCTTACAGCTATCAGCTTCCGGCGGCTCTTTGAAGAAGCCAGTGGTCGGTGATCAGGGAGCGAGGGAGCAAGGGAGCGAGGGAGCGAGGGAGCAAGGGAGCGAGAGAGCGCCGGTGGGGCCGGCGAGGTATCCCACCCATCGCGCGATGGAGCTGCACGATGGGTGGGGTCTCCCCTGGTAAATCTAAACTCCTATATCTATCTATAATGTCCTGCCCCTTCCGTGGCAGAGACGCCGAGTGACCAGTGAACAGTGGTCAGAAAAACAGCGGTCATAATTCAGTTCTCAAAAAATCTCCCGGTTAAAACGAACGCGTAATTCTTGAAACCCGAATACCTAGCTCATGAAGCCGAGGTAAGGATCGGTGCCGAAGTTGCCGAAGTTGGGAAAGACGGTGCGAATCTGCGAGTCGGATAGGCCGAACCAACTGGCGAGCGTGCCCGCGTACTGCTCGACGGCGGTGGTGGGAATGAGGCGTCCCGCGCCGAGGTCGTTGGCCTGGTTGACGCCGACGACGGGGTACTGACCGTACATGTCCTGGCCCTGCACTGCGCCGCCGACGACGAAGTGATGGCTGCCCCAGCCGTGATCGGTGCCGTCGCTGTTGCAGGTGAGGGTGCGGCCAAAGTCGGAGATGGTGAACGCGGTGACGTTGCTGCCGAGGCCCATGTTGACCATGAGGCCGTCGAAGTATTGAAAAGCCGCGCCGAGCTGGGTGAGAAGGCGGGCGTGCTGTGTGGCCTGTCCGTCGTGGGTGTCGAAGCTGCCGAGCTGGACGTAGAAGATTTGGCGGGTGACGCCGAGCTGTCCGCGGCCGGCGATGATGCGGGCGACAGTCTGCATGGAAGCGGCGAGCGGGTTATCGACAAGCATGTTGGTGGTGGGATCGAGATATTGCGGCGGATTGGCGACGCCTCCCACGCCCGCGGGCGCCATGGCGGTGGCCAGCGTGGCCTGCGCCTGCATGGAGCGGTTGATGACGACCTCGTATTCCTTGGCGAAGAGATTGTTTTCGTCGGAGGTGAGGATGGAGTTGAGCGGATTGACGGCGGCGGGCAGGCCGAAGGGCGGCTGCTGGAGGCCGTAGATGGGAATGGGGCCGGCGGGCGTGACGTTGAGCTGGAACGAAGATTGGCCGGCAAGAAAAAGCGCGTTGCCGGAGGTGGAGATGCAAGTGAACATGGAGTTGGAGTTCATGTTCATGGCTTCAATGGCGTCGGCCACGGCGCCGCCCCAGCCCACCTGCTCGCTGCTGCCGAGGTTGGAGGCGATGGCCTGCCATGCGGCGGTTTGATCGAAGTGCGAGAAAAGCGAATCGGGCAGCGGGACGGAGTTCGAGTTGATCTGCGTTTTGGTGGCGGGAGTGACGAGCGTGCCGGTGTTGGCGACGATGGCGGCGCGGCCCGCGTTGAAGAGAGATTGCACGCCACCGAGCGAAGGATTGAGGGCGAAGGTGCGGCCGGACTGCGGAGTTTTGAGGGTGATGGGCAGCAGCTCGCTCATGGGATAGGCGAGGCCGGGCGCGCCGGAGCGAGCGGCGGTGAAGGCGGCGAAGGAATCAGGATCGGTGGCGATCACGGTGCCGTGGCCGTCGTTGCCGCCCTGCAGGTAGACGCAGACGAGAGCGCGATAGTCGGAGCCGGGGGTGGACTGCGCCATGGCAGCGAGCGAGTTGAGCTCGAGAAGAAACGGGCTGACGTAGATCCCGGCCATGGACGCCATGGAGGCGGTGCGAAGGAATTGCCGGCGGTTTTGGTTGCAACTGCAGCTCATGGCAGGCTCCTATTGCTCGGCGGCGTAGTCGGGCGACGCCACGGTGAGATAGATGGCCGTTTGGACGCGGGCCAAAAGCGCGGCATTGATGTCGTTCTGGTTCGTTGCGGGGATGGGGATGGCCGCGATGGCGGCGAGAATCTGGTTGTAAAGCGTCGCGGACATCTGGCCCGACATAAGCAGCAGATTGATGCGATCGAGCAACTGATCGGGCGTTGCGGCTAGAGACATTTCGGTGCCGTAGTACGAGAAGACATCAGGACCGCCCTGCGCGTTGGCGCCGATCGCGTCCTGCATGTAATTGATGTAGCCGACGACGGTGGAGACGTTGGTCATCTGCATCTCTGGCGCGAGCAGATTCGCAGCGGAGATGGAAGTGTTGGGCGGCGTATAGCCGGGGGCGAACCAGTTGAAGACGGTGGGCGAGCGGAGCCACATTTGGCCGAGGCCGTAGATGGGATCCTCGGTGCTGCCCACGTGAAAGGAGCCGGTGCGCGATTGCGCTGTGAAGGCGCGCGCCCACTCGGTGTAACGCAGCAGAGCTTCGCGGACTTTTCCGTATTGCGGGTTGGTGGTGGCCGTGGCTGTGTCGCGCGCTTCAGGGTCCATGAGGATGGCGGTGATGACGGCCTGCAGATTGCCGCGCACGCCGGTGCCGTCGTTGATGAAGACTTGCGCAACGCGGTTGACGTAGGCGGGGCTGGGATTGCTCGTCACCAGGTGCTGGATCAACTGCTTGGAGAAGAACGGAGGCAGATTCGGGTGATTGAAGAGCGTGTCGAGAGCGATTTTGAGATCGCCAGCCGGGTCGGGGCTGCCCGAAGCAGGAATGGTGACGCCGAGAAAGTCCTTTTCGACGGTGGAGTGGTGGCTGGGGAAGTCCTGCATGGGAAGCAGTTCTTCGCCGTAGCCGGGACCGACGTAGACGCAGCAGTTGGACCATGCGTTATCCGACGAGTCGCCGGGAATATTCCAGCTCCAGCCGGTGAAGACGGCGGCGAGACCCTTGACGTCGGTATTCGAGTAGGTCGGGATGGGTTGGCCGTTGGCGAGCTGTTGCGAGCCGTCGTCATTCAACTGCCAGAGGCCGATGGTGAAAAGCTGCATGACTTCGCGCGCGTAGTTTTCATCGGGATCGGTAGTGGCGTTGCCTTTGTCGTTGCCCTGCGCGGAGAGGAACTGGCCCATCATCGGGCTGAGGGTGACGTCCTCGAGGAGCTGGCGGAAGTTGCCGAAGGCGTCGGCGCCGAGCATGTCGTAGTAGCTGGCCTCGCCGCGCGGCATGTTTTCGATCGCCGTGGTGTTGTTGCTGGAGATGACGAACTGCAGCGAGAGGGCGTACTTGACGCGCTGGCGAAGCTCGTCGGGCGCGGTGATGGATTGCTGCCAGAAGGTGTCCTGAACAAGGCCCTCATCCTTGTTGTTCTGAACGAAGAGCGCTGCGTTGCATTTGACGTCGGCCGCGGCGCAGGGAGGATTGTTGACGATGATCGCCTGTTCGACGCCGGGCTCGGTGGGCGTGGGCTGAATGGCGAACTGCTGGTTGAGCCACGGCTGGAAGCCTTCAAGTGAGAGGGTGCGAATGTCGGCGTCGGTGGGGCCGAAGGTGGCTTGCTCGAGGAAGCGCGCGGCGTCATTCGGAGCGACGATTGGAGTGGGGGGCGTGCCGCTGACGGTCGCAATAAGGTCATTGGAAGCGGCGGGGCCGGGATTGGGATTGAGGACCTGCAAATCGAGATTGCCCGGCTGGGCCTGGTCAACATTCGCGGTGAGTTGAGTTCCGCTGTTGAAGGTTGTGGCGACCGGAGCTCCGTTGACGAGCACCTGCGCGCCGGTGATGAACTTCTGGCCGGTGAGCACGATGGTCGCGGGGCCGGGATTGAATGCCATGGGTGACGCGGAGGCGAGAATCGGAATGGGATTCATCACCGAGATGTTCTGCGTGATGGAGACCGCGGGATTGTCGACGCTGGTGATGGTGAGCTGAACAATGTTGCTCGGAGTAGGAACAACGGGCGGCGCGGTGTAGGTGATGGAGCCATCGGCGTTCGAGACCGCTGTGCCGACTTGGCCGTTGCCGCCCGCGATTCCATTCACCTGCAGGGTGACGGCGGGATTGTCGGTGCCGTTGACCATCAGGCCAAGGTTCAGCAGGTTTGATACGCGGACATCTGTGCCGGAGTTGGGCTCGAGCGTGAGCACGACAAGGCCGGGACCAACCTTCAGGGAAAGAGGCAGGGCGCTGGCCGAGCCGGGGTTGGGATTGGTGACGGTGAGCGGGAAGGTGCCTGGGTTTGGCGCGGCGATTTGCGCGACCAACTGCGTGGCGGAGACCCAGGTGGTGGGAACGAGGGCGCCATTCCAACTGATCTGCGCTCCATAGACGAATTGCGATCCGTTCACCGTGACGGTTGTGGTGCCTTCGGAGAAACCGTTCGGAGTGACGGCACCGAGGACGGGAATCGGATTCCACACCTGAATGGATACGGAGCCGGGGACGGCGGTTGGATACTTGGCGATGGAGCTGGTGATCTGGACCGTGTAGGGATTGGGAACGACGGCGGGGGCCGTGTAAACGCCCGAGCTGGAGATGGTGCCGAAGGTTGCGTTGCCGCCTGCGATTCCGTTGACGTAGAAGTTTATCGGAAGCCCGGAGGCGAGGTAGCCGGAGGTGAGCTGCACGGTCTGATTCACGCGGACATCGGCGGCCGGTGACCCGATGGCTGCGATGGTGTTGAGATCGACGCCGAGCGATGCGCCGCCGCAGCCTGAGATCCAGGGGGCGACTACGGATAGCGAAATAATAAGGAGGAAGGTCGTCCAGAGAAGCCTGGGCGTTGGCAGAGGGGCGCGTGGGGGCAGAGGACTGCGAGGGGGTACGGAAGCGCTGAGACACGCCATTCGCATAAATGCTCCTAAGACAGGGAACTCCAAGACAGGCAAAATGGGGCAGGCAAAATGGGGCAGGCAAATGCGGCAAAAGAAAGGGTTCAGGGGAGAGCGCGGTCCAGGTGATTCGAATCAGAGGTTATCGAAGTTACCAATTGAATGCAAACCAAAATGCGGTTAAGAGTTACCTAGGTAATGTATTTGAACATGAGGCGTCAAGGGCGGGCCCCGGAGGAACGGCGCGTATGATTCATGACAATGCCCCCTACAGCGGATCACGGCTGCAATGCTTCGCTCGGCGGTTTGCTCGCCGTCGGAATCCTGCTTTTGTCGCCGACCGCTGCTCACGCCGACGCGGGCATCCCGATGTTGCCGTTCGCCTATCCGGTAATTGTCGTGTTCTTGTTGCCGGTCATTGCCATTGAAGCTATCTACATTCGGATGCGGCTTCGAACAGACTGGAAAAACACGATCGGCGCCACAGCCAAGGCGAATTTGATCACCTTACTTTTGGGCTTTCCACTCGCGTGGCTGATTTTCCTAATTGTGGAGTTTGCCTTTTACCTAGCGCTGACGTTCTCGGGAATTGAAAATCACATTCATTGGACGTTGAGCTCTCGGATCACAGATTTCCTGATTGTTATTACGAGCGCAGCGTGGATGGGACCTATCGAGTTGAAATGGGCAATCCCCGTTGCATACGTCACGCTTCTGATTCCATCTTTCTTCCTCTCTGGATACGTGGAATCGCGGCTATTGGATAAGCGGGGCTGGCTGAAATCCGAGAGCCGAAGTGCCGCTGTCGTCTGGCAGGCGAACATCCTCTCCTACATCTTCTTAGCAGTCGTGGGCTGTCTAGCACTCGTCACAGTGGTCGCGCATCTTTAGGCAAGAACCAGACACGAACGTGAGTGTTTTGGCGTTCACCGGCTGCCGGCGATCATTTGCGCGGCGTGCTGGAGGCTGGTGTCGGTGACTTTTGCGCCGCTTAACATGCGGGCGACTTCGTGGGTGCGGGCGCGGTCGTCGAGGACGCGGATGCGGGTTTGCGTGCGGCCGTCCTTCTCGCGCTTTTCGACGGCGAGATGCTGATCGGCGAAGGCGGCGATCTGCGGGAGGTGGGTGACGCAGAGGACCTGCTGGGCGCGGCCGAGGGCCTTGAGCTTCTGGCCGACGGCTTCGGCGGCGCGGCCGCCGATGCCGATGTCGATCTCGTCGAAGACCAGCGTGCGCGGCGTGGTTTTCTTTTTCGTTTTGGACGAGCTCGATTTGGAATGGGAGCCTTCTTCGACAGCGACTTTGAGAGCAAGGAGGACGCGGGAGAGCTCGCCGCCGGAGGCGATTTCAACGAGGGGCTTGAGCGGCTCGCCGGGGTTGGTCGCGATGCGGTATTCGATGGAGTCCCAGCCGGCGGGGGTCCAGTGGGAGTTTTCGGAAGAACTTCCCCCGGGGGATAAATGGGTGAGTTGAAACCCACCCCTCCCAGCCCCTTCATTATTTACGTTCTTATTGGCACGCGACCCACCCACTGGGTGGGTGCCCCGGTCGTGCCCTGACACTTCGTGCTCTGCGTAGGCGTTTCCTTCCGGGCCTGAAGGCCTCGTCAATTTTTCGGCTTTATTGTCAGGGCTGAAGCCCTGACCTCCCTCCGTCGAAACTCCCTCGGCAGAGGCGACGGCGACTTCGAACTTGACTTTCATGGCGAGCGAGTTGATTTGGGCCTCGGCGAGTTTGGCGAGCTTGGCCGCGGCTGCCCGGCGCTCGGCGGTGAGGGCAGAGGCGGCTTTGCGGTAGGCGGAGGCGGCTTTTTCGAGATCCGCGCGGAGAGTTTTGAGAATCTCGTCGCGGTCTTCGACCTCGGAGAGCTTGCAAGCGACCTCTTCGCCGAAGGCGATGACTTCGGCGACGGTCTTGCCGTATTTCCTTTTGAGTCGATCGATCAGGGCGAGGCGGTCTTCAATTTCGGCGAGGCGCTCGGGCGAGGCGTTGATGCTCTCGGCGTAGTCGCGGAGCGAGCCGGCAATGTCGGAGATGGTGGCGCGAGCTGAGGCGAGCTGCTGGCCGGGCTCGAAAAAGCGGCCATCATAGCGTGCGAGCTCCTCTACATTTCGCACGGCGTCGCGTAGAGCGGCTTCGGCGCTGGCACTCCCTTCGTAGAGCTGGTCAAATCCCGCAAGCGCAGCGGAGTAGAGTTTTTCGGCGTTGGCCAGAACGCGCTTTTCGGTTTCGAGGGCTTCGTCTTCGACGGGCTTAAGATTGGCTTGCTCAATCTCCTTGCTCTGATAGGTCCAAAGATCGACCATGCGGAGGCGGTCCTGCTCGCAATGAAGAAGATCGTTGAGCTTTCCGGCGGCGGAGTGCCACTGAGCGTGAGCCTCGGCGACCGCATCTAACGAAATGCCGGCGAATCGGTCAAGAAGGAGACGCTGCTGCGCCTCGTCGAAGCTGGAGAGGCTTTCAGTCTGTGCGTGAACGAGCGCGAGCTCGGGCGCGAGTTGCTTGAGGACCTGGACGGTGGCGGGCTGGTTGTTGACGAAGACGCGGCCCTTGCCGGTGGAAAGGATTTCGCGGCGAAGAATGATTTCGGCGCTTTCGGCGTCGATTCCATTGGCTTCGAGAATGGTTTCAGCGCCGGGGGTGGACTCGAAGACGCAGGAGAGAGCGGCTTTCTCTGCGCCGTGGCGGACGAGTTCTCCCGAGCCTTTGCCTCCTAATAGGAGGGCGAGCGCGTCGACGAGAATGGATTTGCCCGCGCCGGTTTCGCCGGTGAGGAGATTGAGGCCGGGCCCGAAGGAGGCGATGGCGTGATCGATGACAGCGTAGTTTTCAGCGCGGAGTTCGACGAGCATGGTTGATCCGTTAATCCTACAGAATCCGAGCGCAGCATAGCATGGACGGGGCTCGAGCCGAGTGCGGCTCGCCGGGCTGGGCGCGGGAATCAGACGCGGAGTGGGGCGCCGGAACGATGGGCGCACCCAAACGGTCACTTGGGCGGGAGATCGCGGTCTGGTACCGTTGAGAATGAGGTGAAAGGCGATTTTTACAGCAGCATTGGCGTTGTTTTTACAGACTGACGGCGGCGCGGGGAGTGGCGCAGCGCCTTCGCCGGGCTTTGGCGAACTGGCCGACATGATGAGCAATGTCGGGCCAGTCGCGATTTTCGTGCTGGTCGTGCTCCTGCTGGCCAGTCTTTACTCGTGGATGGTCATTCTGGGCAAGATTTCGACGTTCAGCAAGGCGACCGCGCAGAGCAGGAGATTCATTCGCGCGTTTCGCAAGGCAACGCGGCTGCAGGAGATTGCTGCGCTGACCGGCGACTATAGCGCGAGCCCGCTGGCGCAGGTTTTTGAAGATGTGTACGAGACGTACAAACGGCAGACGGGGGGATCGGGGCCTCCGCGGAACCTGACGCCGCTGGAGCGCACGGCGCAGACGGCGGCGAGCACAGCGATAACGGCGCTGGAGCGGCGCATGACGTGGCTGGCGACGATCGGCGCGACGAGCCCGTTTGTGGGGCTGTTCGGGACGGTGATGGGCGTGGTTGACGCGTTCCACGGGCTGGGGACAGCGGGCGCGGCGACGCTGCGTGCCGTGGCTCCAGGCATCAGCGAGGCGCTGATTACGACAGCGGCGGGATTGTTTGTGGCTGTGCCGGCGGTCGTGGCGTACAACCAGTTTTCAGCGCGGATCAGGATTTTCGCGTCGGCGACGGACGACTTTTGCCGGGAGCTGCTGAACTCGCTGGAGGAGATGCCGCAGCGGACGCAGGCGCCGGCGCCGCCGCGTGCGCCGGCCGAGATGCCTCGCGAGGCGGAGAGCAGTCTATATAAGTAGCGGGGTCCCGCCTACGCTGAAGCTTCGGCGCGGCGGGTAGCGGAGTTAGCGGAGTTAGCCCAGTTCCGCAAGAGGTTGAACGTGGCATTCACGACAAACAACGGGCAGACAAGATCGTCGCTGGCGGAGATCAACATTACGCCGCTGGTGGACGTTGTGCTGGTGCTGCTGGTGATTTTCATGATCACCGAGCCGGTGCTGCAGTCGGGGATTGAAGTGAATGTTCCCAAGACGCGGACGGTGCAACAGATCACCGAGCAGCGGATGGTAGTGACGATCGACCGCGATCAGAATGTGTTCTTGAACGATCAGCCGGTGAACGTGCACGATCTGCCGGCGCGGCTGCACCAGGCGGGCGTGGATCCGGCGCACCAGGCAATCTATTTGCGCAGCGATGAGCGGGTGCCATTCGGAGCCTTCGCCAGCGTGATGGACGCCGTGAAGCTATCGGGGATTACAAATGTTTCGATTGTGACGCAGCCGCTGGAGCTGAAGGGACCGGCCGCCGGGAATTGAGTTTTCAAAGGGCGCGAGGTTTGGGTTCGTGCTCTCCCACCGGGTTTGGGTTCGTGCTATCCCACCCTTCGCCAGAAAAAAGGCGAAGGATGGGGCACCCAGCTTTCCCCGGTCCCCAAAGGCGAGGGACCGGGGGCACCCAGTGTGGTTGGCGGGGTTAGCGGGCCAGCGGAGTTGGCGAGTGAGCGGGCCGATGAAGCGGCTGGCCAGCTTAAGTTGACGAAATATGGAAAGCGTTCTTGAGGGCGGCGAACACCTGGAGCGGGAACTGACGCGGGAGCCCTTTGCGGGGCCGGCGGCGGGCTCGGTGGGGCTGCATCTGGCGATCGCCTGCACGCTGATTTATTACGCGTGGGCGATGGGACTCTTCCATCACAACACCTGGGGTGCAGCGGGCGCCGGCGGATCGATACAAGTAAACCTCGCGAACACGCTGCCGCTGCCGGCCGACCAGATCAACCAGAATGTGCTGGCGACGGAGACGCCGAGCAAAGCTCCGGCTGCTCCGAGCCCCAAGGAACAAAAGCACATCGATGAGACGGCGATTCCGATTCTGGGAAAGCCGACGAAGCCTACGGCAAAGAACATCCAGAAGACGCAAATGCACCAGCCGCCTCCCAAGCAGAACGTCGCGCAGTACGGTGAGCAAAACGGATCGGTGATGCCGCGCCAGATGCAGGCAGGATCGGGGGGACCGACGACAGTGGGCGACAACAATTTTGCCAGCCTGTACCCGTGGTATGTGGACCAGATCAACCGGAAGATGTCGCAGACGTGGGACAAGGGACAGGTGGATTCGCGGACGCCAAAGGGAGCGCGCGTGTTTCTTGACTTTTTGATTTACCGGGACGGCAGCCACAGCCGGCCGCAGCTGGACACCTCAAGCGGGAGCCCGACGCTGGACAACTCGTGCCTGCTCGGAGTGCAGCGCGTGGACACATTTGGCCAGTTGCCGTCGAATTATAATCAAAGCACGTTGAAGGTTTCGTACTACTGCGAGTACTGAAGTGCAGTGGTTAGTAATTAGTGGTTAGTGGTTAGTTCGGTTGGTGGTCAGTCAGAGGCAGTGGTCGGTGATTAGTGGTTAGTGGTTAGTGGTTAGTTTGTTCGGTGGTAAACCGGAAGCGGTGGTTAGTGATTGGTGATTAGTGGTTGGTGTCGTGCGAACAAACTTCTGTTACCCCGACAGGAAGGATTTTGAGAACGCATGAAGGCAACAATGCGAGTCTTTTCCCTGTTCTTACTTTCTCTGGCGTATCTTTTGGCGCCCAAGATCTCCGCTCAAGACTGGGTACACACGGGAACGAACCTGGGCAACGAGCGGATTC
>CAZANC010000080.1:0-12810 GCA_964486495.1 uncultured Occallatibacter sp.
ACCGAATCGGAATTCAAAATAAGCACAAGGGGCAGTCCATTGCGGACTGCCCCTTTTGCTTGTGCGGAAGATTGTTGGCTTACGGCAGGTAGTAGCGGAAGGAGGTCCAGAACATGTTGTCGATGCCCTTGGCTCCGATTCCGCCTGCGCCCGACCAGCCTTCGCGCGCCGTGTAGCTGTACTGGATGCTCTGGCGAAAGCGGCCGTGGTCGCCCTTGTAGAAGTCGTACCAGTAGCCGGCGGTGTACTCCTGAATATCGCGGTTTTGCGCGCCGCAGGAGCCGCCGGGAATGTAGCCGGTTGAGCCGCCGCCGTTGTAGCCGGGATTGGAGTTGGTGGTGCAGGAAGAGTTGCTGAGGAGGCGCGAGCCGTAACCGACAGCGGCTGCGGAAGGCGCGCCCCAGTGACCGCCCCACTTGCCGCCGCCCTCAAGCTGCAGCGCAGTTGGGGTGGTGGTGCAAGCGGTTGCGCCGGTGGGCAGGAAGCACGCGCTGGGCGCGCCCAGGGTGGATGCTGTCGCAGTTTGGAAGTCGGTACGAGCGGCATAATCGATGCCGCCGTCGAAGTAAATAGACAGACGCGGGGTGGGGTTGATTTCCAGTGTGACCAGGCTGGATAAATCGTGGATGGGGGCAAGATTGCCGTTGGCATCGGCTGTCACGTCAGCCAGCGTTGAGTCGCCGTAGCGGCCCACGCCGGGTCCGTAAAGACCTTTAAGGCCGAAGCTGACCATGCTCCCCAACGGGACGCGGAAGCTGGCCGCAACGCCGCCCAGCGTAATGCTGTCGGAGTGCGCTCCAGCGGTGGTGAGAGCCGGAGCCACGGTCAAGCCGGAGCCGATGTCGGTGAGCCCTCCGTACAGGTTGCCGTTGGTGGTTTCGCCGGGATAGACGGTCTCGTGAGCGAAGCCGCCGATGCCGATGATTTCATAGTGGCCCCAGCCGGGATCGAGCGCGAGCTTGAGGATCACGTCGGGCGCGTAGTTGAAGGAGAGGTTGGTGATGTTCGCGCAACCATTGAGGGTCTTGTAGACGGGAACGGCGACGTTGATGGTGTTCCCTGCCGAATCGGTTTCAGACTGGTTGGTGTAGTTAACGATGGAAGTCGCGGGGGTGCAGGTGCTGATGGCCGCGTTGTAGTTGCCGCCGTTGGTGCCCTGGCTGCCGAGCACCGCGTATGGCGTGTTGCCGGCCAGCGAGGCGGTGTAAATCAATTGCGGATTCTCAATCGCAGCGCCGATTGCGGCGGTCTTCCAGGTCTTGGTGACGCGGAAGCCGTACTGGCGCGTCCAAACGAAGCCGACGTTATAGTTCGGGTCTATGGTTTGTGGCGTCATGATGTCGCCGGAGAGGTTGGAGATGCCTTTTTTATCTTCAGTAGCCAGCGACCAAAGCTGACCGCCGGTGAAGGCCCAATGGTCGTTGGTTTCAGCCTGCGCCCAGATCACGCGCTGGCGGAAGACGTAGCTGTTCGACTGGTTGTTGTTTGAAGTGATGCCGGTGCCCAGCCAATCACCCTCGAAGTAGCCTCTCACCGTTCCCCAGGGCACTTTTCCCTCGGCCATGAGCGCCATGCGCGACTGGCGGGCGCTGCCGAAGAATTCGCTGAGAGTGTAGTTGTCGCCATGCTCGTAAGGAAGCGAGGTGAACGCGGTAGGAATGTCGCCGCCGGTGGCGTGAGCGCGCCATACAGTTTCACCCGCCGCGTAGCCGCCGGGTGTAAGGGTGATGCCCTTGTAGTGCAGAGTTGTTGGATTGTTGATGGCCTTTTTGATGTTCGTGGTCTCATCAGAGACCGTGGTGGCAAGCGAAACCGCGTTGATCTTTAAGTCGCTTACGGTGCTTTGCAGCGTGGTCACGGCCGAGGCATTGTCAGTGACCGCCTGCTGCTGCGCCGTGGCGTCGGCCTCAGCCTTGGCGGCTGCTGCCTGCGCATCGGCCGCCGCCTGTTGCGCCTGCTTTAACTGCTCATCCTTGGTGGCAAGATCGGCTTTCAATCCGTCGATCTCGCCCTGGAATTGCTGCTTCATATCATCAATCTGCTGTTGCACCGTAGGGCCAGCCGGAGCAGCGGGCTTTTTGGCCGCGGCGTGCTTTTTGGCCGGCGGCGTAGTGCCGCTGGTTTGTGCGTAAGAAACAACAAGACCGGCTGCAAGAAATGCAATGGCAGCCGCTTTCACTGTCAATTTCATTTGGGCCTCTCTTTTCCTCTGGATTGAAATTCGAATCGTGGCAGTGTCCCCGTGCACAGAGGACGCATTCCACTTCTGCATCCCGAACGCATTGAAGAATTGAACAATCTGCGGCATTCCCATCGGCGCGGAAAACCAGGGGAGTGGAAAGGGAGGAAATCTCGCACCGGCGAAAACTCCTCCTGTTGTTCCGAATCCAAGACTCGCAGAGCCAGATTAAGATTTGACGAATTCACGCAGAATTCACAGTTGCGGGATGGGGCAGATTTTCTGCTAAGAGAGACGGTGAGAAATTCAAATTCTATTTACAGACGCTTCGCTTTTTTGCCGCGCTTTGTGGAAGATTCCGGCGGATAAATTGCAGCGGAGTGCTACGGCGACAGTGTGCTATGGACGCACGGGCGATGAGGTGGATGCGTTCGAGCCTTGGGCGCCGGCGCTGAGGAGGTTGGCCAGCAGGCGGTATGCTCCCGGCACTAACTCAGGGAACTGGCGGTACAGCGCGAACGCTACATATATATAGGTTCCCTTTCCGCGATGCGCAAC
The DNA here is from genome assembly GCA_964486495.1 of uncultured Occallatibacter sp. Classification (GTDB taxonomy): domain Bacteria; phylum Acidobacteriota; class Terriglobia; order Terriglobales; family Acidobacteriaceae; genus Telmatobacter. Next base: position 2,738 of record CAZANC010000080.1, read on the forward strand.
GAGGAGCCCTCCGCGTTGCGGATCCTGACCTGGATCGGCAGTCTCGGTGAGCGCCGTGTAACCGGGGTCCCAATGGTCAAGGAAGCCATGGCCGCGCTCTTCAAACCATCCGTCAAAATCGGCGGAGGTAATTTTGTTGGGCCAGGCGAGGAGTGAGTTCGTGGGATCGAGCAGCTTAACCGGAGCCTGCTCGTCGACCACGCGCTCAGCCATGCCTTTCATCGCAAGCGGCAGTGGTGCGGGAAATGTAGCGCCCTGATACTGCACGACGAGAGTTCCGCCGCGCTCGACGAAACTTTCGAGGCGCGGTTCGGCGGCGGTGAGCGAGTGCCGCGTGGAGTAGGCACGAATGCCGATGACCAGCACGTTCCACTGCGACAGATCGGCGGTGGCGAGCTCGTCGTCGGTGACGAGATGCGGCGCGATGCCCAGCGCCTCGATGGCCTCGGGGACGAGATCGCCGGTTCCCATCACGTAGCCAACGCGAAGACCTGGCGCGACCTTTACGTCGATCTTGCGGGTGCGGAGTTCCGCGGACTTGTACTGGTTGTATGGGAGCAAGCCGGGATAGCCGATACTCTGCCAGCCGATGGAGTAGCTCTGATCGCCGACGTGCGCGACAGCCTGAATTGCGTATGCGCGGGCCGCGACATCACCGGCAGGAAAAACCGAAAACGCGAGCGGCTCGGTGTCGCCCGCGCCTTTCAAGTGGAATTCATGCTGCGCGGGATCGGCACGCCAACCCTCGGGCAGCTTGAGGGCGACGACTCCATCGGCGGCGTGCTCGGCGTGAACCGTCACGGTCACAGGCAGCGGCGAACCATCGAGGGGAAGAATGCGCGCCTCCGGTTCCACGCGAACACCGATGGCCGGCGTGACCACAAGCGGTTGATAGACGCCGCCGACACCGGTGACGCGGGCCAGCGTTTGCACCACTTGGCCGAGCCGGATGGGAACGCCATCGAATGTGAATTCTGCCCACGCGGCGAGCGGATAGGGAGCGAAGGAGCGCTCGCGCCAGGCTTCATTCGAAATGTCATAGTAGGGCTGCTCGGTTGTTGGACGCGTAAAGTAGGGTTCTGTGGGCGCGGCGTCGGCGGGGATGTGGACGTGGAAGGTGCGGTCGTTCACCGGCGCTGCGGCCTGTTGTGCGTCGATTGGTCCGCCAGCGTCGTCGATCCTCCACGGGGCGCCATCGCCGCTCTCGAGCCAGGCCCGGCTCAGCTCTGCCGCGTCCAGCCCTTGCGCAAGATGCACGCGAACGCCGAAATCTTCGCCCGGCCAAACGCTGCGCGCTGTTTCGTCGGCGGATGTGCCGCGCCCACCCGGGCCCTGGCCGCTCCCGCCGCTTGCAGTAAATGCGACAAGGTCAAGGCCGAGCAGATCCTTGAACGCCGTTTGAAACTGAACGATCTTCTCGCCGAGCTCGAGCTCCAGCCCGGCCTTCGCTTCTGCATCCAGATCGCTCGCCTTCACGCGTGCATACAAATCCATCGTTTCCGCATAAATCGGCGCCAGCTTGCGTGCGCCGTCATTGCTCCGCTGAAAGGGGCCGTTTAGATTCCGGCAATCTCTATCGAACTCAATAAAGTCGCTTTGGAGTTTATACAGGCCATCGTTGAGCCACGCCGGCGGCGCGCCTTTCACCAACCGTGCCAAGCCTTGCAGGCTTGTATCAATGTGGACCTTGCGGTTTTCGAAAAGGCCGGCGGCATCGCCAGCCTTGAAAAACCCTCCCGCTGCTTCAGGCGCCACCGCCCACAAGTGATAGCTCGATGAGTCCGGGCCGCTCAGCGCCGGATTGGCTCCGCCGTATTGCGACTTTTGCTCGCCCCAGCCTTCGCGCGCAATCTGCACGTAGGTACGGCCGAGCACCGAGTCCCATGTGCCCACGGGAAGCGTAACGTCGGCGGGCAACGTACCTTCGATCCACTCGCCGGTGAGGTAGTTGTGAAATCTTGCCGGCGCCCACTTGCCTGTGGCGTAGTCGAGCATCTGACCGTTGGTGATGGGCGCGAACGGCGTGCGCGAGTAAACCGCCAGCGGCTGCCATGGCTGCATGCCGTTTTTTAACTGCTCGGGAAAGATGCTGGGATCGGCGGCAGCCTTGAAAGCCTCCTGGGCGATTTCGCCGGCAACCTGGTGCTGGCCGTGGCCGTCGGTCAATCCGCCGACAAAGGTGGACAAGATGAGCTGCGGGCGAACCATGCGGATGGCCAGCACAGCGTCATAGAGGACGCGATCGTGGCCCCACTTCTGAAACGATTCTTCCTGCGTTTTGGAAAAGCCGAAGTCGGCCTCAGTGCCCCAAAGCTGCCGCACGCCGTAATATTCGTCGGCCTTGAGCAGCTCGCTGGTGCGGATGAGGCCGAGCGCGTCGTAGCTTTCGGCGCCTACCGCGTTTTGGCCGCCCTCCCCGCGGGTGAGCGTGAGCAAAGTGACCCGCACGCCCAGTCCGCGCGTCAGATAAGTCATCAGCGCGCCGTCTTCATCGTCGGGATGGGGCACGATGAAAAGTACGCTGGCCGTGGTGCCGAGCCGCTTGAGGGTTTGCTCGAGATCGGCGGCGCCGCGGTCTTCGGGCAATGGGAGCGCGTTGGCCGAGGGCTCGAGCGACGGGACCTGGGCGAGTTCGGATGCGGCGGAGGCGGGCGGCGATTCCTGCGCGGGGAGCGGGGTGCGGCTGGAGACCAGGAGCAACGCGGCTAGTGCGGCGCAGAGCGCGATGACCTGCAATTTTCGGGGAAAGGAACTCATCATCGACAGTGTACAAGCCGAAGTGCGGCTCCAATGGAAGAAGAGCAACCGCAGATCTTTCGACTCGTCCGCCTGCGGCGAACTCGCTCGGGACGACAGAACATTGGTCATGATATGTCTCACCGAGTCCGTCAGCGCCAGTCGTCGCGGGCGTTGGCCAGGCCTTCATTCATCACGGCGTCGAAGCCGGTGTTCTTTTTGACGAAGATTTCGCTGAACTGGCGGTCCTGGCGGAGAAGGATGGCCTGCAGGCGCACCAGTTCAAGCAGGCCAAGGAACATGGCGATGAGCGCGCGCTCGGAGTGCGTGTGGCTGAGCAGGCGGCGCAGCGCGACGGGCTTGTCTTCCATGGTGAGGCGGCGGGTGAGGAACTGGATCATTTGGCCGACGGTGACGGAGTCTTCTTCCACATCGAGGATGGGGCGGTTTCGAGCGCGCTCCAGAATGTCGCGGAAGATGCGCACGAGATCGGTGGTGTCGGCGGCGATCTCCGGCTCCGCGCCGGCGTCCTCGCGGAACTCGCGCACGCCGGGATTGGTCCAGGTGTTGGCTTCGAGCATCTGCTTGTCGTGCAGCATCTGCGCGGCATTGCGGAAGCGCTCGTGCTCGAGCAGGCGATCGACGAGCTCGCGGCGCGGATCTTCGGCCGACTCTTCCGGCCCGACTGGCGCGCGCGGAAGAAGCATTTTGCTCTTGATGTGGATGAGCAGCGCGGCGGTGTAGATGAATTCGCCGGCTACATCCATGTCGCTGGCGCGCAAGTGATCGACATAGGCCAGGAACTGCGCGGTGATTTTGGCGATGGGAATGTCGTAGATGTCGATGTCCTGCTTGCGAATGAGGTCGAGCAGCAGGTCGAGCGGGCCGTCGTAGACCTGGCCGACGAAGACGGAAAAGGGCGACTGCTCGGCATCCACACCGCGGGCTTTGAGTGCCGCGGCAACTTTTTCGGCGGTGGTTGGCTCGGGGGCAGGCTTGGCGGCTAAGGGTGGGTCGAAGGGCAGCGAGAGGGTTGGGTCTTGTGGCGGAGCCGACTGGGCTGCGGGGGAGGAGATCGACGCCGGGGCTACTTTGGCTGGCGGGACAGGTTCGGGCAAGAGTGCAGGGGCTGCTTCCTGCTCGGGTCCTGTCGCGCGCTCATCGGGCTGTGGGGAAGTTTTCGTCAACGCAATCTCTTCTTCTGGTGCTTCTAATTCTGACGGGGCGTCCTCTGCCGCGGCAACTTCTGCCAGGGCAACTTCTGCCGGCGCTGGGTGCATGCTCAGCGCAATTCCAGATTCGGGGTCTTCGCCGGCGGCGCTGGCTGTGACGTTCAGTGTAACGATTTCAGATTCGGCCTCAGCCGGCTCCTCCGCGTTCGATTCGACTTCGCTCCGTCTATTCTCGCGCTCAGGGCTGCTCTCAGGCTGTGCGCCGTTTTCCGCCCTGAGTTCCATTTCCGTGTTCTCTGGCTCGCTGCCGCTTTCGGGCTCAGCGGGCATCTCCGTGTTTGATTCGACTTCCACGATCTTGGGTTCGGGGCTGCTGCCATGTTCAAAACTGCTTTCAGGCTCGGCGACGAACGCTTCCACGTTTGTCTCCGGGGCTATCTCGACTTTTCCGTTGACCTCAACTCTTCCGTTGTGGCGGAAGAGCCCAAATCCGGAACGAATTCCGCTCAGCGCAATCTCAAACGCCCAACGCCACCAAGGAACTTTCTCTTGCATCGCTTGCACGTTTTTGACCCGTTAGATCAGTTTCGGAATTAACGTAGACTTTTTGAGAGCAGTGAAAGGTGGCATTTTCTTGATGAAAATGCCACTTTGCTGAGTGCTTTCGGTCTACACCAATTCCGAAACTGCTTTAGCCTCTTGCTTCCCGTGGTTCGTTTCTGCCGTTGATCCGGCGCGTTTCCTGGTTTGTCTCACGCGGGCTTGACGGTCGTCAACGTCATTTGCATGGCGTTGCGCACTTCAATCATGGTTTGCTCGGCGCGGGCCTCGGCGCGGAGCGAACCGGTGTTCAGAATCTCGATGGCCTGTTTTTCAGTAGTGGCGGCGCGGCGCTGCTGGACGGGCTCGAGTATTTTTACCAGCGAGTCGGCAGCCCAGCTTTTACATTCGATGCAGCCGATTCCGGCCGAGCGGCAACCTTCGTAGACCTTGGCCATCGTTTCCGGTGAGGAGAAAACTTTGTGCAGGTCGCCGACCGGGCACTTGTCGGGATCGCCCTTGTCGGTGCGGCGGACGCGCGCGGGGTCGGTGACCATGGTCTTCAGTTTCTGGCGGAGGACGGGCTCGGGGTCGCTCAGGAGGATCGTGTTGCCGTAGCTCTTCGACATCTTGCGGCCATCGGTGCCGGGGAGCTTAGGCGAGGGGGTGAGAAGGACCTTGGGCTCGGGGAGGACTTCGCGATCAACATGGTTGGCTGCGGCGGGGAGCATGTAGAACTGGTTGAAGCGGCGGGCGAGCTCGCGCGTGAGCTCGACGTGTGCCTGCTGGTCCTGGCCGACGGGGACAAAGTCGGGCTGGTAGAGCAGAATGTCGGCGGCCATCAGCACCGGATAGCCGAGGAATCCGTACGTTGTGAGGTCCTTGTGCGCCAGGTTCTCGAGCATCTCCTTGTAGCTGGGGACGCGCTCAAGCCAGCCGAGTGGCGAGATCATGGCGAGGTCAAGGAATAGCTCGGCGTGCTGTTTTACGCGGCTCTGCAGGAAGAGCACGCTACGCTCCGGATCGAGGCCGGCGGCAAGATAGTCGAGCATCACTTCGATGGTGTTGGGCGCGATCTGGCTGGGGTCGGCGTATTCGGTGGTGAGGGCGTGCCAGTCGGCGATGAAGAAGTAGCAGTCGTACGCGTCCTGCAGCTTGACCCAGTTGGCCAGTGCGCCCATGTAGTTGCCCAGGTGCAGCTTTCCCGTGGGGCGCATTCCGCTGAGGACGCGCGGGCGGGACGACGGAGTGGCGGGTTCGGGCATGAAACGAGTCAATTCCTCAGTGGTCCTCAGTGACGCCTTCGGCGGCGTACTTGCGGCGGCCCAAGAAAAACCGGCCGCGTTCACAAAAAAAGCGCTCAAAAACCTCATTCCATTGTAGCGGGGCAGGTTGAGGGCTGTAGCGGGAGAACCTCGGGATCGAGCAGGCGCTAGATGCCCATCAGGGCTGAGAAAATCAGACCGATCGACGGGCTGACTAGCAGTCTAAGGATAAAACCGCCCACGACGATCATGAGCAACCAACTGATCCAGCCGCCAATGCGGTCATATTGCTGCACCGCGTGATACGGCAGCATGTTGCGCACCACGCGGCTGCCATCGAGAGGAGGAATCGGCAGCAGGTTGAAGAAGAAGAGCGAAAGATTGACTTCAATCGCCAAAAGCGCCAGCAGGGCTAATGGCTGCAATCCGCTGCCGATGGACAGCGCACCGGTCAGGTTCGCGTGCACCAGCGTGCGCCCGCCTGGAACGGCAATGCAAATGACTGCCAGGGCGACAAAAGCTGCTCCCACGAGGAGGAGATTGGAGACCGGTCCGGCAAGTGTGACAAGGTTATCGTCGCGGACAATCTTCTTGAAGTTGCGCGTGATGACCGGCGTGGGCTTGGCCCAGCCGATGAGGAATCCGCTGAAGAAAGTGAGTCCAACAAACGGCCCGAAGATGGCCAGCGCGGGAATCAGCAGCGTGCCAATGGGATCGACATGATACATAGGGTTGAGCGTGATGCGGCCCTGGAGACGGGCGGTCTGGTCGCCGAGGCGCGAAGCCATCCAGGCGTGTGCGCACTCATGAAAACTGAGTGAAAAAAGCAGCAAAACAAACTCGAAGACGCCGATGACGAAGGCCGTGGACTGCAAACGATTTCTCCTGGGGCAAGACTCAGCGTAGCACGGTGGGATCGCGGCGTTTGGCGGTGGGACAGTTTGGAGAAATATTCCCTCAGGGGCTAAAGCCCTGATTCATTTGACGCGAATTATGGCACGACTGAAGTCGTGCCCTGACACTTCGTGCTTCTCCGACGAAGTCTCTCCGATCGTTGCAAAAGCGCGAGGCTGCTGGCCTGAGTTACTGCGCCTTCAGCTCTCGATGTACTCCCAGAAGGAGTCGGCGAGATCGGCGCCGAGTTCGGTGGTCATGCGGCGGGCGGCGCGATCAACTTCTTCCATGAGGCCGTGCAGGTAGTCGCGGGAGCGCGAGATGGCCGCAACACCCAGCGTCGCCGATTGCCAGGTGACGGCTTCGTCCAGCTCTGCCACGGAAACGTTGAAGCCCTGCCGCAACTGGTCCTTGAGCGAGCGAACGACCTGACGCCTGTCCTTGAGCGACTGGGCGTGCTCGATGCGAATCTCGAGGGTCAGTTGCGCCACCGGCATAGGGGTAAGGAATTGACACGGACAGTGTAAGGCGGTCGTGGGCAGACGGAGCAAGTTTTTTCTTGGCAGGGGTGGCGATCGGCGCGAACGGAACGAAAAGGTAATCGGCCGTTAGACAACCAACTGACCCAAACGCAAAACATGGCGACGTTCTTTTCAATGAGCAAATTGGCCCGTTTTCACCCCTGGTTTCTCTTCGTGCTGGAAGGGTACCTTCACGTTTCGGCCATTGATACAGATCGCCGCCACAGCACGCCGCGGCGGGCTACGTAGTCGCACCCGCGACGAGCGGCTGCTCCTTCGCACCCATGATCAGTAGCCAGAGCACGGCGGCAAGCTCGGCCATAAACACTGGCTGCAAGTATCGGAAGAGAGCGTCAGAGTAATCCGGAGCGAGGAACCAGGTGATGCCGACGACAACCCAGGCGATGCCGTCAAGCAGGAGCCAGTACCCCAGCCAGCGTGGTAAAAAGCGCGAGCGCACGACCAACCATCCAAAAGGCAACAGCCACAATCCCCAAAACGTCTGGTTGATGCCGACCGCCTGCCCGTGCATGCTGATCAGAAGCATCCCGATAGCCTCGCGCGTGTGTTCGTCGAAGCCGGCGACGGCAGCGCCGTCGCGAAAGACGAGGAGCGCAGCCGCGCTGAAGACCACGCCTGCCAGGCTAAGGGCAGACGAAACGAGCACCAGAGCCACCAGTTGTCGCGCGCGATGGCGGTCCACGTCTTCAAAGAGGCGATAGAGCGCCAGGCTCAGGCCGATGAAGATCATCACTCCGAGGGTCTCGGCGAGCGTTCCCCAACGAAAGAGCGTCTCGTGGCCGAGGACACGGGCCGCGGTTGCGGCTGGGTCGTTGTGCACGACCGTTTGCGATGGGACATAGAGCAGGTAAAACGGCCCAAGGGTGAAGCCCAGATACCACAGGCCAGCGATACGCGCAGTCCTCTTCCGTGACGTCATTCGAACCTCCGCGGTTGGGTAAGAATACGCGATATGGGCAAGAGAAGTTCGGGGAGAATTATAGCCAAGCGAACCCGCCGGTTCCAGCAGCGGAGTCGGGGCAGGTGCGGGAAACGGAAAGCGCGCACTTGGCTTATGAAAGGCTGTCGATCGCTCGTCATTCATCCTTGGTGATAAATTGGCAAACCACCCAGGAGGCGCGATCCAGGGTTCCGGTCGAGTTGTCGGCGATCCAGAGATTACCCGTTCTTCCGTCAATCCGCAAATTTCGCCAACTGCTTGGCCGACGGACGGGGCGTGAACACGCTGACGATGAGCAACGCGGCGACGGCGGCGAAGAGGGCGGGAAAGATGGCGTCGCGCTGCGCGAGGAGCGCGGGGAGGTGAAGAAACTGCTTGAAACCGGGCGCGTCCCAGGCGAGGGTTACGACGGTTCCGGATGCGATGGCGGCTACCGCGCCCCAGGCCGTGGCACGCTTGGAATAGAACGCGGCGAGGACCACCGGCGTGACCGCAGCGGAGTAGATGGTGTAGGCGTAGAGCATTTTCTCAAGAATGCTGGGCGCGTAGATGGCCTGATAGAGCGCCCAGCAGCCCAGTAGCACCACGGCGAGGCGCGAGACGATGAGGACGCGCTTGTTCGATGCGCCAGGCGCGATGTAGCGCACGAAAACGTCTTCGACGAGGTTCGAGGCGGGAGAAAAGAGGTAGTTCGAGGCCGTCGAAATGACCTTGGCGAAGACCGCGCCGAGGAGCAGCGCGCCCATGAATGCGGGCAGCCCGTGGCGGGCGGTGTAGGGAATGATTTCGTAGGGCTGGCGGGCGACTTCGCCGGTGGGATAGAGGGCCGAGCCGAAGACGGCGATGGCTACGATCAGCGTTTCAAGCAGCAGAGTGCCGAGAATCCAGCCGACGACGGAAATGCTGGCGTCGCGCTCGCTTTTAGCCGAGAAGAATTTCTGGTACATGACCTGGTTGCCGAGCATGAGCAGCATCGTTGGCACGAGGAACTCGAGGGCGCGCAGAAGCGTGAGGTTGCCCAGAACCTCGAAGTGCGTTGGCGGCAGCGCGGCCTGCAGGCCGCTCCATCCGCCGGCCTTGAAGAAGAGCATGGGTGTGGCGATGATGCAAATGACCGTGACCAGCGAGCCGATGGCGACATCCATATAGGCGACGGACGACATGCCGGCCAAGGCCGTGGTAACGATGACAAACATGGCAATGATGTAAGTGCCCAGCTCCGGTGTGACGGAATCGGGGAAGATGAGATGCAGCACGTTGCCGCCGCCCTTGAACTGGTAGCTGGTAATGGCCACATAGGCAAAGAGGATGGCGATGGTGCCAAGGACGCGGGCCGCCTGGTTGTAGCGCGCCTCGAGGAGATCGGGCAGCGTGAACTGGGCAAACTTCCGCGCCCGCGGCGCAATAAAGTAGATGAGCAAAAGCCCGAGCCATCCGCCGGCCGGCTGCCAGAGCGCGGCAAAGCCGTTTTTGTAGGCGTTCTCAGCGCCGGCAAAGAGCGAGCCTGCGCCGATCCACGAGGTGAGCAGAGTGAGGACGAGAACAATGGCGGGGAGCGAGCGGCCGGCGACCAGGTAGTCGGCCTTGGTTTTGACGCGGAGGGTGCGGAAGACGGCCACGGCCAGCAATGCGGCGGCGATGGAAACGAGAACGACGATATAGAGTGCGGATTGCAAGATGCTTCCTCGGTGGTTCTCGGCGCGGGCTTCTCGGGGCGGTTTGGGATTGAGAGAAGTGTATAGGATGGCGCGGCGGGGGCAGCAGGGTGCGGGACTGGAGTCCCGCACGACAGCCGGTCTGCCACCCCGGTCTTGAGACCGGCGCTACACCGCGGCCGGTGCTCTTCAAAACGAATTCGGAGCGCTTCAAATTGCGGCGGTGACCTTAGAGGTATCTCCCAAGACTACCAATGCATCAAAAGTAACGGTGCGACGGTTGACGCGCCGCGCGACTGGCGCTACTCTCGCAATACCGGATTTGGTAC
>CAZANC010000081.1:0-12769 GCA_964486495.1 uncultured Occallatibacter sp.
GCAGTTTCGGAATTAACGTAGACTTTTTGAGAGCATTAAAAGGTGGCATTTTCTTCCACCCCACAGACGAAGACCTGTCTGCGGGGAACCCCGGCTTGATGAAAATGCCACTTTGCTGAGTGCATTCGGTCTACACCAATTCCGAAACTGCTGTAGCCCGTCGAGAGAGTTTCTATTTCCATTCCCGGCGGCAGAGTGAGCAGACCAGGCAACATCGGCGGGGTGAAAACGAATACAATGTGGCACGCATGACAGCTTGCCGTATCGAGGAATCAAACAGGAGTCATCTATGCGAATGAAGATGAATGCGATATCCACGTTGAGCTTGCTTGTGTGTGTTACCGCTTCGACGATTTCGGCCGGGGCGCAAACGGATAATGGCGTCCCACACTTGCGGAAACAGGGCACTGCCACCCAGCTGATCGTGGATGGAAAGCCGTTTCTGGCTCTCGCAGGAGAACTCACCAACAATGCAGCGACCAGTCTCCCCATGATGGAGCCCATCTGGCCAAAGCTTGTCGCCGCCAACCTGAACACCGCGCTTGTTGGCATCTCCTGGGCGCAGTTTGAGCCGGAAGAGGGCAACTTCAATTACACCCAGATCGATGGCGTAATCGCGAAGGCCAGAGAGAACCACATGCACCTGGTCATTCTCTGGTTCGGCTCCTGGAAGAACGGCACATCCAGTTTTGCGCCGTACTGGGTGAAGAAGGATTACACCCGCTTTCCGCGCATTCAGATCGGCAATGGCAGCACCGTCTCGATCTCCGGCCCCGTGGAGCTGCTGAGCACGCTTGGCGACGCCACGCGAGATGCAGACGCTGCCGCGTTCGCGGCATTGATGCGGCATATCAAGGAAGTCGATGGCGCCCAGCACACCGTTCTGATGATGCAGGTGGAGAACGAGGTGGGTGTGCTGCGGGATTCGCGCGATCGGTCTCCGGCGGCTAACCGCGCGTTTGCCGGGCAGGTGCCGGCAGAGTTGATGAACTACCTGGAAGCGCACAAGGATACGCTCATTCCGGAGTTCCGTGCAGTGTGGGCGGCAAATGGATACAAGAGCTTAGGAACCTGGGAAGAGGTCTTCGGTCCCGGAAAGCCAGCTGACGTGGAGATTCCAATTCAGACGACGAGCCCGCCCATGAGTGCGGATGAGCATGAGGTCAGCTGGAGGGACCTACACTGGCCTTCCGACGAGATCTTCATGGCGTGGAACTATGCGCGCTTTGTCGAGAAGGTGGTCAAAGAGGGCAAGGCCGCCTATGACATTCCCATGTACGTGAATGGGTGGCTGCAGCAGCCGAATCACGCCTGGCCGGGAACGTATCCCAGCGGCGGTCCCATGCCGCAGGTACACGACATCTGGCGGGCGGGAGCTCCGGACGTAGATATCCTTGCGCCGGATCTTTACTTGCCTTATTTTGACGAGGTTTGCGAACGATTCAGCCGGAACGGCAACCCGCTCTTCATTCCAGAGACGGGAACCAATGCGGCCAATGTGATTATGGCGGTCGGAAAACACAATGCGATCGGCTTTTCTCCTTTTGGTGTTGACGGAGGAAGACCGATTCCCCCGGACCTTGCAGCCGCATATGGAATGCTCGACGAGTTTGCACCGATGATTCTGGCGCATCAGGGGATTGACACCATGACCGCGGTGCGGATGGTTCAGGGCGACCCGCCCAAGCAGGTCAAGTTGGGCAATTACACCATGACGTTTACCTATACGGGCCGGATCATGCGCCTGGCCCCGCAGGCCAAGGGCGGAGTAGTGGGATCTCCTCCTCCTCCAAGGCAACCCGGCGCAGAGCCGGAAGAACCCCTGCCGCCGCTGGAAGCGGCCGCAGTTTTGATTTCCACTGGTCCCGATGAGTATTACTTTGGCGGTGGAGGCATGCGTGTCGACTTTACGCCGAACACGCCCGGACCTCCCAATGTGGGACTCGGTGTGGTACAGACGGGCAACTTTGTGGACGGAAAGTGGGAGCTTACCCGTTGGATTGAAGGCGACGATGATGCACAGGGAGAGATTCTGGTGCTGAATCCAGGCACGATCGTACGGGTCCAGCTCTACCGCGTTCCATAGGTTGACAGTTCCGATGTCTTCGCGATTTCTCCATTGCCGGTTTAATCCGTCGCGTGTGCGCGATCGGTATGAAAGCGAAGCAACCCGTCCCCGGCGCAAGCATTTTGGCAAACTCGCCTGCAGATCACGGAAGAAATGAGGATTGAAGACGATGAAAATCTCCATCATCGCAGCCGTTTTGGCGGCATCAAGCACCGGGCTTGCACTGCAGGCGCAGGTGACGGAACATCCCGTCCCCCGCCTCGTCGAGAATGATGGACGATACGCCCTGCTCGTGGACGGCGCGCCGTTTCTGATGCTGGGCGCACAATCGAACAACTCCAGCGACTGGCCGGCCACGCTGCCCAAGGTGTGGCCCGCAATCGAGTACCTCCATGCCAACACGCTCGAAACTCCGATCTACTGGGAACAGTTCGAGCCAAAGCCGGGACAGTTTGATTACTCCCAGGTCGACTCCGTCATCGCGCAGGCGCGCGAGCATCACGTTCATCTGGTCCTGCTCTGGTTCGGTACCTGGAAGAACGGCAGCCAGCACTACATGCCGGAATGGATGAAGCTCGAGCCCGAGCGCTACTCCCACGTGACCAACAAGAATGGAGAGTTCGTAGACTCGCCCTCTCCGTTCGCAACCGAATCTCTCGAAGCGGACAAGCGCGCGTTCGCCGCCTTCATGCTGCACATCAAGAACGCTGATCCGGAAAGAACGGTGCTGATGGTGCAGGTTGAGAACGAAACCGGCACATGGGGAACTCTCCGCGACTACTCCGCGGCCGCGAACAAGCTCTTTGACGGTCCGGTCCCTGCCGAAGTTCTGAAGGCGATGGGCCAGACGCCCGCCGCGCCGGGTGCGAGTTGGGAGCAGGTTTTTGGTCCTGAGGCGGAAGTGAACTTCCATGCCTGGGCGGTTGCCAAGTATGTGGGGCAGGTTGCGGCCGCGGGCAAGGCCGTGTACCCGTTGCCGCTTTATGTCAACGCCGCATTGCGCGATCCGCTCAAGCCGGGGGCTCCCGGCACCTACGAGAGCGGAGGCCCCACTGACAACGTGCTGTCGATCTGGAAGGCCGAGGCGCCAGCGATCGATGTCCTCGCGCCCGATATCTATATGTCCAACACCGCGGCTTACCTGAAGGTGATCGATCTCTATCATCGCCCGGACAACGCCTTGTTCATCCCGGAAACCAGCGGCGCCGTTCATGAAGCCCGTTTCCTTTTTTCCGCCCTCGGCCTTCAGGCCATCGGCTACTCACCCTTCGGCCTGGATTACACGCGAAACCGTCCGGCCCAACCCGGCGATCCGGATGCGCAGAATGCGTTTCTGGAGCCGACGGCGCAGAACTACCGGCTCATCGGTCCCATGATGCGTGATATTGCCCGCCTCAATTTCGAGGGCAAACTGCAGGCGGCAGCAGAAGTCGAAGGCGAACCTGCCCAGATACTTCACTTTGGAAACTGGGACGCGCTGGTTTCCTACGGCTCAGGCGGCAGGGGCCCCGCCAAGGGAAATCCCGAGCCCGTCGGGCGCGCCCTGGTCGCGCAACTCAAGGACAATCAGTTTCTGGTCACCGGGTACGCTTGCCGCGTCGACTTCCGGCCGGCCGGCACCGAGCAGCAGCGGAAATCCGGAAACATCGTGGCGGGAGTTGGACAGACGCCTTCCGCGCAGATCGACGGCAAATGGCAGCATCGGCAATTTCTTCGCGTCGAAGAAGGCGTTTACGAAAACGGCGCTTTCAAATTCCTCCGCATCCTGAATGGCGATCAAACGGACTGGGGGCTCAACTTCGGCTCAGAACCCGAAGTGCTCCGAGTTTCTGTCGCAGTTTATTGATGTTGTGATCGTTTCCGATTCTCGCGGTCCCGTCGCCGTGTTAGGTGGAGGCCCTTCTAAAAGTGCCTGATTTCGCGGCTCGCAGCTGGGACTTCGTCGGGAATGTGTGCCTGCCCTACGCTGTGCTCGACGTGGCTTTCGAGAGAACGGCTGACGAGGTCGCGCGAGCCGAGGCCGACCGCAAGAGCAAGGGTAAGAACGATGCCGCCGAACAGAATTCCAAACGCCAACTCGACGATATTCCCACCGACCTGCAAATGGTCGAGCACCATAGCCGCAGTCAGCACAAGAACAAGCCACTTGACGCCCAGAGAAAGAATTCTTGCGTATTGCAACTGCGCGTTCACGGCACTGATCAGGACTGAGCGGGCAAGAAATCTCGCGACCACGACGCCTGCGATCAGCAGTAGCGCAGCTCCGACGGCATGAGTCAGATACGGCAACAGGGAAATGGGCAACGGAGCGCCCGTCGCATACGATGTATCGAATGCCGAAACACCAATGACCAGGCCGAGCAGCACGCAGATCCAGAATGAGGCGCGGGCCACAATCTCGGTCGGCGAGCTGGCCGGAGCCCAATCGGTTCCGCTCTTTTGGGCGATACGAGCGTCGAACTTCACCCACGAAAGGCAGCGGCGCAGTACCCAGGAAATCACCACACCGGCAGTAGCGAACACCACCAGCGCAACAAAAAACGCGAGAATTCCTGGCAGCACGGCGATGAGCAAGGTGAGCACCCGGTAAAGCGACTGGTGCAAAGCTTCAGACATGTGATGCCAGATCGACACATCTTCGCTGTACCCCGGAAACGCGGGGATGTTTTGAGTTGCCTGTTGCATCGTATTGTTGACCGTGTTTTGCATTGGATTTCCTCCTCGCCGAATTGGCGCCTGGCCCAGGCGCGAACGGCGATTACGAGTTGAACCGGTCTGGCCAGCGCCAGCGCGCGACCAGATACGGTTTGTCTGCTTCGAACGCAGCGGCAACTGCTTCAATGTGCCGCTCTGCCGGGGTTCCCGACGCCATTACATTGATATGGCCGGCGACCCACGCCAGATACAGCGGGATCAGTGCTCCCAAAAGGTGGCCCCGGTTGATTGTGCGAAGCCGGTAAGCAATTAGAAAGTCATATACAATCCGCGCCCACAGACCGTCGGGCATACTGAAGGCGGCTGGATCAAGGGTCGAGCAACGCCGGAGCGAAAGCAGAGAATTAGGCGGCAGGACAAGCGACCAAATCTCCTGCAGATTCGCGTAGGCCAGTTGGAATGCCGCAACCATGCGCGCAACATCCGCGGTTCCGTCGCTCAGGTCAGCTTCAACCGTCGGCCGGCGGATAAGGGGAGGCCTGCGAGGCCGCTGCCAAAGAGCCGCTTTCGCCTCGATATCGGCAAAGAGCGATCCGGTGACCAAGGCGAGAATTGAGTTGATGTCGGGATCGGAGGGTTGCGGCATCGCGCGCGAACCCACATCGACTTCATCCGTTACGAAACCAGCGGCAACGGCTTCATTCACCGGCCACAGAAGAGCTTCGGCCTGGTTGGCCGGAGAAATTGCTGAGGCCACGCCGGCAAGGCGCTCTGCCATCCTGGGCGACATAGCAAGATCGATCGACAACGGAAAACGGACACGCGAAGCGAAGGCCGCGCGTGTCAGCGGGTACAGTATGGCTGAGTTGATGAGACCGGCATGCGATGGAAGCGAATAATGCGGAACAGCGAGGTCGATCGACCCACTCAGGACGGCATCGGCAAGGCCGCTCAGTGCAAGCGGGCTGAGCGAATCGGCCTCGGGGCCGAGAATCAGAAATGCCTTTGCTTCGTGCTCGCGGCCGTACTGAGCTGCATTCACAAAGTCGATCGGCCTAAGAGACCATGCCGCGTTTGACTGCGGCGTTGCGGCAATGCGCACACTCGACGGAATATCGGCGGGCAATTCGTTCTGCGTCGCAACGACAAAGCTGCCTGGAGAAAATGCGGACCCGAGGTTCGCCAGAACTCCCTTGAAATGCTCAGGCGCCATGGGCGTGACAAGCACGAGCAGGTCGGCCGCCGTGTTTTCTGCGGCTTGGGTGGTGTCGGGAATTGGATTCGCCGTTGCCATCGTTCTCCCAAGAAATCCTCAAGGAATCGAATTCGCTCGCCAGCAGGAATTCTTCTCTGCCGAATCCTAATCCGCAGGCATCTCCTCAACCGCACTGGCCGCCTGCAGTTCAAGCCAGAAAAACGAATACGGAGCCAGAGTGAGCGGATAGGGCTCGCTTGTGACGGTGGGAAACGGAACGTACCCCAGCATCTCCACTGGTTCGCGGCCCGCATGGCTTGCCAGATCGAGCGTAACCGGCTGCGCAAATCGGCTCAGATTGGCGACGCAGAGCACCGTCTCGCGGAATCCGTCGCCCTGGTCCAGTTCGCGTAGGTAGGCAAGTATCTTGCGGTTCGATGGATTGAGGAAGGTGAGTGTTCCACGGCCAAATACCCGAAACAGTTTTCGCAGCGCAATCATGTTGCGCGTCCAGTGCAAAAGGCTCGACTGATCGCTTAGCTGCGCTTCGACGTTCACAACCTGATAGCCATAAATGGGGTCCATCACGACCGGCAGATATAGCCGCGCAGGATCGCATTTTGAAAAGCCCGCATTTCGATCCGACGTCCATTGCATCGGAGTGCGAACACCATTGCGGTCGCCGAGATAGATGTTATCGCCCATCCCGATCTCATCGCCGTAGTAGAGAATCGGTGTGCCGGGGAAACTGAGCAGGAGGGAATTCAAAAGCTCGATGCGGCGGCGATTGTTGTCGACCAGCGGAGCCAGCCTGCGCCGGATGCCAACATTGATGCGCATGCGCGGATCGGCCGAATAGGCGAAGTACATATAGTCGCGCTCGTCATCGGTCACCATCTCCAGCGTCAGCTCGTCATGGTTGCGCAGGAAGAGCGCCCACTGGCAGTTGCCGGGAATCGGCGGTGTCTGCGCCATGATGTCGGTGATCGGGAGCCGATCTTCCTGGCGAAGCGCCATGTAGATGCGCGGCATGAGCGGAAAATGGAACGCCATATGGCACTCGTCGCCGTCGCCGAAATAGGGACGCACGTCAGCAGGCCACTGATTGGCTTCAGCAACAATCAGGCGATTGGCGTAGCCTGCATCGATCGCCGAACGCAAGGTTTTCACAACCGCATGAGTTTCAGGCAGGTTTTCGCATGAGGTTCCATCCCGCTCGCAAAGGTATGGGATCGCGTCCAAGCGAAGCGCGTCGACGCCCATATCCAGCCAGAACCGCATGGCCTTCAGCACCTCTTCCATCACCAGCGGGCTGTCGTAATTGAGGTCCGGCTGGTGCGAGAAAAATCGATGCCAGTAATAGGCTTTCGCGGTGTCGTCCCAGGACCAGTTTGATTTTTCCGTGTCGGTGAAGATGATGCGCGCGTCCTTATACTTTTCGTCGGTGTCTGACCAGACGTACATGTTTCGTTCGGCCGAACCCGGAGCAGCCTGGCGCGCCGCTTTAAACCATGGATGCTGATCGCTCGTGTGATTCACCACCAATTCGATCATGACTTGCAGGCCGCGGAGGTGAGCAGCATCGAGGAACGCCTTGAAGTCGCTCAGCGTTCCATATGCCGGGTGAACGTCGGTGTAATTGGAGATGTCGTATCCATCGTCGCGTAACGGCGATGGGAAGAATGGCAGGAGCCAGATGCAGGTGATTCCCAGATCCTTTAAATAATCGAGGTGCGACAGCAGGCCGGGTAAATCACCGATGCCGTCGTTATTCGAATCTGCAAACGCGCGAACGTGCAGCTCATAGATAATCGCGTCTTTGTACCAGAGTGGATCCGATGTGCTTGCGATCTTCTTCACGCCTTCACTCTCCCGGAAAGAAGCGTGAATCGCCGGCCACCTGTGGCCGCGGCGACTACACTTCCATCTCTGGCAACCCGACAGAGATGATGACGGCCTGCATCAATCTGAGGGCAAACGTCTCCAATGACAACGCGCTTGCGGCCATTGGGAGGAAGCAATGGCATGCGGGACCCTCAACAGAAAGCACCGCCGCCAGGAATTGGCCGAAGGACCGCTTATGCCAGGCCGCACGTCGAACGCCAGGAGTCCGCCAATGGGTCAGCAGTATCAGTATCTATTAGGATGCGCGAAAATGAGGCCGGGTTTCTTCAGGCCGCGCAGGAAAGCACCCTTAAATACAGCATCTTCTGAGGTTTCGCGCAAAGGCGATCCATGAATCCGAGTTGAACGTACTCCTCATGCACAGATTGCCGAGTGGGGCCCCAATAGCAACTAAAGCCATCGTGCCGAGCCCGACCGCAGACGGATCACGCAGCCGGTTTGGGCAGATCCGGGATGGAATCTATGCCTGCGTAGGTTGCAAGGGCGCTGCAACTCGTGACGACTAAATTTGAGCCATGCAGCCTCACCAGGTCGCGGGCTCTAAAGTCAGCCAGGGCGCGGGTGACCGTTTCACGCGATGCTCCGATGCACTCGCCGATTTCCCGGTGAGTCAACGCGCACCGGATCTGGACACCCTCCCGTGTTCGCTGGCCCATTTTGCACCACTCCAGCAATAGATGGGCAACTCTCGCCATTGCGGACGATGTGAGTCCGAGAATTCGCAATCTCTCGCGTGCTCCCGTGAGTTCCACGCACAATTCGCGTGCCACATTTTGACTGGCGATCGGATGACGCGAGAGAAACTTGAGAAAATCCCGGCGTCGCATCGATGCGATTCTGCATGGGTACATCGCCTGCACCCGAACTTCAGAGGAGTCGCCGGAAATCGCAGAGGTGAGTCCCAGAATATCTCCTGCGCCCTTAACCCCAAGCAGAAATCGCCTTCCATCGGAGGAACTCATGGAGATATTTACCTCCCCTTCCAAGAGGAAAAGGGTGCTGGACGGCTCGTCCGCCTCGCTGATGAGAACGGTCAATCCCGAGCAGCGAAAATCTGTCGCGAGCGACTGAAAGTCGCTCTGCGCTTCGGCTGACAGATTCTGAAAGAATCCTTCTGTAGCACAAGGCCCGCGGGCATCATCCCGCATCGCTCGAAAGGGGCGTGGCATCGGGAACTCGGTCAGGATTGGCGTTTCACTAACTCGCGCCATTCTTCGGGCAAAGTCACCCTCGTTGCGATCGGCCAGAAATTCAGTTCTGGCCTGGCGATGAACCAGCTGCAAGGCTCGCATCGATCTTCCTCCGACCCGTCAAATTGCTTTCGCCGGTTGCTTCCGCCGGCTTGACGTTCTCGAACACGCCCACAGATTTGAAGGCGCCGTGCCGATGCCTCTCATGCTGCAATACCCGGCATGGCTCGACCTGGCGCGGCGATTTCGCTCGTTCGGCCATTAGTTCTCCAATACTTTGCAGCAGGTTGGACGGCTCATTCCTGATTGTCGCGTCCGCAAAGCTGTCGCAGCCGGTTGAAGAGTCCGTAATTGAAATTACAGGCGTCCTTGAGCCGGTGGCTCGGATCAGGAACGTCAATCTCTCCCGGCTATCGGTTGGGATGGAATGGCCCAGGATGACGAGATCGAAATCACCATCCCTGATGTGGCCGATCGCTTCGCTGATCGATCCCGTGGACGTGACGATGAATCCAGCAGAGCGCCAGAGTGAGCTCTGACCTGCCAGAAGCGAATCCAAGCCGACGGCCAGGACAACGGTTAGGGGCATAAAGCTCTCCGGAATGGGGATATGAAGTCCGACAGGTCAGTGAGAATACAGCAAGTATCGGATTAATATCGATTTTCTGGCGAGGAGTCTGGTCAATATTGCACATTTCCGCCGTTTTCATCGCACTTTCACGGGTTCAATTGTGCGGCGAGCCCACTTTCTCATCGATGCAATGCTCGGCCCAGCAACAGAATGCAATCAGGTTCGAGTCTTGCCTGAGGAACCAATCCTTCAATAACTTAGGGCAGTCAAGAGCAGCAGGAAGTACCCCCATTCTTCAACGTGTGCGCATTCTTGCGTCCATCCTCGACTGCCCGCTCTGTAACCCCCCCGGCCTGCCTTCGCGGGCCTATCACTGCGCACGCCCTTGTGTCCCGTTCATCTTTTCTCGCTGGTAGCTTGCGCTCGCGAGTCGGCGTTTGCGTCCGGGCGATCCTGCCGCGACGCCCGGGGCGACAGAATGCTGCAGCGATTTTCACCTTGCTGTAATGGTCCAGAATCTCGTATAAATGATTCAAAAGCCCGCAGAATTTCCGGTTTTTTGAAAGCTGTCCGGTTCAATCTTCGTACGGACAGGCTGAAAGCGAATGTGTATCGATTATCCAATTGACTTTTTGATTGCGCCAACGACGACTGAAGCAGAGGAAGACCAATGAAGGTAGGGAAATCGAGCATCGCCAAGCCGCTGGCGACAAATAAGCACCTGATCCGCTGGGTGGAGAAGATGGCAGAGCTGACGCAGCCGGCCGCCATTCATTGGGTGGACGGAAGCCAGCAGGAGTACGACTGGCTGTGTGACGAGCTGGTGGCGGCGGGGACATTCAGTCGCTTGAATCAGGAGAAGTGGCCTGGATGCTTTTACGCGCGCTCCGACCAGCGTGACGTAGCGCGCATTGAGGACCGCACGTTTATCTGCTCTCTTTCAAAGGACAACGCCGGGCCGACCAACAATTGGGTTGAGCCGTACGAGATGCGCAAGAAGCTCAAGGAGCTGTTCAACGGCTGCATGCGCGGACGGACGATGTATGTGCTGGCGTTCAGCATGGGGCCAGTGGGCTCGCCGATGTCGCGCATCGGAGTGGAGTTAACCGATTCGCCCTACGTGGTGGTGAACATGCGCATCATGACGCGGATCGGCCTGCCCGTGCTCCAGGAGATCGACAAGGGCGCCGTACGCGTGGTGCCGTGCATGCACTCGGTTGGCGCGCCGCTCGATCCCGGACAAAAGGATGTGCCCTGGCCATGCAACGACGCGAAGTACATTGTCCATTTTCCTGAGACGCGCGAAATCTGGAGCTATGGGTCTGGCTATGGCGGCAATGCACTGCTGGGCAAGAAATGCTTCGCGCTGCGTATCGCCTCGAACATTGCGCGTGATGAAGGCTGGATGGCCGAGCACATGCTCATATTGGGCGTGGAGTCGCCGCAGGGGGAAAAGACGTATGTGGCGGCGGCTTTTCCGTCGGCATGCGGCAAGACCAACTTTGCGATGATGGCGCCGCCGAAGGCTCTGTGTGACTGGAAGGTGACGACGGTTGGCGACGACATCGCGTGGATCAAGCCGGACGCTAATGGACAACTGCGCGCCATCAATCCGGAGGCAGGGTTCTTTGGCGTGGCTCCGGGCACCAGTGAGAAGACGAATCATAATGCGATGATGACGCTCGGCCGGAACACGATTTTCACCAACGTGGCACTGACGCCGGATGGCGGCGTGTGGTGGGAGGGGATGACCGACGAGCCGCCGGCTGAGTGTACGGACTGGCGCGGCGAGCGCTGGACGCCGGAGATTCAAAAACAGACCGGGGCCAAGGCAGCGCATCCGAATGGCCGATTTACCGCGCCGGCTTCGCAGTGCCCGTCGATCGATGCGGCGTGGGAGGATCCGGCGGGAGTGCCCATCGGAGCGTTCGTCTTTGGCGGCAGGCGGTCGACGACGATGCCGCTCGTCTACCAGGCCTTCAATTGGAGCGCGGGCGTCTACGTTGGCGCCACCATGGGTTCGGAGACAACGGCGGCGGCGAGCGGCGCGGTGGGCGTGGTGAGACGCGATCCCATGGCGATGCTGCCGTTCTGCGGCTATCACATGGGCGACTACTTCCGCCACTGGATCAAAATGCAGCGTTCGCTCAGTTCCACTCCGCGGATCTTCAACGTGAACTGGTTCCGGAAGGGCGAAGACGGGAAATTCCTTTGGCCGGGGTTCAGCGAGAACATGCGGGTGCTGAAGTGGATCGTGGACCGCGTGCACGGCCGCGCACAGGGCAAGGAAACGCCCATTGGCTGGACGCCATACTACGACGACATGGAGTGGGCTGGACTGGACATTTCACGCGCGCAGTTCGACCAGATGCAGGAGGTAAATCGTGCCGCCTGGCGCAAGGAGCTGATTGGGCACGAAGAACTCTTCATCGACGTGCACGACCACCTGCCGCCGGAGATGATCTACGAGCGCGAGTTGCTGATCTGCAGAATGTGAAGGGGGAGTGGATTCAAGGTCCCGACTTGCGACGTGAGCGATTCGCAAAAGATTACTTGCCATGTACACGGTTTGCAGGACCAGACCTTCGTGTGCGAGCACATTGCCAAGTCGCTGCATACCGGAGTGCCGGTTGGGTTCCACTGGTCGGCAGAGCAAACTGACGCGCGGCCTGATGCCTGGTGCTCGGACTGCGAACAAGCTCGTATTGGTGCGGGAGGTGATTGGACTCCCGAAGTCGAGCAGAAACTTGGAGTCACATTGTTATGTGGCTTCTGCCATGACTATGCGAAATCAATTTGGGCCAACGGGCGAAAGATCGCACAGTGAAAAAGACCGCTCGCTTCTGTTTTGTAACAAGGGCACGGCTTTAGGCGGGCCAATGATCCGACAGAATGGGAGTAGGCTTCAGCCCCAGAGGCATGATTCCGTTTCATGCGACCCACTGCTCGATTCTTCTGGCGCCGCTACTCCGAAAATCGCTCGACTTCCGGCCTGAAGCCGAGTCGGCGGAAGAAATCGACAACAAGCGAAGTTGTTTCGTCGCTGGTGAACGGCGCCGCGCGAAGGATTAGTTTCGCGCCGACCGATGCGGCGAGTGTCTCCACGGGAGCCGCAGAGGCAAGCGATTGCGGCGCGGCCGCGATGGCGATGCATTTTTCCCGCCGGTTGGTGCAACTGGCCAGAT
>CAZANC010000082.1:0-12744 GCA_964486495.1 uncultured Occallatibacter sp.
GCAGCAAGTGTGGGACGCAGTTGGAAGGCAATGAGCGCTTCTGCGTGAAGTGCGGAAACGATGTGACAGCGGCAGCTCCGGCGTCAGCGCCGGCCCCGGTTGCGGCAGCACCGCCGCCTCGGGTAGCACAGCCGATGGCGCCACCTCCCGTTGGGTATGCTGCGCCTCCTCCGCAAGGCTATGGAGCGCCTCCTCCTCCGGGCTATGGAGCGCCGGGCCCGATTCCGGTGATGGGCGTGCCGCAGCCGGTACAGCCGCAGAAAAAGAATTCAATGATGTGGGGAGTGATCGCGATCGCGCTGGCGGCCGGTGGGTGGTATTACTACCACAATCAGCAGCAGCAGGCGCAAACGCCGCCGGCAAACACTCCGACGCTGCCTGCGTCCGCTCCGACGCAGCCGGCAGGCACGCCGCCGCAGCCAGCAACACCCGCGCAGCCGGGAGGTCCGGGGCCAGGTGGGCCGAACGCGGCGCTGGTGCAAGCGCAGCAGTGGAGCAGCCAGGAACAGCCGGCCAATGGATATGTCCAGGTGCAGAACGGGAAATGGGTGAACGGGTCGAATGTCTCCATTCAGACAGCGGTGCTGGAGTGCGACCAGTACGATGCGAACCAAGCGGTTCTGGCGCAGAATCAAACCAACTTGACGCTGAGCAACCCGCCCCTTGTCCCCGGGAACAACGCTACCTTCAGCAATTTCAACGCGGGACAGATCGTGCAGGGCGTGAACACGGTGAACTGCGGCATTATTGCCGTGACCCCGGCGAACTGAAGCGTACGGCGGGACGATGCGCCTGGCAGCGCGGCGAGGTTCCGCCGCGCTCGCGAGGCGATGGCGCGGCCGGATAGGGTGGCATGACGAAGCAGGCGCGTGAGGCGGAGCGGAGTCCGATGGCGCGTCTGACGGGCGCAGTCTATCTCGCCTATTTTGCGACGACGATCATCACGACGATCGTTCAGAGTCGCGTACCCGAATTCGTTGGGAAAACAGGCAACCTGCTGGCGTTCGTGCTGTATGCGATCACTTCGCTGCTCTTTTACGACCTGTTCAAGCCGGTGGACAGGAAGCTCTCGCTTGTAGCTGCGCTGGTGAGCCTTGCGGGATGCGTGGTTGGGTCGCTCGACGTCTTCCATCTACCCACCTACCACATGGATGCACTGTTCTTCTTCGGGCCGTATTGCCTGCTGCTCGGAATTCTCATGCTGGGGTCGAAATTCCTGCCGCGGATTCTGGGCGCGTTGATGGTGCTGGCAGGGTTGGGATGGCTCGCGTTCCTCATTCCTCAAGTCGCGAAGCGCATCGGGACGGGCATTGAAGTGCTGGGCGTGGCGGCGGAGGGATTGCTGATGCTGTGGCTGCTGGTGATGGGGGTCAACGTGCAGAAGTGGCAGAAGCAGGCGCGGGCGGCGGCGAAGGCGGGCGGGTAGCGTTAGGCAGATTCCGGTCTCTTCCTAAGAATCGTGTGAATTGTTTCCGGCGGGGGGCGGATTTTGAGCGGCTCCGCTGACGGAGACCTGCGCGCGGGATTTGCGATAGACGTTGGCGACGGCGAGGGTCCAGAGAGGGACGAGGTCGACACCGGGGATGAGCTTGGCGGCGAAGGAGGGCAGGAACTCCCAGTGCCAGCCGAGGAGGTAGGTGAGCAGGCCGCCGACACAGAAGTCGAGGATGTCGTCGACGGGAGATTCGGCGCCCTCAATGACCCAGGGGAAGACGGCGATCTGGAGGACGTCGGCGACGATGGCCACGATCATGGCGATGCGCAGGCGCGGACCGGCGGAGACTTTGACGGATTCGCGATTGAGGTCAGTGGGCGGAGGCATGGCGTACACAATTAGGGTAGCGCGGAAAGACAGGGAGTGGGGAGTAGGGGACCAGGGACCAGGGGCCGAGGGAGCAAGGCAGCAAGGGGGCGAGGGAGCAAAGGAGCTAGGGAGTCGGTCAGTGAGAAGGAAGCATTCTCTCATGGTTGCGCAACGGAAAGTAATCACCAGGGAGAGTCCGGGGGCCAGCGCCGGGCGGCTGTGATTGTCGAAACCGCTGGTCGCAAGCTCACTATGTGGTTGAATTCGGGGGAAAGACAAAGCCTGCGCTCACAATCAACAATCCGGCGGCGACGATTATTTCACTGCCCGCAAACCAGCCCAGGAAACGCAACATAATTCCCGTCTGGACCAGAAGGGCCACACCACAGAACAGAATGACGATCCTGCGCAGCATGGTTTCAGTGAAGCCTGCAAACAGCACGATCATCGCGATTACGATCCAGTCCCACGCCACCAGAAGAAAGACTGCTCGCATGGCGGATTGCAGTGAATGGCTCAAGTTCGACGCGGCCAAGGCGGCGGAGACCATCGGATATGCCAGCATCGAATGAATTGCCGCGCCGGCAAACAGCACCACGCTTGCGAAGGCGACGAGGACTCGCGCAGCTTTACGGCGACCGTTCATCGCTGCCTCCTCTCAAGACAAAGTTCAGCCGTTGCGAAGAACTACCAACGGATCATTAACCCGGGATTTTGGTTTTGTCTTTCGGCTGCAAACCAATATACCCCCACTTGCCTCCGCTCGCGATGATTTGCATCCGTTCCAAGACCAAAGACTCAAGCGCGCCCAGGATAGCACCTGGTTTGTCGCCAACGAGGAAGTTCGCAGATCGTCATCCCCTCGCAAAGAAGGCACGACTTCAAGCTGTCTATTCGGCTGTGAAGCCGCGAAGGTTGCAGGGCGAGACGCGCGGTGCGGGCGAGGACGCCCGCACGACAGCCGGTCAGGAGACCGGCGCTACAAATGCGACGAGGGTGGGCAGGGAATCGTTACTCGTAGCGGAGGGCCTCAATGGGATCGAGGTTGGCGGCGCGAATGGCGGGGATCATGCCGCTGACCAAGCCGGTGATCACGAGGATGACAGTGGAGACGATGAGTGCGGCGGGAGTAATGATGAGGCGGATGTCGGCGGACTGGGCGTTCTTGGCGAGGGCACTGTAAAAAGTGATGCGGCCGACCATGACGGAGACGAGGCAGGCGAGGGCGATGCCGCCAATGCCGCCGAGCCCGGTGATGGCCAGAGCTTCAGCCAGGAATTGAATGAGGATGTGGCGCTTGCGCGCGCCGAGAGCTTTTTCGACGCCGATTTCGCGGGTGCGCTGCTGCACGGAGACGAGCATGATGTTCATGAGCCCGATGCCGGCGATGCCGAGAGTGAGCGCGCCCACAAGTGAGAGAAGAACCTGCAAGGCGATAGAAAGAATCTGGAACTGGTGGAGCTGGGTGCGCAGATTGGCGACATGCAAGGCATCGTGGTCGCCGGGGCGGAAGTGGTGGGCGGCGCCGAGGGTCTCGCGGATAGTTTTCTCGATTTTCTGGTAGTCGCCGTTATACCCGATCCAGACACCGTCGAGGTAGGTGGTGTCTTTGAGGTCGCTCATGGTGTTGAAGGGAATATAGACGGTGCGGTTGATGTCGTCGTTGGCCTCCTGCATTTTGGGCTGGAGGACACCGACGATGGTGAAGACGACGCCGTTGAGGCGGATGGTTTCTCCCACGGCCCAGGCACCGGAGAAGAGTTTGGTTTTGGCTTCAGAGCCGAGAACGCAGACGTGGGCGCGCTGTTCGTCTTCAGCGCCATTGAAGAAGCGGCCCTGATCGATAGTGAGCTTGACGATGTCGGCGTAGGAGGTGCGAGAGCCGACGACGGTCCAGGTGTAGGTGTGGAGATCGTTCTGGACGGTGGTGTCGTGATACTCGGCGGGCGAAATGTGAATGATTTCAGGAAGCACGGCGCTGACGCGATCGACATCGTCGAGGGTGAGGCGGACCTGGACTCCGGCTTTATCTCCGCCAGCCTGCTGGCTGGTCTTGCCGGGGAAAAAGCCGATGGTGTTGGTGCCCCACTGGGCAAAGATGACTTCAAAGGCATGAGAAAAGCCGTTTCCGTAAGCGAGCAGAAGCACGACGGTGGCAATGCCCCAGGCCATGCCGATGGTGGTGATGGCGGTGCGGCTGCGATTGTAGAGCATCGCTTCCCAGGCTTGGGCGAGAATGTCTTTCAGCATAAGGCAGCCTCTAGCTCTCAGCCTTTAGCTTTTAGCTAAAGGCTGTTCGGTGGAGATTTCCGCTTCGACTTCAAGTCACGAATCTTTTCAACAAAACTGCTCGGTTTCGTGTTGCGATTGTCCCGGGGGCTAAAGCTGCTCGTCTTTATTCCTGCTCATTCCGGCACGACTAAAGTCGTGCCCTGACACTTCGTGCTCCCCCGAAGAGTTGTTGTTCCGCTCGGTACAGCGACTAAGGTTGTGCCCTGACACAGTACTCCTCTGCTGGGAGAGTTGATGCACGGCATGCGCTCGTGCTGCGACGCAAGGCGCGTTGAGATTGGACCCGTGCTATCCCACCCTTCGCCAGAAAAAAGGCGAAGGATGGGGCACCCATTTTTTGTGGATCAGCGAGAGTGGATTGTGCGCGGGGTGACGGCTGCATTGTTTTACTCCTTGCGCAGGGCTTCAATGGGGTCAAGGGCCGCGGCTTTGCCGGCGGGGTAGAGGCCGGCAGCGATGCCGCAGAGAGTGAGTGTGACGAGAGCTAACGCCGCCGACCAGGGAACGATGCGAGGCGGATCGAAGCCGGGAATCTTGTCAGTGAGCACGGCCTGCAACAAGGCCAAGAACGCCCAAGACACACCGATACCGATGAGGCCGCTGATGCCGGTGAGCAGGAGGCCCTCCCAGAAGAATTGCGCGACGATGCTGCGCTTGGTTGCGCCGACGGCTTTCATGACGCCAATTTCGCGCGTGCGCTCGCTGACCGAGACCAGCATGATGTTGATGATACCGACGGCTCCGAGGGCGAGCGTGACAACGCCGACACTGCCGAGGAAGATATCCATGGAGGTGAAAATGACACCGATCAGATGGGACTCTGTGATGGTGTCGAACTCGTTGAAGGCGTCGGCGAGCGAAGGATCGAAGCCATGGCGCTGGGCGATGACGCGGTGCACGGCAATGTCTGCCGCGGTGTTGTCATTTTTTTTCGTGGGGTTGTATTGGATAGAGTTGACCGCGTCCTGGGGAATGTTGTCGCCTTTGAGGGGGAAGAACTCCTGCATGGTGGTGATGGGAATGTACATTTTTTCGTCGTCGTAGGTGTTGTTGCCACGGCCCACCTTGGCGCCGACGCCGATTACGGTGAAGCTGACTCCATTGATAGAAATGGTCTGGCCGATCATGGGGCGGCCCTGAAAGAGGATGGAGGCGGATTTTTGCGCGATAAAGACGACGCGGCGCGCATCCCGGACGTCTTCGTCATCGAGAAAGCGGCCGGCAGCGATGGGAAGGTAGCGGACGACGGTGTAGCTGGGCTCATTTCCGCCAAGATGGGCGGAGGTGTTGCTCCACTGGCTGACCTCGTAGAGGTCGGATCGGGCAAGCTCGCCGGTGACGGCGCGGACCTCAGGAAGGCGGCGAATGGCGGCCTCGTCGCCGAGGGTGAGCTCATAGGGGCGCATGCCGGTGTGCTGGTTGGCGATTGCGGGGATGGTGCCATTCTGGACCATGACGACGTCGTCACCGAACTGAGATAACTGTTTGTGCTGGCCTTCGCGGAAGCCTTCGCCGAGGCCCACGAGGACGAGCAGCGAGCCGACCCCCCAGGCAATACCGAACATGGTGAGAAAACTGCGCAGCTTGTTGGCCATAATGGCGCGGAAGACCTGTCCGAGAGTGTCAGAAAAGCTGCGCATGACAGTGAGACGACCCGAGGCCGGCTTTGATTGCTCCTATATATGAACAATACGACGAAGATACGGATGCGGTTCCACGGAAAAGGGGGTGGCCGCGTGCGGGGGATGGCGTTCTGTCCCCAGAGGGATTCGGTTGGACCCGGCGCGGGGTGATTTGTGTCACGGTGGAACCGTGACGCACCGCCTTGCGTAGTACAGTCGAACGGGTTACAACGGTGGTTAGTCACCGTCTGAACTCGTAGGTCATTTTCTTTCTATTGAGCCAGCGTCCGCTGGGAGAGCAGCGCTGTCTCGGCGCTTTGGGGGAGGATATTGTGGCAGCGTCGCGCAAGAACAAGAAACTGTGGATTATTGTGGGCACAATAGGCGCACTCGTGGTGCTTATCGCGGGATTCGCGCTCTTCCGAATGGCAAAGGGAGACCCAATTGACCCGAACCGGCTGGCCAAGGTGACGCGCGGCGACGTGGCCAAGTCCGTGGTGGCGACGGGCGACATCCAGCCCATCACGAAGGTGGAAGTAAAGGGCAAAGCGTCGGGGATTGTGGAAAAGCTCTATGTGGACATTAACGACAGAGTGCACAAGGGCCAGGAGCTGGCGCAACTGGATCAACAGGAGATTTCGGCGCAGGTGGCCGCGGCGCGCGCGCAACTGGCCAGCGCCGAAGCCAACGTGACCACGTACGAGGCCAACATCGAGCAGGACAAGGTGAACGCCGCGGCTCCGGACCTGCCGATGTACAAGGCAACGCTGGACCGGAACCTGGAGATGAACAAGGACGGCATTGTGAGCCGGCAGACTCTGGACGACGCGAACCGCGATTACCTGGCGGCGCTGACGAAGCGCGACTCGGCGAAGGCGCAGATTGGCGTGGACAGCGCCAAGCTGAAACAGGCACGGGCGCAGGTGATGCAGAGCCAGGCCAGCTTGCAGCAACTGGAGGAGCAGCTGTCTTACACGACGATTGTTGCGCCGATGGACGGCGTGATTCTGTCGCGCGACGTGGAAATCGGGGACGCAGTGAGCTCGATTCTGGTGCTAGGGTCGACGGCCACGCTCATCATGACCGAGGGCGACACATCAGAGGTGTATGTGCAGGGCAAGGTGGACGAGGCGGACATCGCGCACGTGTACATGGGGCAGCCCGCGCGCATCAAGGTGGAGAGTTTTCACGACCGGCAGTTTTACGGAAAGGTGACGAAGATAGCGCCGATGGGCGTGGCGAAAGACAACGTGACGACATTCGAGGTCCGCGTTTCAATCAACAATCCGGGCGGCGAACTGAAGGCCAACATGACGGCGAACGCCGAGATTATGCTGGACGAGCACAAGGGCGTTCTGACGGTGCCGGAAGACGCGGTGATCTACGACAACAAGCAGAATGCGTCGGTCGAGGTTCCGGACAGCCATCAGAAAGAGGGTTTTCGCAAGGTTCCGGTGACGGTGGGGCTTTCGAACGGATCGGTGACGGAGATTGTGAGCGGCGTGAAGGAAGGCGACCAGGTGGTGCTGCAGCAGTAGGGGGCGCTGCCCACGGCGCGTGGACGCCGGGGCACCCTCAGAGCCGGGCTGCGCCCCGGTGACATGATCGCGCAGCGATCAATGGTTCCAAGCGCGCTTCATTCAGGATGACACCGCGAAAAAATGGGATGGTGGTATCCCAGGTTCCCGAATGAGAGGGACCCGGGGGCACCCATTTTCGTGGCAGATGAAACGCGCGAGAAGTAACCGCAGGTCCTTCGACTCCCCCCAGCGGCGAGCCACTATCCCATGATCGCGTTGCGATCACTGGGCCTCCGCTGCGGCGGACTTCGGTCGTTCAAGATGACATTGCCTTCGGTGATCCCGCTGAGCGCGTGTGTGCCCAAGCAGGCTTAGCAAGCTGAAATACTGTTAAGGCCGTGCGCCAGCCAGTAGAAGGGAAAAGGCTGCGCGTGGTAAAGCTGCGCGCCAGCGAGCAGAAGCGAAAGGCTGCGCGCCAGTGGAAAGGGCAAGAATCACCGAATGAAAACGGGCTCAGCGATCATCATCGGGGCAGGTCCCGCGGGACTGACAGCGGCAATCGAGCTGCAGCGTCATTCCGCGATCAAGCCCATCGTGATCGAAGCCAGCCAGGAGATTGGCGGCATCTCGCGGACCGTTCTCTACAAGGGCAATCGCATGGATATCGGCGGGCATCGCTTCTTTTCGAAGTCGGACCGCGTGATGCGCTGGTGGCTCGAACTGATCCCGGTTGAGGCGGGCGCGAGCAAAGATGGCCAACTGCGCCATCAGGGTCAGGAACGGGATGTTCCGGCGTCGGCTTCGGCCCCCGATCCCGCAACCGAAGACAGGGTGATGCTGGTTCGCCAGCGCAAAAGCCGCATCTATTTTCTGCGCCGTTTCTTCGACTACCCCATCAGCCTGACTGCGGCAACGTTCAGAAACATGGGGCTGGTCCGCACCATTCGCTGCGGCATGAGTTACATGCGTTCGGCGCTTTTTCCGAAGCGCGAAGAGCGAACACTGGAAGATTTTCTGATCAACCGATTCGGTGAGCAGCTCTACCTAACCTTCTTCAAGTCGTATACCGAAAAGGTGTGGGGCGTACCTTGCAACGAGATCAGCGCGGAATGGGGCGCGCAGCGAATCAAGGGCCTGTCGCTCACGGGCGTGGTGATTCATTTCGTCAAAAAAGCGTTCCGCGCCAAGGAGTCCGGGGATATTTCACAGAAGAAGACCGAGACCACACTGATTGAAAAGTTTCTTTACCCCAAGCTCGGCCCCGGCCAGTTATGGGAACATGCGGCACGGCTGGTAAAGGAAGCCGGGGGCGAAGTCCACATGGGCATTGCGATCGACAAAGTTGAGGTTGAAGGCAACAAGGTGATCGCAATCGGGGGCGTGAATGCGGCTGGAGAGCGAGTTCGCTTCGCCGGCGATTATTTTTTTTCGACCATGCCAGTGCGCGACCTGATTCGCGCTTTCTCGATCACTGTTCCGGCGGAGGTCGTCGAGGTGAGTGAAGGACTGATGTACCGCGACTTCATCACCGTCGGTTTGCTGGCCAGCAAGCTCACCGTAACCGAGAAAGATGGCACGCCTTTGAAAGACAACTGGATCTATATCCAGGAGCCGGACGTGATGGTGGGCCGGCTGCAGGTATTCAATAACTGGAGCCCTTGGCTGGTGAGCAGCAAAGACAAGGTCTGGATAGGATTGGAGTATTTCTGCAACGATACAGACCCGTTGTGGAAGCTGCCGGATGAAGAAATGGCTAAGTTCGCAATCTCCGAGGTGGCAAAGATCGGCGTTTTGAGGGCTGAGGACGTGGAAGACTTTCATGTAGTCCATGTCCCCAAGACTTATCCAGCTTATTTCGGAAGTTACGACCGTTTCGATGTTATCCGCAGTTACATCGATGGCATTGAGAATCTGTTCCTGGTGGGCCGCAACGGCATGCATAAATACAACAACCAGGACCACTCGATGCTGACCGCGATGACCGCCGTCGAGAATATCCTGAATGGCGTGACTGCCAAAGACAACATCTGGGCGATTAATACCGAGATGGACTATCACGAGGAGAAAACGGAGAAGTAACGCGCTCGAAGATCAAGTGACAACTTTTACCCACTAACTGAAAGCCAACCGGCATAACGCCGCAAAACACATGGGTAAATCGATAACCATCGTGGTCCAGCAGTTGAATCTTCGGATTCGCGATGTCGATAGGCATTCCGGGATCATTTGAATTCTGGTCGACAACCACGACGTCAGGCCTGGCCGGCAGAATCTTCGCGAACATTTCCTCACTTAGATTGCCATTTCTCCACAACCAGAATGGTTCCGGCAGGTTGATGAAGATATTGCGATCGAAGTAAGGCAGTATCCCAATCGCGAAGAAGCCTTGACCTTCCGGGTCATAAGAGTAAGTGACCGCGATGCTGGCTCCCCGGCTTACATAGGGACGGAGAAACTCGGCGGTAGCGCGATCGGGAGAAAACGCGTTGTAATGGTCGAATTCAATGGCATAGCCCGACCAGAGAATCTGCATGATTGCCATGGCCACGAGGGCGGTTCGGCCGTAGATTTCGGGCTGGGATATTTTGACCGCTGGAGCCGGCCATGTGATCCAAAAAAGACAGATGGTGAGGGGAACGAGGAGGCCGACATGCCACCAAGTAAGGCCTGCGATGCCGGCGAAGATGGCAAAAAACAAGACAGGCAAAAGGTAGAGAAGGCTGCGCCGCGCGCGAAGGCAGGAGACGATAGCAGTCCAGAAGGCGACGGATAGGATCCAAGGGTAAAACATTCCCAGGACGAGCGATCCGAGAGTTCCACGGAGAATCAACAGCGGAGATGTGCGCAGACAAGCGGATAAGTGGTTGGAGAAGTCGTGCGGTGGCCAGGCTGTCCAGATGGCAAACGCCCAAAGAGCAAGAAGAATGACCGCGCTCAGCAGGAGTTGACGCAGGCGGCGAGGGTTTTTGGCGTCTCCACGGCGGACCTGTTCGACGAGATATACGATGGCCAGGCCTCCGGAGATTACGGAGGCATGGAGAGCGACATTCGCCAGCAGGCCGAGCAACAGCGCGAGAATCAGCGGACTTCTCTTCCAAAACAGCGCTATGGCGTAGAGCAGAATCGGCGCGAGGACATAGTTACGCGCCACGACGGCATATTGATAGACCAAAAAGACTGTAAAAGGAAACGCAAGCTTGAGATACAGAGGGAAGGGCGACTTAAAGAGCAGCAGAGCAGTGGCCGCTACGGCGATGGCTCCCGAAATCCAGTGGAGGCCGGTATAGCTGACATGGGCACGAACCAGAATCCAGAGCAGGAAATGCCAGAGGCCAGGAGCTCCTTCGTAGCGAATGTAAGTTTTGAAGAGCGTGGCCAGAGAAAGGCTTCGGGCTAACTGCCACCCCTGGGCCTCGTCCGCGAACGGTTCGTGAAAAGGGATGGCAAACGCAACCAGCGCGGAATAGGCGGATAGCGCAAACCATTCAGGCCAGCGCGAGCGCATCTTGCCTGGCGCGCTGGCCGCCGATGTGGGGCGACGGCGTAAATCGGCCTCACGCTGTGACGGAGCGAGCCCTCCTGTGGCTGCCTCCATAGCCGGATGTTTTTCCCTTTCTCAGCTGGAGACAGAGATTTCCATCCGCCTCCGGCTACGACCCAATATACCCGCAATTGCCTCCACCGGCTGTGCACGGTCGGACGCAACGAACACGGGTCACCAACGACTGGCTTTTGTGGTTGAGGCGTGAAGTTACGGAAGATGCTTCAGCGGGCGAGGAAGTTCTCGTTGGCGAGGATGCGGTAGAGGGTGGAGCGGCTGATGGCGAGCTGGCGGGCGGTGCGGAGCTTGTTGCCGCGGTTGAGGTCGAGGACAAACTGAACATGATGGCGGATGACGGCGTCGAGTGAGAGGTCGGCGGCGCGGGCGGAGGATTGCGGGTCAAGCATTGGGGCGGAGCCGGTTGAGGGGTTGGCCCAGGGATTAGCCAGAAAGTTGGCAGTGGAGTTGGCAGCGAACGTTGCGTCGAATTGCGAGCCAAGGGAAGGCTGCAAACCGTCGGGGAGGGCGAGGTCAGAGGTACGGATGACGCCATTGTCGGCCTGGAGGAGCGCGTTCTCGAGGATGCCGGCGAGCTCGCGCACATTGCCGGGCCAGGAGTGCTGGAGGAGGCGGGCAAGCGTGCCGGGTCCGAGGACGACTGGGCGCTGCTGGTAGCGGGCGCAGAGGCGATCGAGGAGAAACTGCGCGAGTGGGGCAATGTCTTCACGGCGCTGGCGCAGCGGAGGGATGGCGAAGCGAATGGCGGTGAGACGAAAAGCGAGGTCGGGGAGAAGGAGTCCCTGGCCGGCCATCTGCCGGAGCGAAGTTTGCGAAGAGGCGAGCACGACGGCACGGCCGGGCGGGCGGTCTTGAAGGTTTTTCAGGACGCCGAGGAGCAGGCCCTGACCGGGAGGGGCAAGAAGGTCGACGCGATCGAGATAGGTGAAGCCCGCGAGGGTGGAGGGATCGGCGTCGGTGGCCAGCCACTCGCGGGCGTCGCGGCGCTGAAAGGCGCTGGCGGCGAGGGGCGAGCGGCTGAAGAGATAGCGGGCGAGCGTGTGTTTGCCGGTGCCATGCTCGCCCTCAATGGCGGCAATCTGCAGGTGGGGCGCGGCCATTTCGGCCTGCATAAGAAGTTTGCGCCAGGCGGCGCTGACGCCGACGACCTGAACGGAGGCGCCGGTGTCCAGCTCCACGAGGGTAAGGCCGGAGGCGGAGGGCTGCGCGTGGAATGGAGCTGAGCTATGCATGGATCTCAACCTGCCTCGCCTCGGACGCAAAGGTGATATGCCAAGCCATCACAGGTCTCATCGGCGATGTGGGGGAAAACATGAATGAGGCAGGGACCAAGGCACCAAGGGAACGAGGGACCGAGAAAACAGGGAACAGGGAGTACAAAGGCACAGGATAGGGAGTGGAGAGCAGCTTTTGGCTCATAGCTTTTAGCCTTTAGCTCGCCGCACCTCGAGGGAGTTTCCTGGGTTCGCAGGGAGCGCGGGTGGGCGGGCGTTATACTCAGGGGAATCCACGCAGAAGCGAATTCCGAAACCAGCTTGGCTCACTTTTCCAGGAGCAGCTTTGCTCATTTGAAGAATCTGAGGGAACAAGAATGCCAGAGGAGTCTCCAGCCGTGACGCGTTTGGGGCACGCCGTTCGAGCGCGGGACAGCGTTGTGGATGTGGAGGGACCGCGAGCGGGACGGGCAAAAGGGCTGCGGCGCTGGGGCGCCAACTCGTGCATAGCGGCGTGGGTGCTCGCGATTGTTGTATTCGCGGTGCTGCACGCGTGGCACCTGAGGGCAGATTTTCCCAACGGATCGCCGTGGTCGATGGACTGGGCAAAGTACACCGATGAGGGTTGGTACGGGAATGCCGCGGTGCGTGCGCACCTGTTTGGGAACTGGTATCTGGCCGGGGATTTCAATCCCGCAGTGATCGTTCCGGTGTGGCCTTTTGCGGAGTGGCT
>CAZANC010000083.1:0-12701 GCA_964486495.1 uncultured Occallatibacter sp.
CGAACTCCACCAGCAGGGCCAGGATTCTTTCACTCATGAGCCTTCCCAGTATATAGGGCGGCGCTTGCGCGGCACTCCGTGGCGCTCGCGCGCTTTTGGGTTTTGGTTGAGGGATGCGAGAAAGGAGGGGTGCACACGTCTGCAATTGTCATTTATAGTATGGTCGGGATCCCCGAGGAACAAGCGCTCGATGTGACGCACGTCCCGAGCGGCAAGCGTTATGCGTTTCCTTATGAGGGCCACCTTTGGGTCTTCAACAATGCGGGCAAAGTCACAAAGTACCAACATGTGACCGATACCGCACAGCACCAAAGGATGGCGAAAGGCGAGTAGTCCAGTCGCGACTATTTTCGTGAGTGATGCGAATTGAAGCCGGCGCAGAGACGGACGTCGAGCCAGCAATAGCAAACCGCCGGCCAATGCCTGATGGCCCAGCCACAGTGGTTGGGGGACAACATTCAGTCCCAGTCGTTAGGATGAAGTGTGTCCAAGGAGGCTCCGTGCCCGAACATCCGCCGGTTCCGCTGACGCTTGAGGGCTCAAGCGTGCTGCACCAGTTCTTTCATTTCGACTGGAAGGCGTGGAGGGGCGCCGCGCCGAGCGAATCTCAAAGGGGCTGGCCGAGCGAACGTCTGAGCGCCGTGGACGACGAGTCCTTCGCGGCGGGCGGACGTGGAGACATCGTCGCCAAGGCGATAGAGACGCTGAAAACGCTCGAACGGAAGGATGCGAACGCGCCGGCTCGCTCGGCGCTCTATTCGCAGCTCGGGCACAAGGGCGATTTGATGCTCATCCATTTTCGCGACTCGCTGGAGGAGCTGAATCAGGTTGAGCTCGCGCTTGCGCAGACACCGCTCTACGATTTTCTGGAACTGCGCCATTCTTATGTTTCGGTTGTCGAGCTCGGGCTGTACGAGTCGTCGCGCAAGACGTACGAAGCAGCGACGGCCAAGGGATTCGAGGCGTTTTCTGCGGAGTGGAATGCCGAGATTGCGGCATCACTGGAGCGCGGCGCGGAAGCGATGAAGCCGCGGCTGTGGCCTGCGATTCCCGAGGCGAAGTACCTGTGCTTTTATCCTATGGACCGCAAGCGTGGCGAGCAGGTGAACTGGTACACGGTGCCCTTTGCCGAGCGGCAAAGGATGATGCACGAGCACGGGATGATCGGCAGGCGATACGCCGAACAGGTGAAGCAGATCATTTCCGGCTCGATTGGGATGGACGATTGGGAGTGGGGCGTCGACCTCTTCGCCGACGATCCGGTCGTTTTCAAGAAGCTGATCTACGAAATGAGATTTGACGAAGTGAGTGCTGTGTACGCGCTCTTCGGACAGTTCTTCATCGGCGTGCGGTTGCCGGTGGAGAAGCTGGTCGGATGGCTTGAGGGCAGACCCTAAGTACGCCCGCGACGCCTGGCCCACCGGAGAGTTTACACTCGCAGTGATGCCCGCGAAGAAGCCAGCCAAGAAAGCACCGCCCGCAAAATCCGCGAAGAGGACTCCGTCCAAGCCGGCAGGGCGTGGCGCGCTTGCGGTAGAGCGAGTCGATGCGATTTTGAAGGGGCTCGACGAAGCCTATCCGAACGCAGTGTGCGCGCTCCATCATCGCTCGCCGTGGGAGCTGCTGGTGGCAACGATTCTGTCGGCGCAGTGCACGGATGTGCGCGTGAACATGGTGACGCCTGAATTGTTTCGGCGCTTCCCTACCCCGGCGGCGATGGCAAAGGCAAGTTTGGCGGAGCTAGAAGAGCTGATCCGGACAACTGGCTTCTTCCGCAACAAGGCCAAGTCAATTCAGGGCGCGGCGAAGAAGATCATCGCGGACTTCGGCGGTGAAGTTCCGCAGACACTCGCGGAGCTGATCACGATTCCCGGAGCGGCGCGCAAGACAGCCAACGTCGTTCTCGGTGTGTGCTTCGGCAAGGCTGAGGGCGTGGTGGTGGACACGCACGTTTTCCGCATCGCGCGGCGGCTCGAGCTGGCCAAGGGCGACACCGCGGAGAAGGTAGAGCAGGAGCTGATGCAGGTTTTGCCGCGCGACCGGTGGATCAGCTTTTCGCACCAGATCATCCAGCACGGCCGGCAGGTGTGCATGGCGCGGAATCCCAAGTGCGACCGGTGCAATTTGGAGCCGCTGTGCCGGTCGAAAGATAAAACTTGGAGTTCGTGAAGAAGCGGGGCTGGCG
The DNA here is from genome assembly GCA_964486495.1 of uncultured Occallatibacter sp. Taxonomy (GTDB): domain Bacteria; phylum Acidobacteriota; class Terriglobia; order Terriglobales; family Acidobacteriaceae; genus Telmatobacter. Next base: position 2,186 of record CAZANC010000083.1, read on the forward strand.
GGGTTGCCGGAGTTTGCGGGGTTAGCGAAGTTAGCAGGTTGGCGAGTTAGCAAGTTAGCGAGTTGGCGGGGTCAGCGGGTTTGGCGGAGCTACTGGAGGGCGCGAGTCACGGCCTGGATGAGGCCGGGGACCTCGGAGGGGCTTGCTTCAGCCGCAGGTTGCCAGCCGAGTTCGCGGAGAGTCTGGCTGGTGATGGGGCCGATTGAAATGGCGGCGACGCCGGCGAAGGGAAATTCGATTCCAGCCTGGCGCGCGGCTTCGGCGAGATGCGTAGCGCTGGACGAGCTGGTGAAGGCGGCGGCGGCAATTCCCTTTTGTAGTGCTTCTCGCAGAAGTGCTGGGGCAGATTCGGGCATGACGTTTCTGTAGGCGTCGACGACGTCGACCGTTGCACCGGCGGCGCGGAGAGCATCGGGAATGACGTCGCGGGCGACGGCTGCGCGCGCCAGCAAGACTTTCTTCCCGCGCGTTTGACCGGCCAAGCTCTTCGAAAGACTTTCTGCGACGTAGGACTCTGGAACGAGCGCGACCGCGAAGCCTGCCTGACGCGCTGCAGTGGCCGTGGCTTCCCCGATGGCGGCCACCTGCGCCACCTGCGGTGGGGCAGCACTTTGGATCGGAATTTTTAGCTGGGATAGACGCTCGGCAAGCGCACGGACCGTGTTGGCGCTGGTGAGGATGAGCCAATCGTAGGAATCGAGTGTGCGCAATGCTTGATCGAGGGAGCGAAGATCCTCAGGCGGGCGAATCTCGATGACCGGAACCTCGACGGGCTCGACGCCGAGCGCGCGAAGACCGTCGCTCAGCTTGCCGGCCTGGTGCTCGGCGCGCGTGACGAGGACGCGCTTTCCGGCGAGCGGCAGCGCGACCATCAGGCGGCTCCGCCGGGAAATTTGCTACCCGCCGCGAGCAACGATGCCGCACCTTGTGCGAGGAGCATCTCGGCGGCCTCGTGTCCCAACGAAACGGGATCGGTGTTCTGGAGCGGCGCGTGAAGGTGCACGCGGACGATCTGTCCTGAATCCGGCGAAGCGACGACGCCAAAAATCTCGACCCATGAGCCGCTGGAATCGTTTTGAGCAAATGACGGACGGCAATGAATTCCGATGGGAACCTGGCAACCGCCGCCGAGAGCGGCGAGGGCCGCGCGCTCGGCCGTAACTGCGAAGCGCGTGTCGGCGTGGTCGAGGAAGGCGACAGCGGCAAGGGTCTCCACGTCGCCCAAGCGGATTTCAATGGCCAGCGAACCCTGGCCGGCGGCAGGACAAAAATCCTGAGGATCGAGGCGCTCGCGGACCCAATCGGTTTTGCCGAGACGGTCGAGTCCGGCGGCGGCGAGCAGGATTGCGTCGACCTGGCCTTCAGAGAGCTTGCGAAGACGCGTGTCAACGTTGCCGCGAAACTCGACGGCCTGAATGTCGCTCCGCAAGGCCTTCAACTGCGCGCGGCGGCGCTGGCTACTGGTGCCGACGCGCGCGCGGCGCGGCAGCTGGGCGAGGCTCGCATGCTTGACGGAAACGAACACGTCGCGCGGGTCTACTCTGGGCGGCGTTGCCGCAAGAACGAAGCCTGAAGGAAGCTCGGTGGGCAAATCCTTGAGCGAATGAACGGCGAGATCGATGCGGCTGGCGGCGAGCGCTTCCTCAATCTCCTTGGTGAACATACCCTTCGAGCCAACCTCGGCGAAGGTCACTTCCTGCAGGCGGTCGCCGGTGGTTTTGATGATTTCGATGTCGACTTCGTGGCCCTGGACGCGGAGCAGCTCAGCAATGTGATTGGCTTGCCACAAAGCGAGTTGCGAACCGCGACTGCCAATGCGGAGCTTCATCGGCGGGCCTCGGTGGCGGGTTGGTGGAATGGGTGCATAGATTGAAGTTTTACATAAGGCCCGGGCCTAAAGGCCGGGCGATTGTTGCATCCGGTTTCAGGGGCCTAAAGGCCCCTGCTCCCTCCGGTTCCTTCGACACGCAGCAAGAATCGCATTGCAGGTTCTTTCGCCCCTACGGGGCTGGGTTATTTGGGCGATACCATCCCCGGGTTGCGTTCGCCGTTTGCGGCTCACTCCACCCGGGGCTAACTTCTTCGCCCCCTCCGTGGGCGGTGTGTGCGAAGCGAGAACTCTCGGTATCCGAGGTCCCCAAAAGCGAGGGACCTGGGGCACCCAGCAACGCGAAGTCACGAGACTTCCTCAAGACTTTTCTTCGCTTCCGCCTCGGCGCTTCCATCCAGACTTTTCTTTGGTTCCGTGGCCGACGCGGGATCAGCATCGCTTTTAGGCGCTACGATCGGGCTGGCCGGATTCGTCTGACTTGATCCGGCTGGCGGAGCTTCGCTCGATGCGGCCGACGAGACCGACCACTCCTCGCACAGCGCGTCGAGTTTGACGGAATCGCCCTCGCGGGCCGCCTGCTTGATCGCCTGCATGGGCGGATGGAGGAACTTGTTCACGAGGCCGCGCGTGAGTGCCTCGACGGCTGCAAGTTGCTCCGCGTTGAGCACTCCGAGACGGCTGTGAAGACGCTCGATTTCGGCAACGCGAATCTCTTCTGCTCGCCTTTGCAGGGCGACAATCGCCGGAGCGACGTTGACGGTGCGCTGGCGTTGGTGGAAACGGTCGACTTCCGCGGCTATGAGGGCCTCGGCGTCAATGGCCTGGCGGCTGCGCTCTTCCATGTGCGCCACGGCCACCTGCTGCAGGTCGTCGATGTCGTAGACGAAGATGCCGTCGAGTTTGTTCATCTGCGGGTCGACGTCGCGCGGGACGGCAATATCGATGAAGAACATGGGGCGATTGCGGCGCCTGTGCAGAAACGCCTGGCCATGCTCAGGGCGGAAGATGGGATGCGGCGCGCCGGTAGAGCTGATGACGATGTCGGCGCGGCTGGCAGCATCGTAGAGTTGGCCGTAGTCGACGACTTCGGGGACGATCGCGCCCTGAAACTCCTCGGCCATGCGGCGGGCGCGCTCGGCGGTGCGATTGCAGACGAGAATGGCTCCCGCGCCTTGCTGCACGAGGTGGCGAGCGGCGATCTCGCTCATTTTGCCGGCGCCGACGAGGAAGACCGTGCGCCCCTCGAGCGAGCCGAAGATTTTGCGGGCGAGATCGACAGCGACGGAGGCGATGGAGACGGAATTGGAGCCGATGCCGGTTTCGCTGCGCGCTCTTTTGGCGGCGGCAAAGGCGCTTTGAAGCAGGTGCTCGAGCTGGCCGGAAACGGTTCCCGCGGCGCGCGCGACCGCGAAGGACTCTTTGACCTGGCCGAGAATCTGCGGCTCGCCGACGACCATGGAATCGAGGCTGGCGGCCATGCGGAAGAGATGGCTGACGGCTTCCCTGTCGCGGTATTCGTAGAGGTGAGGCGCAAGGACGGATGCATCGATTCCAAATTGGCGAGAGAGAAACGCGGCAACGGAAACGTCGTCGCCTTCGACGGCCGCGAGCAACTCCACACGGTTGCAGGTGGAGACGATCATGCACTCGGTGACCCCGGGCATGGCGGCGAGAGCGCGCGTGGTCTCGGCCAGCTCGTCGCGGCCGATGGCGATCTTCTCCCGCAGCGCGATGGGCGCCGTTTTGTGGTTCACGCCGATGAGTGCAAGCGTCATTGGGGACCGAACCTATGCACCTGGCTGAAGAAGTTCGTGGCCCAAACGGCCATCATCACGACCAGCGCCGCGCCGGAGACGTAGGCGGCCCTGCGTCCACGCAATCCAATACCCCGCCGCACCCAGAGCAGCAGCACATAAACGGCCCACATGGCGAAAGACGCAAGGATGTTGGGATCGAGAAAATAGGAGGCGCCAAGCGAGGTTTCCTGCACCAGAACGAAGCCCATCAACAAACCGACGGTCATGCAGGGAAATCCGAATTCAAGAGTGGCGAGAGCCAGGCGCTCGAGCGTGTCGAGCGGCGGTAGCCAGTTGAAGGGCGCCCAACGCCCCGATTGTCCCGGCTTGACCTTGGCCTTGATTCGCCGCTCCTGAACGAGGTAGAGCATGGAGGAGAGCAAACTAAAGCAAAGCGCGGCGTAAGCCAGCAGCAGAGCGATGATGTGAGCTACGAGCCAGCTCATCCACACACGCTGCGACGGAAACCGGTAGCTTCCGGGCCCGAGCGCAGGAATGAAGACGAGGAAAAACGTGGCCGGGAGAGCAAAAAGGCCCAGCGAAATAGCGTCGTAGAGCCACCAAACGAGGAAGAACAGGCCGGCGACGACAAATCCCAGCAGTGACTCGATTTCGCGGACGCCGACAGGCATCCAGCGGTGGGCGAGGACGAGCATTTCGACGACGGAGACGAAATGAAAGAAGAAGGCCAAGCCGCCCAGGTGGACGCAGGTCTTCCGCCAGGGGATGGAGTTCGAGAGCACCGCCGGGAAGACGGCGACACATCCACCGGCATAGAGAATGGCCGCAACTCGTAGCCAAAGCAGGTACATGGCAGTTTTACGGTATAGGCGTAACCATTCAGTATACTGTGATGCAAATCACCTTTAGCGGCGATGAAGCGGACGACCTGAAGAGGGATCGCTCAGGGAGGGGACTCCCGAGTAGATGAAGGCATGGCAGGGCTGGGCGTGCTATTGGTTCTGCGGGACCTCGCCGATCACGTGAAACCGAGGCGTGTTGGCGCGCCAGGAGTCCTGAAAGAAGCTTTGCGCCCGATCGCGTTGGATCTGGAGCAGGTAATCCTCGGCTTCATAGACGAGCTGACGAATTGTGCGATTGTCGGCCATGCCAATGGATCGTTCGATGGCAATGAGCTTTTGGAGAAGGATAGTGCTATTCATGAAACGCGGCCCTCGGGGTTCTATGGTTTTGTAATCGAGGAAGCCAGTTTGCTCGGAAAGTCAAGCAGTTGATGTGCCTTAGGTCACTTGGTTTTTCCACAGGAGAGAGAGACCGACCAGGGCCCGCCACTAGTTTCCACGGCGGGCCCTGGAGCCGGTTAAGTTGCTAAAATTGCGCTGGTTGCCGTTACTGTTTGGTTGCGGTGAAGGTGTCAACGCGGCCGGAAAGCTTATCGGTGTCGACCACGGTCATCGTCTTGCCATTGGCGGAAACGGTCATGGTGGAGACGTCGGTGACGGTGCCGTCGCGCTTGTCGGTCTCTTCGATGGTGTGGGCGTTGATCTTTTTGAGGGAAACGGCGTCATAGCCGTATGCGCCATGGACGGGGTAGTCGTTGCCATCGAACTTTGCGGTGTAGGATTCGCCCGTTGGCTCAGTCATGGTGATCTCGTCGCCGCTTGTTTTGTAGGTGGTAAGGAGGGCACTGCTGTTGCCGCTCTGCTTTACGATGACCCAATCGCCTGAGGTGGCATGCACGCCGGAGACCGCCTTGCCGATGCGCTTGCCAACGGTTTCAAAGGTCGTCGGTGGACCACCGCTCATCGGATGGCCGGTGGATTTGACCGTAAGCGTCTTGCCGTCGGCAGAGACGGTGCGGGTCTGCTCGAAGATTACCGTGCCGCCTTTCTTACCGACGGCGGTGATGGTGTGGTCGTCGACGATGGTGACGCTCAAAGTGTCGTAAGAATGGCCGGCAACGGGGTGATCCTGGCCGTCGGCCGCAATGTCGTAGGACGGGTTGCAACTGCCTGTGCAGTGATACCACCCCTGGCTGATGTAAAAGGTGAGCGGCTTGGGGCTGAACTTGGTTTGCGCAAGGTTGGTGAGCCAGGTGCCGTCGAACGGCGACTGGGCCTGAGAAGATCCGGCCGCGCAGAAGGCGGCTACAAGAAACAGCGCGCAGACAACAGAACGCTTAGTGCTGGACATTTACATCTTCCTCCTCTGGGGAATTTGAATTTCGCGTTTTGACCGATGGCCCGTTTTGTGGGGAAAAGGCTCGGCCCGGGTAACCGAGCGATTCTACATCCGAACGGCGGCTGCTGAGTAGGTTTGTTTTGCGGGAATGGGCGATGCGGGGCGAGTGGCTTGAGCGGGCGCGATGTCGGGCGCGGTTCGGGCGCACGAGGGGGCGATTCGGGGCGCGACGCCGCTACCGCGTCGGCGCGGGCGCACCGCGCTCTTCTCTTTTTTTGGACGAGAGCGATGCGATAGCGGGCGGGGGGCGGCGCGCGTTCGCCGGCAGAACGAGAACCCTGCCGTCGCGGCACCGCCATACACGGAAAACCTACTGAGGGGTCGTGGTTGTAGTTGTCGTATCCGTGTGCTCTTCCGTACCGGGGGTTGTTTTGGTCTTCGTCTTCTGCGTTTCCTTGGTTTGCTTCACTTGATGGTGGCGGTTGTACTTCGTTTTGGTTTTGTCGGACTGGCTGGTTTTGGTTGTTGGCTGATCCGGAGTCCGCGTCGTGGTGGTGGTGGATTGCGTGGAGTCCTGTGCCATGACCGGCATCGACATTGCAAATACGACCAGCGATCCGGCGACAACAGCGCATAGTTTACTGGAATTCATTCGATTCTCCTTTTGACCCTCCGGAATGTGGACCTCAAGTTGCGCACGGATTCCGGTCGCGGCGTGCTGCTTTCCTTGCGATATACCGATGCTCGACTATCGCTGAGCGCAATTCTGAGCAGAAAGGCTCATTGCGTGAGACGGGAATCGGCGGAACGCTCCGGCGATGAGGGTGTGAGAACAGCTTGCCCTTGAGCTGTCCCATCGCGATACTCTTAAAGCCAGCGTGAACCGAAGTGACATTCAACCCGCGGCTCCGCCGTCTCAGCTTTTGGACGAGAGCCGAGCACGCGACGAGTCCGCGCTGACGGCAGGCGCTCCGCGCTCCCCGCTTTTGGACGAGAACCCTGCAGGCGACGAGTTCGCATTGACGGCGGTGACCGTGGATCGGGAGGCTGCCGACAAAAGCGCTCCGGAGCTCACTCCGTTCATGCGCCAGTGGGCCGCAGCCAAGCACCAGAATCCCGATGCGCTGGTGTTCTTCAGGATGGGCGACTTTTACGAGCTGTTCTATGACGACGCGGCTGTGGCCAGCCGGGAGCTGCAACTGACGCTGACGGCGCGGGACAAGGAACGCAATATTCCGATGTGCGGCGTGCCGTATCACGCGGTGGAGCAGTATGTGGCGCGGCTGTTGCGGAACGGCTATCGCATCGCTCTCTGTGACCAGATGGAGGACCCCAAGCTCACCAAGAAACTGGTGAAGCGCGAGGTGACGCGGGTTCTGAGCCCCGGAACGGCGCTTGACGCGGGGCTGGGACAGGAGCAAAACAATTTTCTGGCGGCGCTGTATGAGGCGGACTCCCACGCAGGCGGAAATGACAAGAACGCCGCGAGGGTGGGGCACCGCGACGGCATTTGCGCGCTGGCGCTGCTCGACGTTTCGACCGGCGAGTTTCGCACGATGGAGTTTCGCGGGGAGCATGCGCGGGCGCTGGCGATTGATGCGCTTCTGCTGGCTGCGCCGAGTGAGGTGCTCTTCGCGGCAAGTGCGGAGACGCCGGCGCAACTGGAGAAGATTCCTGCGCGGACGCGAGTTGAGGACTGGGTCTGGACGCGGGAGTACGCGGTTCCGCTGGTGGAGCGGCAGTTGAATGTGCGGTCGCTTGAAGGATTTGGATTGGATGGACACGAGCCGGCGGCGATTGCTGCGGGAGCTGTGCTGCATTACGTGCGCTCGACGCAGAAGAACGACGCGCTGCACATTGACAGCCTGAAGTTCGAGGAGCATTCGACGGCACTGGAACTGGATCAGGTGACAGTGCGGAATCTGGAGCTGGTTGAGCCGCTCTTCGCGGGGCAGGATGATCGCGCGACGCTGTTTCACACACTCGATGCGTGCCTGACGCCGATGGGCAAGCGGCTGCTGCGGACAACGATTCTACGGCCGCTGAACAACGCCGAGGAGATTGAAGCGCGGTACGAGGCGGTGGCCGAGGCGCACGCAGATTTGCTCAAGCGCGAGGAGATTCGGCGAGCGTTTGGCGGAATTCTCGATTTGGAGCGGTTGCTGGCGCGCATCTCGCTCGACTCGGCCGGGCCTCGCGATGTGCGTGCGCTGGCGGCGAGCCTGGCGCGGTTGCCCGGCGTGAAGACAGCCCTCGATGCGATGGCCGCGCGGCGGTGGCGTGCGGTTGCTGTGCAACTCGATACGCTCGACGACGTGACTGCGCGCATTGTGAAGACGCTGGTGGCCGAGACGCCGCTAACGCTGGTTGATGGCGGCGCAATCGCGGCGGGAATTGACACAGAGCTGGATGAGTTGCGATCGATTTCTTCGTCGGGGCGGCAGGCGATCGCGGCCATCGAGGACCGTGAGCGGCAGCGAACCGGAATCGGCTCACTGAAGGTGCGCTACAACTCAGTCTTCGGCTATTACATCGAGATTACGAAGGCGAACATGGCGCTGGCGCCGGCCGATTATGAGCGCAAACAGACGCTGGTGAACGCGGAGCGGTTTACCACGCCGGAACTGAAGGAGTACGAGCGCAAGATTCTCTCCGCACACGACAGGTGCATCGAGATCGAGAAGCGGATTTTTGCCGAGCTAAGAAAATTCGTGCTGGAGAGAGCGGGGCGGATTCGGCGGAGTTCGGCGGCGGTGGCAGAGGCGGACCTGCTGGCGTGTTTTGCGCATCTGGCGGCGGCGCGGCGTTATGTGCGGCCGAAACTCGCGGACGAGCCCGTGCTTGAAGCGGTTGCCGGGCGGCATCCGGTCATTGAGCAGTGGTTGGAGGAGACGCGCGAGGGGCGATTCATCGCCAACGATCTCTACCTGTGCGCTCACGACGACTCTGCTCCAAAAAGTGAAAGCGCGCCAGCGCCATCGCCGAGCCTGTTGCTGGTAACCGGGCCGAACATGGGCGGCAAAAGTACATACTTGCGGCAGGCTGCAATGCTTGTGTTGATGGCGCAGATGGGGAGTTTTGTTCCGGCCGAGAGCTTGCGGCTGGGATTGGTCGATCGGATTTACACGCGAATCGGCGCCAGCGACAACGTGGCCCGCGGACGGTCGACTTTTATGGTCGAGATGACGGAGACGGCGACGATTCTGAACACGGCGACGAAGAGGTCGCTGATTCTGCTCGACGAGATGGGGCGCGGGACGGCGACGTTCGACGGACTCTCGCTGGCGTGGGCGACGGTGGAGTACCTGCACGCCGAGGTGGGTGCGCGAACATTGTTTGCGACGCACTACCATGAGCTGACAATGCTGGCCGAAAAGCTGCCGCGTGTGCGGAATCTTCGCGTGGGTGTGAAGGAGACGGCGAGCGGAATTGTGTTTCTGCACAACATTGAGCCGGGCGCGGCCAGCAAGAGCTATGGGATCGAAGTGGCGCGACTGGCGGGGTTGCCGGCGGCGGTGATCGAGCGGGCCAAGCACGTGCTGCGGCAGCACGAGAAGCAGGAGCGGCAAAGTGTACAGGTGGAGACGGAGGCTGATCCGATGCAGTTGACCATCTTTACGCCGCTCTCACAGAAGATTGTGGACCGGATTGAGCAAACGGACGTGAACTCGTTGACACCGCTGCAGGCGCTGAATCTGCTGGAAGAATTGCAACAAGAGATGAAGGAAAAGAAAGAATAGGAATCAAAATGCGAGAAAGATTGGGGATGCGAGAAGAATGACGCAAAGTTTGCGAAATGCGGCGGGAAGTTTGCTCGTGGTGGGGCTCGAGGGAACGGAGCTGACCGCGCTGGAGCGCGCGTGGCTCAAGCTCTTGCGGCCGGCAGGGATTATTCTTTTTTGGCGGAACATTGAGGACGCGAAGCAGACGCGGGCGCTGCTGGCCGAGGCGACAAAGTTTTGCACGCAGCCATACACAGCATTTGTCGATGTGGAGGGCGGAACGGTGGACCGGCTGCGCGATGCGCTCGCGCCGATCGCACCGGTGGAGGTGGTTGCGTGTGCGGCGAAGTTGAGCGAGAGTTCGTGCGACCCCACCCTTGGCGCAAGAAGAAAGGCGCGCCAAGGATGGGGCACCCCGTCATCTCTGGCGCGCGAGCACGGCGAATTGATTGCGCGGGCAGTGAAGGCGTTTGGATTCAACTCGCCGCTGGCGCCGGTGCTCGACCTTGGATTGCCGGAGTCGGAAAAAGTATTGGCAACACGCTGCGCTGGACCCACTGCGGCGGAAGTTGTGGCGTATGCACGCGAGTTTCTGGCCGGGCTTGCGGCCGAGGGCGTGGCGGGTTGCGGGAAACATTTTCCTGGGTTGGGCGGAGGGACGCTCGACTCGCATTTGGAGACGCCAAAGATTCGCCGCACGTGGAAGCGGTTGTGGCAGGAGGATCTGGAGCCCTACCGCGCGCTTCGGGACGAGTTGCCGATGGTGATGGTGAGCCACGCGGCGTATCCATTAACGAAGGAGAAACGGCGGCCGGCCAGCGTGTCGAGCTTCTGGGTCGGCGAAGTGCTGAGGAAGCGCATTGGCTATCGCGGCATCGTACTCTCGGACGATCTGGAGATGGGTGGCGTGGCCAACTTCATGCCCATGGGAGATGCGGCGGTCGAAGCTGTGCGCGTGGGCTCGGATCTGCTGCTGATCTGCCACCATCCGGAACCAATCCTGAACGTGTATGAAGCGCTGATCG
>CAZANC010000084.1:0-12342 GCA_964486495.1 uncultured Occallatibacter sp.
CCCATTGCCTGGCCGACGACTTTGGCGCACTTGGTGTATTTCTTGTTGTGCTCCAGGCCCATCTCGCTCATGGTGTAGAGCACACGGCGATGCACGGGCTTGAGGCCGTCGCGGGCGTCGGGCAGCGCGCGCCCGATGATCACCGACATGGAGTAGTCGAGATAGGAGCGGCGCATCTCCTCTTCAATATTGATGGGAACGAGGTTGGTGCCGCCGGGAGGGGTCGGTGGATCGAGAGGAAGCTGGGGATTCTTATCGTCTGGCATAGAATTTGCGAGGTCGATTTGCGAGGTCTGCGGGGAGGCGGCAAAAAAGTCCGGAAGGAGCGGGGCCGGGTCCGCAGGTCTCTGCTCTTATTTTAGTGGTTTGAGGGGCGGTTTAGCAAGGCGGGCGGCAGGAAATAAAGCCTTATTTTGCTTGGTTTTATGGGGCGATTTCAACAGTGGGCGAGGCCCTGCCGGAACGTCGCGCGCGGGGCAGCTGAACGATCACGCCGCGCGGCCGGTTTTGGTCTTCATTCTGGTGCTACCGCCAGGTGTTTTTCCGGCCTTCTTTTTATTACTGACCTCTCCGAATCCGGTGAGGATCACGGGTGGCCGATCAGGCAACTCGACGACCAGCTTCAGCTTGCCGCCCAGGCCCTCGACATAGCCTCGCAATGTGGAGATGTAGAGGTCGGATCGTTTTTCGATGCGCGAGACGCCCTCCTGCCCGATTTTAAGTTTCTTCGACAGGCGAGCCTGGGTGAGCTTGCGCAGGCGGCGAACCTCGCGCAGGTTCAATTCTTCGGCGATTAGCTCGGCCGCGCGTTGCTCAATTCTGCGGCGGCGCTGCTCTGGCATCTGATTCAGGATTTGTTCGAGAGAAACTGTCATTTTCGTCTCCGTGCGTGGCCTCCGCTCTTCAAGTACAGTTCATATCGAGCGTCGGCAATGCGTATCAAAGTTGAATAAAACCTGTCCCTGGAGATTCCGGTCTTGTTTCCGCCCGTCAGCAGGATGGCTCTGCGCTTTGGGTCGAACGCAAATGCGATCCGCCAAACCCCGCCCACGGTATCCACACGGAGCTCTTTCATGTTTGGATAGCCTGACCCTTTGAGAATGTCCACGGATGGCCGCCCGAGGGTAGGTCCGAATGTTCGCAACTTACCCAGAGAGCTGAGGACTGCATCCTGAACGATCTCGGACCAGGCTCCAAACTCGCTGAGAAACTCATCGTGAAAATGAATCTCCCATGGGCCGTTAACATTATGCTCTGAAAAGCCTAATGTCTTCAAGTGCATTTTTTGATCCTACACCAAGCCCGGCAGACTGACGATGCAGAGCACTGCCTGAAGAACGACGATCGCTCCCCCCGCTGCGAGCGCCAGGCGGCCGCGTGGGCCGTCGTACGCGTCGGCAAAAACGCCACCTACAAAGGTGAGCAGAAACGGCAGCGACCAGAGCCAGGGAGATCCAGGCGAACCAGTCATGACGAGGAGCATCAAGACTGCTAAGCAGAGCAGAGGCGCGGTGTTGCCGAAGTAGCGCGACTTGCGCGCGGCGAGATAAAGCACGAGAGCGGCGGCAGACGCCAGCGAGAGTCCGCTGTTGGCGAAGGTCGAAAAGAAGCGTCGCGCGGGATCGATTGAGAACCAGAGGAAACCGGCCGACGAACGGAAAACGTAGCTGAATGCGTCGGGCGAGAAGCCGTAACAGGCAAAAACTATGACAAGGCCGCCCGCCGCTGCGAGCAGCACGACGGGCAGGGCCTGGCTGCGGTGGCCCTCGGCGATCCAGAGCATGGCTGCGAGCCCCAAGAGCGCCGCGACGGGAAGGGCGGCAATGTGCGCTGCCGCAGTGACGCCGAATATGACCGAGAGCAGCACGATGCGCGGGCGCCACTTACGGGCAGGTCCCTGCATGGAGTGGGCCACTCCGATGCAGGTGTAGATTCCGCCAAAGACTCCGAGAGCGGCAAGCACTTCAGGATTGGGCGCGACACAGGCCTTGAGGATGGCCGGCGAGAAGCAGTAGAGAGCGAGCGCGGTGTAGCCGCCCAGATTGCCATAGAGGCGGCGGGTGACCCACCAGATGCATCCGCCGAGCAGGAATCCGGCGAAGAGGAACGGCAGCCGCAGGAGCAGCAGGATGTGAGTCATCTGATGGCGCAGTTCCCAGGTGCTCAGCTCAGCGGCGGAATTCTGGGCGACATTCTGAGCGTCATTCTGAAACAGGCGATTCTCGGGACTGCGAAAGAGATCGAATCCGCGCTCGAGCAGCAGGTTGAGGGTGAGGGGAAGGCCAGCGAGGCGGTAGACGAGAATACCGTCGTGAATGTTGCCGCAGGAGGTGTAATAGCCGGCGAGAGGCGAAGGCTTTTCCCAGGTTTCGCGGCCACAGCGCGCGTATTGGTAATCGCTGTCGGTGAGCGTCTGCCGGCTGACGAGCCAAAAGCCCTGCAGAAGGAAGGCCGCCAAGAGTGCTGCCGCGATGCGTTGCGGGAGGTTGAAGCGAAAGCGGCGAAGCATGCCAAAGCGATGGGCCATCACGTTCAAAGCAACCTTACCAGTCTAAACGGTGGATTGCGGAATCCCTGGTTTCCGACAACAGACAGCAACTTCGGTGTATCCTCATCTCGAAGGCAAGCGAATGAGCAGTTTTTTCACCGTGGGCCACTCCAATCACGCCATGGATTTATGGCTTGGCCTGCTGCGCCAGCACAAGATCGAGGTAGTGGTCGATACCCGTAGCTCTCCCTATTCGAAGTACGTCCCGCAGTTCGACAGGGAACCGATGCAGCGCTCGCTGGAGAAAGAGGGAATCCACTATCTTTTCTTCGGCGCCGAATTAGGCGGGCGCCCGGCAGACCCGGCCTACTACGACGCCAATGGACACGTCATTTATGGCCGGCTGTCAGAAGACGCCGGGTTCCGGGCAGGCATCGCGCGTCTCGAGACCGGCATGGAGCGCTTCCGGGTCGCCCTGGTCTGCGGCGAAGAAAACCCCGCACATTGCCATCGCCGGCTGCTGGTCGGCCGCGTCCTCGCCGAGCACGGCAGCACAATGCTTCATATTCGCGGCGACGGCCGAGTCGAGACCGACGCGCAGGTTGCCGCAGACTCCGGGAAGGCGCTGGTTGACGCGCAAACAGAACTCTTTGCGGAAATCGAAGAGGACAAATGGAGATCTACAGTATCGGTTTTACCCAAAAGAGCGCCAGCGAGTTCTTCGGCGCACTGAAAGCCAATGGCATCGAGCGTCTGCTCGATGTGCGACTGAACAATACATCGCAACTTGCCGGGTTCGCCAAGCAGGCCGACTTGCCTTACTTTCTTCATGCGATATGCGGAGCTGATTATGAGCACGAGCCTCTTCTCGCTCCCACCCAGGAGATACTCGACGCATTCAAGAAGCACAAGGGAAGTTGGGACGCCTATACAGAAGCCTATCTCGCCTTAATAAGGTCCCGAAAGGTGGAGTCGGCGCTCTCCCAGGACAGCTTCCAGAGGAAGACGGTCTTGCTGTGCAGCGAGCCGACCGCAGAGCATTGCCATCGACGGCTCGCGCTCGAATATTTGCAGGAGCACTGGAACAATGTAGCCATTTCCCATCTCTAGATCTGAGTTCCGGAGGAAAGTCAGCTCTATGAGCATCGACCGGATTCTCTGTCTTGCCAACTCCTACAAGCACAACCATCGTTGTGTCGCCGGGGTCAGTCTTGTCACAAAGAAGTGGGTCCGCCTGGTCGGCACGCAGGTCCCCGGCTGCTTGACGCGCGAGCAAACCTGTTACCCGGACGGAACGGAGACAGCAATTCTCGATGTTTTCGAAGCCGAGCTCGGCGAAAAGTGCGGCTCCAACTGCCATCCAGAGGATGTGTTTGTAACCGACAGGCCGTGGCGACCGGTGCGGCGTTTCGACAAACCGAGCGACGCGCGCTTTCTCACCGGATACCTGAACAAGGGGCCGGCTGTGTTGCAGGGGTATGGGGATCGGGTTTATGCGCGGAAGATCGATGCTGCTCCAGTTGATAGGTCACTCGAACTCATTCACCCGGAAGATCTGTGGTGGTGGATTCGCGAAGAAGACGGCAAACGCAAGAACCGGGCTCTTTTTCGAGCCGGTCACGTGGGTCGCGCCCGCTACGATCTGGCGGTCACCGATCCCGTCTGGCTCGACAGGCTTCGCCATTTGGCGGCCGGCATTTATCCACATTCCTCCTTTTTCAAAGAGAAGCTCTCCAGAACCTTTCTTGCCGTGAGCCTGAGCGAGCCCTTCGAGAAATTTCATTACAAGTTGGCGGCGGGAGTCGTGAATCTACCGAATTAGCTTGGATTTCTCGCCACAACCGCGCAAGACGGAAATTCCGTCTGCGAGCACAGCCAAGCACCTTGTGCTTTTGCGGATAAGGGACATGTGCGGGCCTGGAGACCCGCACGACAGCCGGTCTGGAGACCGGCGCTACGACGTTAACAGCACTGCAACCCCCGGCGCGCAACACTACTGCCCGGAATGGCCATCGCCCGCGGCAATCCCCGAAACGTTTATCCGGTGTCGGTAGCGAATGGCGCCGTGCGAAACAAGAAAGCCGCCCCGAAGGGCGGCTCTCTGCACGGATGTGTTGGTCCTAATTGAAGATTGCGCCGACGGTGTCGTCGAAGGTGAGCGTGACCTGGCAACTGTTAGGTCCCGCGGCTGTTATTCCGCTAAGGGGCACACAGTTGTAGGACCATCCACCAAAGGCTCCTGCTCCGGCTGGCGCCGTCAAAGTAATGGTCGTGCCTACCGGGTAGGTTGCCACGCAGACGGAACCGCCCAGTCCGGCGCCAGTGGAGCCGGGGCCGCAGTGGAGTACATTGGGCGTGCCAGTGGCGGAAGGAGCTGTTACGAGCCAGTTGGCTGTGTTGAGGCCCTCGTTATAGACCGTGAGGGTGGACAGGAGCGAGGACGCCTCTGAACCCGGATAGCATGAGCCGGCGGTTGTGGGTGTGGGCAGAACCAGCGGACAGCTAAAGGTTGCGGTAGCCGTCTGAATCGATCCGGTTTGTACGTCGGTTGCTTCGGCGATAATCGTGGCGCCTCCGTTACCGTAGGCAGTCACAATTCCTGCGTTTGCCCCTCCGCTGGGGACACCGGTTCCGTTGGTGTTGACAGGGAAGACGCTAGGCGCCGAGGTCAGCCACTGCACCGAGTTGGTGAGGTCCCTCACAGTAGGCGTCGTCGAATATGTTCCGACGGCCAGGAACTGTCCGCTGTCGAGCAAGTTGCCAACCGTGATCGTGCTGGGAATGATCTGGAGCGCAAGCAACGGTTCGGGTGCGGGCGTGAGGGTCACGCTGACGGTAGAGAAATTCGAGACGAGCGAACCATCAGGATTCTTCAGCTCCGCGGTGATGGTGCTCGTGCCGAGGCTCACGCCGGTGGCCAGGCCGTTTCCTGAGGCGAGGCCGCTGGTGACTGTGGCGACCGACGGAATGCTCGAAATCCAGGTAATCTGCGGCGAGTTGGTGACGTCTTCTTCGAGTCCGGTTGTGCCTGAAGTGGCAAGCGCGATGAACTGGCCGGTCTGGCCCGAGGCCGAAACATCCTGGGAACCGGGGATGATTGTCACCGCAGTGAATTCTTCCGTAGTTCCACCGAGAACGGTGAAACTTGCGGTGGCGGTGAGCGCGTTGCCGCCGCTCGAGTAAAGCGCGGTGATGGTGGAAGTGCCCTGGCCCAGCGCCGTTGCGAGCCCAGTAGTTGGTCCGATGGTCGCGATCTGCTGGCTGCTCGAACTCCAGGCCACTGCGTTGGTCAAGTTGACAGTCTGGCCAGTTGAAGTGGTCCCGATGGCGAGGAATTGGGCAGTTTGCGTGGGCACGGCAACCGATTGAGCGCCAGGAATCACGGCCAGAGAAACGACAGAGGATCCCGGGGCAACTCCACCGCCCCCGGATACCGTAAGCGTTGCCGAAGCGGAAACGACGCCCGTAAATCCATTCAAGCTTGCGGTGATTGTCGTTGTGCCTGCGGATATGCCAGTTGCGACGCCAGTGGCACTGACTGTAGCTACGGCGGGTACGCTCGACGTCCAAGTCGCAGTGTCCGTGAGGTCTTGCGTAGAGGAGGGATGGTTGTTCCCATGGCCGAAGATTCCGGTGGCGGTGAACTGTGCATTTTGGCCGGCCGAGATCGATTGTGTTGTGGGCGATACCGAGATTGAAACCGCCAATGGATTGGTGCAGCCGGCTATCGGCAGCGCCATAGCGACGAAGAGCAGCACCCGCGACAAAAAAACTCGATCATGCATGGTTGACCTCTGGAGCCTGCAGACTGCTTTGACATTGATCGAAGATCGTCATGGCAGACTCTCGCTGGCCTGTATGCCTTCGACTATAGGCCATGTAATCAGTACACCGCAGTCACACGAAGGTGTTACTTTCGGCTTGGCATCAAGACAGTCAATAATCGCATCAGCATTGACTTTAGCTGCGGCTTTGGGCAGCACTTTCGTCACGTCAGCGGCAGCTTAAAGCCGGGCCCTGCGGCAGCAACAAAGCTTCATTGCATGCAGCCTGCCGTTTGGCGTCCTTATTTCCGCGCATCTTCTAATGGATGGTTTTGCCGCCGCCGCACGAGAACGGCTACACTTCTCGTCAGGATGACTCTGGCGCGCGACAACACTCCGGAACGGTTGGTGAGCGCGGCGCGCGCCGACGAAGAGCAGGGTTTTGAGCTCAAATTGCGCCCCCGCTGGCTCAAGGAATTCATTGGGCAATCAAAAGCCAAGGAACAGCTGGCGATTGCACTCGAGGCGGCCAAGTCACGGGGCGAGGCGCTGGATCATGTACTGCTTTTCGGCCCTCCGGGATTAGGAAAGACCACGCTGGCCACGATCATTGCCAACGAACTCGACGTGGGCTTTCAGCAGACCTCAGGGCCGGCGCTGGTGATCCAGGGCGACCTGACCGCGGTGCTGACCAATCTGCGCGAGCGCCAGGTGCTTTTCCTCGACGAAATCCACCGCCTTCAGCCGGTGCTTGAAGAAAAGCTCTATACCGCGCTCGAAGATTACAAGCTCGACATCATCATCGGGCAAGGGCCGGCTGCGCGCACCCACGTGATGGAGATTCATCCATTCACATTTATCGGCGCGACCACGCGGCCCGGCCTGCTGAGCTCACCGCTGCGCTCGCGGTTCGGCATTTTGCTGCGCCTGGAGTTCTATACGGAGGAGGAATTGCGCGTCATCGTCGTTCGCTCCGCCGAGGTGCTGCAGATTCCCATCGACGCCGATGGGGCGGCGGAGATTGCGCTGCGCTCGCGCGGGACGCCGCGCATCGCCAATCGATTGCTGCGCCGGGTTCGCGATTATGCGCAGGTGCGGGGAACGGGATCGATCGACAGACCGACGGCCAATGCGGCGCTGACGATGCTGGAAGTGGACGCGCACGGATTCGACGAGATCGATCGCAGGCTGCTGCTGACGATCATGCAGAAATACGATGGAGGGCCGGTGGGCCTGAGCACGCTGGCGGCGACGCTTGCCGAGGAGGAAGACGCGTTGGAGGAAGTTTACGAACCGTTTTTGATCCAGATCGGATTTCTGGATCGCACGCCGCGCGGCCGCGTGGCTACGCGCCTCGCCTACGAGCACTTCGGAATTGCGGCGCCGGGCAGGCAGGCGGGGTTGTTTTAGTAAGAATTGAATTCGGCGCACGCATCGAATTTGGGGGTACGCATCTAATGGCAGCGCTCGCACATCCAATGCGAAAGAGACCGTTGCTCCGTTAACCGTCGATAGCGCGACGAATCATGGAGGGAGAAAAACCATGGCACTTACTGAATCGACCATGCTGGAGCTTGGCACTATCGCTCCGGATTTTGTGCTTACCGATGTTGTGAGCGGCGAAACGGTCCGCCGCGACGATTTTCGCGGGAAGCAGGCGCTGCTGGTTCTGTTCATCTGCGCGCACTGCCCGTATGTGAAGCACATTGAGAAGTCGCTCGGCGATCTCAGCGCTGACTACGAAGACAAGCCGCTGGCGATTGTCGCCATCAGTTCGAACGATGCGAAGACGCACCCTGCCGACAGCCCGGACGGCCTGAGGCAACAGGCGCACGACAACGACTTCGACTTTCCATATTTGTATGACGAGTCGCAGTATGTGGCGCACGCATATAAGGCCGCGTGCACGCCCGATCCTTATTTGTTCGACGCGGATTTTCGCCTTGTCTATCGCGGGCAGTACGATGACAGCCGCCCCGGCAACGGCGTTCCGGTGACGGGAAAAGATCTGCGCGCCGCGATCGACCTGGTGCTTGCGGGCAAGCCGGTTCCGGCGGAGCAGAAGCCATCGATCGGTTGCAATATCAAGTGGAAGGCGTGAATAGGCAGCGGAGCTAGCGGGGTTAGCGGAGTTGGTTTCTTGCAGAGACTCTGCTAGCTCCGCTGGGTCCGCTTCTTCCTCCTACAGCGCGGGCGAGCTGTCGCCGAGCATCGCTTCGCGTACGCTCTTGATGGGCGGGAATCCCTGGCGCAGAAAATCGTCGTGGAACTTCTCAAGCGAGAAAGACGCACCGCGGCGGCCTTGCCCTGGGCTACTCGCTTGAGCTCCCTCCGGGAGCTTGGTGAATTGCCGATACGATTCATTTGTGTCTGATCATGCGTTAACGGGCGCCGGCGCCAGGTCGGCAAGCAATTCTCGAATTTCGAGCAGAACTTCGTCGGATCGCGTGGCGCGCAACGGGAGCTTGAGCAGTCCTTGCGGCGTGAACTGCGCGCCGCGCTTGGCGTTGCGCGCGACCAATTGCATGAGGTGCGCAGGATCGACGGCCGCATTCTCCATAAAGCGGATGTGCAGCTCGGCGCGTTTGCGGTCGATCTGCGCAATGCCGAGGCGTTCGCACTCGAGGCGCAGGAAGGCCGCTTCAAGAAGATAAACGGTGGGGTCAGGCGGCGCGCCATAGCGGTCTTGCATTTCTGCTCTTATCTCATTCACCGAGGCCTCGGTGTTCGCGCCGGCGATTTTCTTGTAGAGGCGCAGGCGCTGGTTCTCTTCCGGCACGTAGCTTTCGTCGATGCGCAGCGCGATGCCGAGGTTGAGCTGAGTGGCAGGGCGCTCTTCGCCGGCCTCGCCCTTCATTTCCTTCACCGCAGCCTCGAGCATGGACGTGTACAGCTCGAAGCCAACGGCTTCGATGTGGCCGCTCTGCTCGCCGCCGAGCATATTGCCCGCGCCGCGCAGCTCCAGGTCGAGCGCGGCGATCTTGAATCCCGCGCCGAGGTCGCTGAACTCCTTGAGCGCGGCGAGACGGCGGCGGGCGATTTCAGTCAGTTCATTTTCCGGCGGGATGAGCAGGTAGGCGTAAGCGCGGCGATTGGAGCGGCCGACGCGTCCGCGTAGCTGATAGAGCTCGCTCAGGCCATGGCGCTCGGCGCGGTTGATCAGGATTGTATTCGCGAGTGGAATGTCGAGGCCGTTCTCGATGATGGTTGTGGCAACGAGCACGTCGAACTCGTGACGCATGAAGGCGAGCATGACTTTTTCGAGGTCGTTCTCGCCCATCTGGCCGTGGGCGACGGCGACACGGGCAGACGGCACAAGCTCCTGAATGCGCGCGGCGATTTCGTAGATTGACTCCACGCGATTGTGGACAAAAAATACCTGGCCGCCGCGCTCGAGCTCTACCTCGATTGCCGAGCGAATGATTTTCTCGTCGAAGCGCGCCACGACGGTTTGAATCGCCATGCGATCTTTGGGCGGCGTTTCAATAATGCTCATGTCGCGCAGGCCGACGAGCGACATATGGAGTGTGCGCGGAATGGGCGTTGCGCTCATGGCCAGCACGTCGATCTCCTTGCGCAACTGCTTCAGGCGTTCCTTGTGGCGAACGCCGAAGCGCTGCTCCTCGTCGACAACAAGCAATCCGAGATCCTGGAATTTGATGTCCTTCGAGAGCAGGCGGTGGGTGCCGATGAGAATGTCGACGCGGCCGGTCCCGACGCGCTCGATGATGTCCTTCTGTTCTTTTGCGGTGCGGAAGCGCGAGATCATTTCGATGTGAATGGGGAACTGCGCGAATCGCTGCTTGAAGGTTTCGAAGTGCTGAAAGCTGAGCACCGTGGTGGGCGTGAGCACCGCAACCTGCTTGCCATCCTGCACGGCCTTGAACGCGGCGCGCATGGCGACTTCGGTCTTGCCGTAGCCCACGTCGCCGCATAGCAGGCGGTCCATGGGCGTGGGCGATTCCATGTCATCCTTGACGGCGCGAATCGCGGTAATCTGGTCGTCGGTTTCGCTGAAATCGAATGCGTCCTCGAACTCGCGCTGAAACTCGTTGTCCACCGAGAACGCGTTGCCCTGCGCGGTGTGGCGCTCGGCATAAAGCTTGAGCAGTTCGGCGGCCATATCCTGCATGGCCTTGCGCACGCGGGCCTTGGTTCGAGTCCATTGCTGCGTGCCAAGCCTGTTCAGCACCGGCGCGGGGCCCGTGTCGGTGGAGCGGTATTTTTGAATGAGGTCGAGCCGAGTGAGCGGAACGTAGAGCTTGGCGCCCTCGGCGAACTCCAGAATCATGAACTCAACGGAGAGGCCGTCCTGCTCAATCTCCTTCAGCCCCTGGTACTGCGCGATGCCGTGCTCCACGTGGACCACGTAGTCGCCGACGCCGAGATCGCGAAAGTCGGAGACGAAGGCCGCGGTCTTCGATTTTCTGGGAACGGGGCGCGCCGCAACGTCGGCTTCGTCGGAGAGATCGTTGGCGCCGAAGACGATCAAGTTCGCGTTTGCGAACACGACGCCCGACGCCAGCGGCGAGCGAACAATTACCGGCACGCGAAGGTCGCCAGCCATATAACTGGCTTCCTCGAGCATGGTGTCGCCGGCGCGCGGCGCGCGACTGCCTAGCCGGTAGGGAACTTCGTATTCGCGAAGAACAGTCGCCAGTCGCTCCACGTCGCCTTGATGCGGAGCGGCAAGGACGATGCGCGCTTCAGATGCGATGAGTTTTTTCAGTTGCTCGGTCAGCGCGGGAATCGAGCCATGGAAGCGGAGCGTGGGGCGCGTGGGCAGCTCGATCTCGCCCAGGGTTGTGTCCGCCTCGAGCACATCCACCGCGCCCAGTTGATCGAGATCGAGGCCCATATGAGCATCGAGCGAAGCTTGCAAAACCTCGGGCCGCAGATAGATGTCCTCCGGCCGGAAGAGCGAACCAATCCCGGAGCGCTCGTGGCGCAGCTCGACCTTGCTCCACCAGCGGTCGATCTGGCTGCGTACCATCGCCGGCTCATCGACAAAGAGCGCGCAGCGAGGCAGGAGTGTGAGCAGGGACCGATTTGCTCCGGCGACGGGCGCAAAAAACTCCCAGCCTGGGAAGACGCTGACGCCACCGGCCGCAGCCGCCTCGGCGGCCATTTCGTCATTCTCAGCGTCATTCTCGATCTGGATGCGCTGCCGGCTCAGGCGCCCGTTTACCGCAGCCAGCAATTGCTCGGTCGCGGGCGTTTCCGTGAGCGGCAGCAGTTCGGTCTCATCCAGCCCACTCTGCGAGCGTTGCGTTTCCGGATCGAATTTGCGAATCGTTTCAATTTCGTCGCCGAAGAACTCGATGCGCACGGGGCGATCGAATTCCGGCGAATAGACGTCCAGAATTCCACCGCGGCGGGTGAACTGGCCGGGCATTTCGACGAGATCGACCTGCGTGTAACCGACGCTGGCCAGATGCGCGGTAAGCACCTCGATGTCGACCTCCTCGCTGCGCTTGAGCGTTACAGCGAGACCGGCATAGTACTCGAGGTCGAAGAGTTTGAGAGCCGCGGATTCGACGGGAGCGATGAGAATATCGACGGCTCCGCTCGAGAGCTTCCACAGCGCGGCAGCGCGCTGTTCCTGGACGTCGGGGTGCGGCGAGAGATTTTCAAAGGGAAGCACGTCGTGGGCGGGAAAGCGGACCACGCGGGCTGGGTCGATGGCGCCGGTCAGCTCGCATCCGGCCTTGAGGAGCGGTTCAAGGGCCTCGGCGGCCTTGTTGTCGGCCACGATCAAGATGACCGGCTGTTTGGCGGCCCGCGCCATCAGCGGCAAGTAGAGAGCCCGCGCAGTCCAAGTCAGTCCGGACACACGCCGCCGTCCCGCACCCAGGCTAAGGTGCCTGCGAACGCGCTCAAATCCCGAGGAATGCTCCAGCTCCGCGAATATTTCGCGGACAAACGGGAGAATCATCAAGCTTTAGTTTAGCAGTGGGGATGGTTGACTCAGGTTGCGGCGGCGATTTCATTAATCCGCGAGTCGGCCCATGCTCCGCGTTCACTCGTCTCCGAGTTTCTTTGCGAACGCGTACCAGAAGTCGAGCGACTTCCAGTAGGAATCGAGGGGCA
>CAZANC010000085.1:0-12275 GCA_964486495.1 uncultured Occallatibacter sp.
CCCCGGCCCATTGACGACAACAATCCCGCCCAGTTCTCGAAGCTCCGTACCTGCCGATCGCAGCAACTCGCTCACCGCGGCCACGAGCGTTGCGGAGTAGGTCTTGCCTGCCAACTCAATCTGTCCGAGAATCTCCAGATCGCGGCCAGGCAGCCGGCCCAGCGCGACCGAACCGGACGGGCCGCATGTGTCGATTGCAAGCAATAAAGCAGCACCCATAGGCCGACCCGCATACGGCAGACCCGGAGCCGCGAAGCTCACTTCCCCCGCCGGTGCTGGCGCACGAGTTCGGTCAAGGACATGTCGGTTTCTTCTCGAATCGTTGAAAGCTTGGCGTTGCTCCGCCAACCGCGCAGAAAACCCTCCCCAAACTCTCTTCGAAGAGTTCGAACCAAGGTGTCCCCACGCTTCTCCTCAATCCGGCCATCAGTATCGCGATGACGTCCATCGAGTCCATTTGCCATGTTCATTCCTCCACTTTAAGAACGCATCTAACCCCTCTTCGATTCGCGTTTCGGATTCACCAGCATTAGCTTCCTTCGTTGTTTATAGAGCGATGTCATCCATTTTTCCGACCCATAGACGCCTTGAAGCAACGCAGGGACATAGTGAGACGTATCAAGGAGCGGCCACAACAAGCCCCTGCCGCCGCTAACTATCTGAATTCGACCGAGCTCACTTTCGGCTGCATTATTTAGACCTTGAAGTAGCCGCCGCGGAATTGAATAGGTTGCCCCATCACTAAGAACCAAACGCAATCTGTCCGAGGTCTTGGAGTATGAGGCTCTCACAACAATTCGGTCATATTTTGCATACTCGCGCGCTCGTACGATTGCTGCGTCGATTTCTGCATCAGTCACTGCGATCCTAGCTGGTTCACGCATGCGCCTCCTCCCAAAGCTCAACTAACTCGTCAAAGCGTTTCGCTGCGACGGTGACGACATGGCGAACCTGGTTTCTCTTCGCGTCCCTCGGTTGGACGGCATCCCATCGGCTTGCCAGACGCACAACCCTATCTTGGCCTAATTCAACAATGACAACAATCCCCTGATATCGGCCATGAATATGTGGAGGCGGGTGATCTTCTGGATACACACGGAAGGTCACCCCGTCGAATATGTACGAGCCCACCCGGAAATGATACTCCGGACGTCTCTTACGGGACTCGCTTCACCGCGGCCAGCGCCTGATCGAGATCAGCGATCAGGTCTTCCTTGTCCTCGATGCCGATCGAGAGCCGGATCCGTCCCTCGTTGATTCCCATCGAGCGGCGCACTTCTTCGCTCACCGAGCCATGCGTGGTGGTGGCCGAGTGCGACGCCAGCGACTCGACGCCGCCGAGCGATTCCGCATTGATGAAGATCTTGATCGCCTTAAGGAACCGCGCCGCTTCGTCGCGCGACTTGACTTCGAAGCTCATCATCGATCCGAAGCCCTTCTGCTGCTTCACCGCCAGATCGTATTGCGCGTGAGTTTTCAGCCCCGGATAGGCCAGCTTGCTCACCTTCGGGTGCGTGGAAAGGAATTCGGCAACCGCCCGGCCGTTCTCCTCATGCTGCTGGATGCGCAATGGCAAAGTCTTGATGCCGCGGAGCACAAGGTAGCACTCGAAGGGAGACATGACGCCGCCCGCCGCCTTCTGGATGAGGAGAAAGCGCTCCTTGTGCTCGGGCTTTGAACCGATCAGCGCTCCGCCCAGGCCGTCGGAGTGGCCATTCAGGTATTTCGTCGTTGAATGCATCACGATGTCGGCGCCCAACTCCAGCGGGCGCTGCAATGCGGGCGACAGGAACGTGTTGTCCACGCTCACTTCGACGCTGCGTGCATGGGCGATCTTCGCAACGGCCGCAATGTCGGTAAGCACCATCAGCGGATTGCTGGGAGTCTCGATGTGCACCAGCCTGGTGTTCGGCTTCATCGCCCCTTCTACGGCGGCCAAGTCGCTCGTGTCCACGTATTCGATCTGGATGCCGTACCCGCTCACGATCTGATCGAAGAGCCGCACTGTGCCGGCATACACGTCGCGCGAGCAGACGACGTGATCGCCCGCACGCAGCATCGCCACCAACGCGGAGATGGCGGCCATTCCCGTCGTGAATGCATGCCCGCTCGTGCCGCCCTCGAGCGCGGCCAGCGCCGTCTCGAGGCGGTCGCGTGTCGGGTTGCCGGCGCGCGAGTAGTCCCAGCCGCGGTCGCTGCCGATGCCGGTGAGTTCAAAGGTCGAGGAAAGGTAGAGGGGCACATTCACCGCTCCGGTGAGTGGGTCAGGGTGCTGCCCGGCGTGCACGGCAAGGGTTGAGTACTTGTATGGGGACATAACGTCGCTGCCAGCTCCTAGCTTTTAGTTATTAGCTTATCGCGCAGAGCATTGGGGCAGGTCAGCGAAACCATTGGATGACGATATGCGCACGTTGAAATGCATTAAAAGCCGTCAAACTGCAACCGGCGGGGCGATTCGAGATTCGATTGTCGAGGCGGGACCCTGAGAGAAATCGCAACAAAAACAACGCAATGATTTCTTGCCGATCGCCTCGAGCGGCTATGTGAACTGGCCGCGGAAGACGGCCTTGATGTGCGCCAGCCGGTTCTCGAGCGCTTCAACCTCTTCTTTCAGTTCCAGCCGCCGGGCCAGCCCGATGGCGTCGTAATAGCACTCCTTGGCGTCACTGTAGCAAGCCGTCGCGCCGCTCGGCGAGTGCGCCTCGTACATATCGTCGTATGCCTTCTCGCCCATCGCTTTGAGATGCGCGAGTTGCTCCAACTCGGCCTTCAGTTCAGCTTCATTTGGCATGTCGACACTCTGTTTTTTCGAGCCTCTACTTCTCCACTTGCGCCGTCTGCTTTGCCGTGCGCACCACCGGATAATAGCCGGTGCGGGTGCGGACTGTGAGCTTGCCCGATCCCTTGGACTCGGCAGTCACTTCCACTCGCCTGAAGCCCGGCACCGTGGTCGGTTTCGTCGAGTGATAGCCCAGCGTGTACTGGCTGCGGATATCGCGCGCCACCTCGGCGGCGATCTGATCGATCTGGTCGATGGATTTGGGGAAGAACGCCATGCCGCCGGTCTCGGTGGAGAGCATTTCCAGGGCGCGGCGCGCGTGGCGCACTTCGGCGCGGCTCATCTCGTCGCCAAAGAGCAGTCCGATGGAGTAGATCACCGGGCCAGAGAGCTGCTGCACCTTGTAGATAGTCTGCTCCAGGTCCGAGCTCGACGCGTTGTCCTCGCCGTCGGTGATCAGGATGAGAACCTGCTTGGGCCGTTTGGCATCGGCAACCAGCTTGTCTGCAGAAGCCACCACGGCGTCGTAGAGCGCGGTGCCGCCGCGAGAATCGATGTGCGACAGACCGTCGCGCAGCTTGTTGATGTCCGATGTGAAGTCGCAATCGATAAATGCTTCATCGGAGAAGTTGACCACAAAGGCTTCGTCCTGCGGGTTCGAGGCCTCGACCAGGTCGAGCGCCGACTTATTCACTGAAGGCCGCTTGCGGTACATCGATCCGGAGTTGTCAATCACCAGCCCCATGGAAACCGGCAGATCGGTGTGCTGAAAGCTGATCAGCGTCTGCTTCACTCCATCTTCGTAGACTGCGAAATCATCCTTGGCGAGGTTCTCGACGAGGCTGGTGCCGTTGAGCACGGTGGCATTGAGCACCACTTCTTCTACGTCGGTGTGGAGCAGGTAACCCTCGCCCTCTTTTTTCATCGGACCCGAGGAGGGGGCCGGAGTTACGACGTCTGGCGAGCGGACCGGATCGGTATCGACAGTGGGCGGCGGCGACGCTTGAGTTGTCTGCGCTCCGGCTCGCGGCGCAGGCGCCTGCTGCGCGGACAAAACAAGCCCTGCGGCGGCAAAATAAGCGGCCAGAATCGCGTTATTGCAGAGGCGCATAGTAGCCGGTGCGAGCATAGACCGTAAGTGGAGGAAGGCCCGGAGGCGGGTTCACCTTCACTTTCACTTTACGCCACTTGCCATCGCGGGTCAGAACTTTGGGCTTGTAGCCAATCACATACTGGTTGCGTAGCTCAGTGGAGATCTTTTCGGCGATGTCGCTCATCTCGTCAACGTCGTCGACGCGAAAGAGCCGGCCGCCCGTCGCGGAACTGATGTCGTCGAGAAGCTGCGGGCCCGTGCGCTCTTCAGGGGTGGGCGCGTAGGGATCGAAGATGCCGATCGAGTAGATCTCCACGTCGGCTTCGCGCACCGCGGCCCGGACCTCGCCCTCGGTGAAGCGGGAGCGGTTGTCGCCACCGTCGGAAACCACCAGCAAGGCCTTCCGCTCGTGATGCGCGTCCTTCATCTTGGCGATGCCGTAGTAGATCGCATCCAGCAACGCGGTACGGTGGCCCGCGTGAACCGTTGCCAGCCGCGCCTGAATGTCGTCAACAGAGCTGGTGAAGTCCTCAATCAGTTCCGGCCGGTCGTTGAAGCCTATGACGAAGAATTCGTCCTGCGGATTTGCCGTCTTGATGAACTGTAAAATCGCTTCGCGGGCGCGGACCAGCTTGGACGTCATGGAGCCGGAGAGGTCAAAAATGATTCCGATGGAAACTGGGGCGTCCTCTGATGCGAAACTGGCGATCCTCTCCTCACCGTTGTTTTCGTAGACCTGGAAGTCTTCTCTTTCCAAACCTGTCACCAGCCGGTTCAAGGGGTCTGTGACTGTGACCGGGACCAGCACCATGTCCACATTCATGCGGATGAATGAGCCGGGATGGATGTGCAGCGACGCCGTTCCGGTTTCAGGAGCGGCCTCCGTCCCCTTTGGCTCACTCGCCGGCGCCGAGGCGGCAGATGGCGGCTCGACGTGCACCTTATTCAGTTGATCGTCCTGAGCGCGTGCCTGGCCGAGGCAGAAGACCATTGCCAGCGCACTCAAGCTGGCGCAGCGGCAAATTAGGGCGAGGCTGCCCACCCCGTTTGGAATCGCGTGCTGGGGAAGCTTTCTCATGAGGCACCACGGAGGGTTGAAGGCGATATTACCACTATCGGCGAGCCTCTGCTGTCAGCAGATTGTCTCAGCGGCATCGCGCAGATCGGAATCCACGCAAGCTGTGCACGTCAAGCGCTGCGATACAATCGGGACTGGGCCTACCCTTCGATCTCCGGCAGGCATCGCGGCGTAAGTGGGGCTCAGATTCCTCCGAATTAACAGGGGAGCAAGACCTTTCTCATGGCTCGTATTTATCCCTTTCGCGCCTGGCGCTACAATCCCTCGGCGGTTCGCCTGGAAGACGTGGTCACGCAGCCATACGACAAGATCACGCCAGCCATGCAACAGGCGTACTACCAGCGCAGCCCCTTTAACCTTGTCCGGATCATCCTGGGACTGCCTGAGTTATTTGACGCAGAGAAGGGTGAAAACGTCTATACGCGCGCGGCGCACGATTTTCAAGCCTGGCGCGACGAGGGCGTGTTGCTCCAGGAAAACGAGCCGTGTGTCTTTGCATATTCGCAGCGTTTCACGGTTCCTGGGACTGAAATCGTGAAGGAGCGGCGCGGATTTATTGCCCTGGGCAAGCTCCAGGACTACAGCGACCAGGTCGTCTTCCGGCACGAACAGACACTTTCGAAGCCCAAGAGCGACCGGCTCAACCTGTTGAAAGCCACGCGTGCGCACTTCGGCCAGATCTTCATGCTCTACTCCGACCCCGCAGGCAGCGTAGAAAAGATTCTCTACGAAGGCCACGGCGGCGCAGACGCCGAAGTGACCGACGAATACGGCGTCCTGCACAGGCTCTGGCGGGTAAACAATCCGGCGGAAATTCGCCTGCTGGTAACCGCCATGGGCGACAAAAAGCTGATCATCGCCGACGGCCACCATCGCTATGAAACCGCGCTGAAATACTCGAAAGATCACGAGGGCGGAGCGCATGGTAAGAGCGCCTCCAGCACGCAGCAGTTGCCGCAGCCCGAATTCCCCGAGGCAGCCGCCATGATGACCTTCGTCAACATGGACTCCGATGAACTCGTGATTCTGCCCACCCACCGCGTCGTTCACGGTCTCAACGGTTTCTTTGCCACGGCGTTCTTCAAGGCGGCCGAGGCATACTTCACCGTTCAACCGCTGCCGCCCTTTGATGGCTCTTCATTCATGGATGAGTTGATGCGCGAGACGGGAACCGCATTCGTCGCCGTCACCTGCTCCGGGGCATTTCTGCTGCGCGCCAAGCCGGATGCCATGGCCGCAGCCCTGGCCGGCCTGCCCGAGCGCCAGCGGCAGCTCGACCTGACGCAATTGCACTCCGTTATTTTCGAGCGCCTGATGGGCCTGGACGCCGAAAAGGTGCGCGAGCAGACCAACCTGCGCTATCTGCGCGATGCCCAGGAAGCGGTGGAGCAGGTACGCAGCGGCGCGGCCGATATCGCCTTCCTCACCAAACCCGTGACCATGGAGCAGTTGAAAGAAGTCGCGTTCGCCGGCGAGGTGATGCCGCAAAAGTCGACCGACTTTTTCCCCAAGCTGCTGAGCGGCCTGGCCATTTATGCGCTCGATTGAGGTCATGCGGCGGGAACCGTCCGACTCGGGCGCGTCATTTTTTCTAATGCTTCGCGCCGCGTGCTTTGCGTTTCGTACTCCCGGCCCAATAACCATCGGAAGTCACAATCGCCGCAGGCGGTTTCGGGCGATGGCAGCCCTTATTTCGATTGCGGCATCTGGCCCGATCTTTGCGCAAGCCCCGGCTGCCGCCCCGCGATTTGTGGTCGTGCTCGACGCGGCTCATGGCGGCGAAGACGCCGGCGCACGCCTCGGCAGCGAAACTGAGAAGGCCTACACTTTGGCCCTCAGCATCAGGTTGCGCTCCCTTCTTATGGCTCGCGGATTCGGGGTGGTGACCACGCGTGAATCCGATACCGCGTTGGAACCCGGTTCCCGCGCCCAGATTGCCAACCACGCTAACGCGCAAGCCTGCATCAGCCTGCACGCAACAGAAAGCGGTTCCGGAGTGCACCTCTTCGTCTCTTCGCTGGCTCCGGTCGAAAACACGCACCTCGACGCGCGCCTTGACACGCACTTTGACGCTCGCTTTCTGCCCTGGAAGACCGCGCAGGCAGCGTGGATCATGCGCAGCCTGTCTTTTGCCGGAGTGGTCAACTCGGCGCTGTCTCACGCCACTGTGCATGTCACTCTGGGACGGACTGCACTGCCTGCGATCGACAGCATGACTTGTCCGGCGGTGGCCGTTGAGGTCGCGCCGGAGCAATCGACGGATGCACAAGGGCCAGCCAGCCTTGACGATCCGGACTACCAGGCGCGCGTGGTGGATGCGCTGGCCGCGGCCCTGGTCGAGTGGCGATCGCAAGCGCGGGAGGCAAGTCAGCAGTGATCCCTCGCCACCAGACCGTGCTTTTCATTTTCTTGCTTGCCGCCTCCGTCATCATGGGCGTACTGCTGTGGAACCAATTGCGCCGCGCTCACGATCGCCTGCTCCGCGGCGAGGATTCTGCTCCCACGCAGGCGCCCCAGGTGGCTCCGGCAGAGCAAGCCACGCTGATGGTGGCCAATGATGCTGATAACACCGTTCAGCCGCGGATTCTCTCGCTGCCCTTGCCGCAGAATCCAGAGGCCCGTGCGCGCGCCATCCTTGGGAAGTTGCTCGACCTATATGCTGCTCCCGATGCCGCGCACCCCGTGCCCGGCGGTGCAAGCTCCATCGAGCAGCTTTTTCTTGTTCCGATCGCGGATTCGAAAGGAACTGCGGCGCCCGACGGCTCCGAGCTTGCGGTCGTCAACCTGACCGGCGCATTTGTGGCCAGCCATCCTTCCGGCCTGGAGACTGAATCGCTCACGGTGCTTTCCATTTGCTCCACGCTCAACGCCAATCTGCCTCACGTGACCGAGGTGCGCTTTTTGGTCGATGGCGAGCCGCGCGCGACTCTCGCCGGCCATGCCGATTTGACGCGCACCTATCTGACCAACGAGGACGCAGTAGCAGCCGGAGGCGGCCTCTAATGACGCGCGCAAGAATAGTCTCCGCATGGGCTGCGCTGCTCGGCTTCGCGTTTGCACTGCGCATCGGGCTTGCGGTGGGCTCGCCCAACATTTTCTTCCCTGATGAGGTTTTCCAGACGCTCGAGCAAGCGCACAGGCTGGTGTACGGCTATGGCGTCGTCTCCTGGGAGTGGAGGCTGGGCATGCGCTCCTGGGTCTTTCCCACGTTTCTTGCCGGAGTGATGCGCGCGACGGCCTGGATGGGCCCGGCGTCGGCAGGATACGTGATCGGGACGGAAATCGTTCTTTCGCTGATTTCGCTCGTCACAATCTGGTTCGGTTATGCCTGGGCGAAACGCGCCAGTGGTAAACCCGCGGCCATGGTCGCCGCTCTGGCTTGCTCTTTCTACTTCGGCCTCGTCTTCTTTGCGCCTAAAGCACTGAATGAAATAGCCGCCGCTCACGTCTTGCTGCCTGGACTCTATCTCGGCGTCTACGGCGAGAAACTCGGCGAGCGAAAGCGGCTTTTTCTCGCCGGGTTGCTTTGCGCATTGGCCGCGTGTCTGCGCATTCAACTGCTGCCTGCGCTCGTTTTTGCCATGATCTACTTCTGCTATCCGCGCTGGCGAGTGAGAGTTCCCGTAGTCATTGCCGGAGCCTCGCTCCCCGTTCTTCTGTTTGGCATGGCTGATTGGATGGCCGGCTATTTTCCATTGCAGTCGTTCATCCGCTACTTCGAGTACAACGTTTTGCGCGGGCCAGGCAAAGAGCTGACTCTGGAGCAACCGTGGTACTGGTACGTGCTGGTTCTTCTGGTCTTGGTTGGCCCAGCCGTCCTGCTACTCTTTCACGGCGCCCGGCGAAGCCCCTTCCTCGCCATTTTCTGCGCTATCGTGGTGGTTTCGCACAGCCTGATTCCGCACAAGGAGATTCGCTTTCTCTATCCGATTCTTGCCCCTGCCATTACCCTTGCCGCGATGGGGATTGTCGATCTTCTCGGGGAGATTAAGCGCGGGTTGATATTCCTCGAGAATCCCAAGTGGCTTGTGGCCATCAGTGTGGCGTTCCTCTTCGTCTCCTCTGCGCTGCTTGCGTTGCACTGCACTCGCTGGTGCGAAACCCGCTGGGGAGAGGGCGCGTTCGATCGCCTCGGCCGCGAGCCCGCATTATGTGGAGTGGGAATTTATCAGTTGAAATGGTGGGAGTCCGCGGGGTACACGCATCTCTATCAGAATGTGCCGATCATTCCGATGGAAAGCCCTGCGCAACTCGCCAAGGATGCGCCCTCCATCAACGCGCTGATCGCGCCGGCCAATTCACCCGACCTCCCAGCCGGATTCGGGCAGTCGCAGTGCTGGCAGGGAGTTTGCCTCTACGAGCGCCCGGGAACATGCACATCGCCGGTCGCGGGAGAAGACCTGAACGCGTATCTCAGGAGAATCGGACAGTAATCGGGCTCTCACGCATCACGTTCGGGCGCCGCGACGCACATTGCTCATAGAGGCTACTCTGAAAGATATGGCCCCAACCATCGGCGTCTTCGATTCCGGCTTCGGCGGATTGACGGTCCTCCGCGCCTTGATCGAGCGGCTTCCGGGCGCACGATTCGCCTTTCTCGGCGACACGGCGCGTTTGCCCTATGGCTCAAAGTCGCGCCGCACCATTGCGCGCTACGCCGCGCAGAGCGCGCAGTTTCTGGTCAACGAGCAAGGTGCGGAGTTTCTCGTGATTGCATGCAACACCGCCAGCGCCTTGGCGCTCGACGCAATTCAGGATGCCGTTTCTGTTCCCGTGCTGGGGGTCATCGAGCCCGGCGCAGCCGCCGCCCGCGCTGCATCGCACACCGGCGACGTACTCGTAATCGCTACCGAAGCCACGGTGCAGAGCCACTCTTACGCGGCTGCGTGCGCCGCTCACGGTCTACGTGCCATTGAGAAAGCCTGCCCGCTGCTCGTTCCGCTGGTCGAGGAAGGATGGACCGATCACCCCGTTACAGCCGAGGTGATTGAAATTTATCTGAACGAGCTTCGCGCCGAGGCTGAATCTCGCGGCATGAATCCAGACACGCTGGTGCTGGGCTGCACGCACTACCCACTCTTAAGGCCGCTCTTCGAAAAGGCGGTGCACCCGGGCGCAAAAGTCATCGATTCGGCGGAGTCGGTGGCGCAGGCTGCCGTTCAGCTGCTCAACGGGAGCGCCGCTCCGGCCGCACCGGGTGGTGTTCCCGCGACCGAAGTTCGCTGTTTCGCCACCGACTCGGTGGAGAAGTTTGAGCGCCTGGGCTCGAGGTTCCTAGGGCGCCCGGTGGGACATGTCGAGTTGATCGATCTTGGCGGCTGAACCACGCTCGGCGGGTAAACCACGCTCGGTGGCTGAACCACGCTTCGCATCTCCAAGTGAAAATCGCTCTGGTATTCTGAATGGCGGCGGCGTCTCCGCCGTTTCCCCTTTTGGATTAGAGATTTGGAGGGTCCAAAGCAGCATGATTAATCTGGCGGGCAAGACAGCCGTGGTCTTCGGGTTGGCCAACAAGCGCTCCATCGCATGGGGCATCGCCCAGAAACTCCACGAGGCCGGCGCCACTTTGGCCATTTGCTACCAAAATGAACGCATGAAATCCGAAGCCGGAGATCTGATCAACGATCTCTCCGGCGCCAGCGGTTTCCAGTGCGACGTCTCCAACGACCAGGAGATCGAGTCCCTTTTCGCCGCGCTCAAGGAGAAGTACGGCAAGATCGACATCCTCGTCCACGCCATCGCCTATGCGCCCCCCGAGGAACTGAAGGGCGAGTTCATCAACACCAGCCGCGAGGGCTTTCGCATCGCGCACGACGTGAGCGTCTACTCGCTCATCGCCGTCAGCCGCGGCGCGGTACCGCTGATGACCGAGGGCGGCAGCATTATTACTCTTACGTATTACGCCGCCGAGAAAGTCGTGCCCCACTACAACGTTATGGCGCTGGCCAAGGCCTCGCTCGAAGCCGCAGTGCGCTACCTCGCCTTCGAACTCGGCACAAAAAACATCCGCGTCAACGCCATCTCTGCCGGTCCTATCAAGACGCTGGCGGCGCGCGGCGTGGGCGCGCTGGGCGACATGCTCAAATCCCATGCCGAGCGTTCTCCATTGCACCGCAATGTCGATCAGCTCGAAGTCGGGGGCACCGCGCTCTATCTGGCAAGCGACCTGGCCAGCGCCGTCACCGGCGAGACTCTCTACGTCGATTGCGGCTACAACATCATGGGGTACTAGAGCGGTTCCACAATTCACGTGCCCTTTCCAGCGTCCTGCAGGGTGGCTTTTTCTTGGCGAAAAAGCCACTTGGCAGTTGCGGACCTGGGTAAAGCAATTGTGGAACCGTGTAAGGCGGCCTGCGCTTTCGCCAGCCGGACGACTACATCGCAAGAATCTCTGCCCACACCGCCGGCTCGACCGGCAGGCCCAGCCGCGTGTTATCCTCTCGAATTTGCAGGGTCTGTTCGCCAGAGTATCGAACTTTGCCACCCCGCTTTGCGGGCGCACAGTCGTGCAAGGACGCAACGATCGCATCGGCAATCTTCCCGGCCTCTGGCGCAGGCCCAAATGCCCCAGGGTTGAGAGCGAGGAACATCTGCGAGATTCCGGTCTCGAACAATGGGTCCGAGGAGATCTGGCAGGTCGCGTTGCCCAGCGTCATCATGGCCGCGATCATGTCCAGCACAACGGCAAGTCCTGATCCTTTCCAGTACCCGGCCGGCAGTGGCCGCCACGATTCCTCAATGGCTCCGGGGTCGCGCGTCAGGTTGCCATTCGCGTCAAAGCCACCATCCACTGGGAGCATCTCGCCGCGCTTGCGGTAGCTCTCGAGAGCGCCATAGGAGAACTGCGACATCGCCATGTCGAGCACCACCGGCCCGCTTGCGCGCGGCACGGCAATGATCAGCGGATTGTTCCCAATCGCGCGCTCCGCCCCGCCCCATGGCGGCAAGTTGGGCATGGTGTTGGTCCAGCAGATGCCGATGAGCCCAGCCTCCGCAGCTTGCCAGCCGTAGGTCCCCCCGCGCATCCAGTGATTCGTATTACCCAGCGCGACGCACCCCACGCCGTGCTCGCGCCCGAGAGCGATTGCACGTTCCATCGCGGCCAGCGCAGCCAGGTTGCCCGGACCACGATGGCCATCCCAACGCTCCAGCGCGCCCAATCGCGCCGTCACTTCAGGCTCGGCCATAGGATTCACGCTGCCGTTACGAATCATGGCGACGAAGCGTGAAAAACGGTTGATGCCGTGCGTGTACACGCCGTCACGAGTGGTCTCGGCAAACAAGCGCGCGCAAGTGTCGGCGCGATCGTTTGCGAATCCGAGCTT
>CAZANC010000086.1:0-12270 GCA_964486495.1 uncultured Occallatibacter sp.
GGCTTAGCTTGGGCGCCATCTTGTGCCGGCCCCACGCCCGGCCTGCGTAATAGGCTGCCGTATCCCCCGTCCACACTACGAATAGCAAAAACGCAACCAGCGACGGCCCATTCGCTTGTTCGCGCAGCGTTGGCAGGGCGAGCAGCGTAAGACCGGTATAGAGCAGACAAAAAATGGATGCCGACGCGTCCGCAATCGTCTCCTCAACCGGCTTGAAGAAGGTGCAATACACCAACAGGCCCAGGCCCAGAATTCCAAACAGGGCTGGGGTCAGATCGGGCCACTCAAAGTCGACTGCGAACAGTGCCAGAAGGGCCATCATGGTCGCGATCCGCGGCGGATTCGCTCCGCAGCGTCGGCTCAGGGCCATGTACTCCCAGCCTGCGAGCGCCGCAACCGCCGCCACCGCCAGCGTAAACAACCACTGCCAGCGGGGCCCAAGAAACACCAGAACGAGGACAATTGGAATCAGAACTGCAGCGGTAAGAATGCGTTTCATTCAGCGTTGAGAATACACTGCCGGGGCCGAGGGCACTCCGATCTGGAGGTAACCTCGGGTCAAGTTAAGACATTCTTATTTTAAGAAAATGTCTAAGAAGAATATTCTTCTTGAAATATTCTTATAACTGTGCCATGATCATGTTGTAGCCAGAATACTGGAAGAATATTTTCGGCACAGGAGGACGGTCGATGAATCAGGGACTAAGTAATCAAGTACGGGCGGTGGCAAAGGCGAAGTACGTTGAGCCGGCATTACGCTCGGGGAAGAAGGAGTTTTCAATCCATGTGAGAGAAATTCGTGAGGATCTGGCAACACAGGGTTTTCCGATCAGCCATGTCCCGCAAATTTGCAGCGCATTGCGAACTTCTCGGTTCCTTCGCGAAAACAGCCTCGAAATTGAAAGCATTGAGGGCCCACCTTCGAAAACAAGCCCGACAGTGGTTTTTCACTATCGCGTTGCAAATCCCCGTCCGGAATCGTCCGCGAGAACGACCTTCTCGGGCGCAATCCAGACCGAAGAGAGCGGCGAAACCCCTGATCAATGGGCGCTGCGAGTCACCGATAAAATTCGCGGTTTGCTCAAAAACGAAATTGCGGAGATGGGTGGCGCAGATGGGTTCATTCGTTGGGTCCGGTCCGACGATGAGGATGAAGCAGCATGAGCCGCATCTACTGGGACACCATGCTCTTCGTCTATCTCCTCGAGGACAACCCGGCATTTTCGCCTCGGGTTCGCAACCTGCTGTCGCGTGCGCATCGACGACGCGATTCACTCTACACGAGTCATCTTGCGCTCGGCGAGATTATGGCCGGCGTCGAGAGATCGGAGAGCCCGAAATCGGCGGCATCTGTTCGCGATGCCCTTATTGAGATGGGATTTTCTTTTTTGCCCTTCGATGGCAGTGCGGTCTCCCCATTCAGCACACTTCGCGCCAAGATAAAGCTGAAAGCCCCTGACGCAATCCATCTTGCCTGCGCGGCTTCTGCGGGGATCGACCTGTTTCTCACCGGCGACACGCAATTGTTCAAGCTGGACGTCCCTGGAATCCAGTTCATCGCCGATTTCAATTCGTCGATTCTTTAGTCGCACAGTTTTTCGATAGCACAGCTATCAGCGCGACGCGCTAGCTCACCGCAATCCTGATCTGGTCGGGATCCTCTTCCACTTCGCCGCCGTCCTCGCCGATCGCGCCGTAGCGGCGCTCCCGGCTCTGGAAGTTCGCGATGGCCTCAAGCAGGTGCATCCCGCCGAAGTCCGGCCAATACCGCTCCGTCACGAAGATCTCGGTGTAGGCGATCTGCCACAGCAGGAAGTTCGAGATGCGCTGCTCGCCGGAGGTGCGAATGAGCAGATCGGGGTCGGGCATGTGCGCCGTGTAGAGGTGCCGGTGAATGTCTTCTTCCGTGATGTGTTCCGGGCCGAGGTGCTTCTGCTTCAGCTCCGCCATCAGCCCGTGGAAGGCGTCCACCAGCTCCGATCGTCCGCCGTAGTTCAAGGCCAGCGTCAGCGTAGTGCCGGTATTCGCGGCCGTGGTCTCCTCCACCCAGCGCATCTTGTCCTGAACGTCGGGCGCCAATTCGTGCGTCCGTCCGATGTACTGGAAACGGATATTGTTCGCTCTCATGCGCTCCGCATTGTTTTCCAGGTACGTCTTCAGCAGGCGCATCAGGAAGCTGACCTCGGCTCGGGGCCGCCGCAGATTGTTTTCCAGTGAGAACGCGTAAAGCGTCAGCCACGGCAACCCGATGCGGGCAGCCGTCTCCGTCACTTGCTGCACCGTCTTCGCTCCCTGCTGGTGACCAACAAACCGCTTGAGCGAGCGGCGGCTGGCCCACCGGCCATTGCCGTCCATGATGATGGCTACATGCCGCGGTAGGCGCTCCGGCTTCAGCGTCGCATAGACGGCGCGCTCCTCTGGGCTCAACTCATCGATGCGCAATGTGGGAGATGGAGACAAGGAATCGATTGTAGATCGCATTTGCGCTTTCCACGCGGGGGCCCGGAGAGCATCCCGAAGCGGCGCCGACGGAGTTCCCGCACGGTGCGGGATAAAGGCCGTTCAATCCGTGAACGAACTTCCGGCCCGGATACGAGACGCCTTCGGCCGGATCCGGGGAGTCACACCATCGACCGTAAAGCATTTTGGGGATTTCTGCAATGCACCGCCACGCTGGCGCCGGGCCCGCTACGGCGTTTTCGATTCTGCTCTTTACAGAATGAAAAATGTCGAGTGGCAATTTCCTCAAGAAATTGCCACCTTTTGCGATGATCGCGATGTTAATAAGTGAATCGAAAACGCTCAAATCCCAACGATCCAGCGCCTTGCCAAAATGGCAACCCAGGCCTTGCCAAAATGGCACTCCAGGGAAAGTCCACCGATGAGCCTGCCCGCTCCCGCCCGGCGGCGGAAGCGCTCGCGAAACTCTACTGCTCGATCAGCGCCCCCGCCGAGCCTCTATGCGGTGCGGCGCCGGCCTGTCGCCGCGTCCCTTACGGCGCCGAAGAACAGGGTCCGGTGTAGCGAGTCGAGATGCGGCAACAGTTCGGCCACTTCAGCCAGAAATGAATCGCTCAGGATTGATTCAACTTCTTCGTCGCGGCGGCTGCGCTCATCGCGCACCAGTTGGCGCATTTCCACGCCAAGGGCCGTGGCCAGCCGCTCCAGCGAGCCCAGCGTGGGAATCGCCTTGCCGTTCTCGATCTTTGAGATATAGGTGCGCGGCACAAGCATCCTGCCCGCCAATTGCCGCTGGCTCAGATGGCGCGCCCGGCGCATTTCGCGCACCTGCGAGGCCACCTGCATGCCCGCGCCACCACTAACCGGCACAGGCTGGCTGGTCACCAGTCGCGGGGCCAGAAACACGGGCTCCTCGATGTCGAGGGGCCTGCGGCATTTCCTGCAGAGGGAGTTGCTGGTCCTATACTGCATCAGTCTGCAGTATTCACACCGCACCACTTCGCGTGTTTCCACGCTAACGATAGAAGTTGCCATTTGGGATGCGCGGAGTGCCAGAGCGTGGGACTCCAAGTGCATCACTGCACCGTGATTGGTGCTACTTTCTACGAATGAACCATAATTGTCAAGTAGAAATTCAGGGTCAAACCGAAAAAAGCCGTACGAGACCCCCCAAAACCAGACAAATCGCGAACCACTGTAATCAACAGGAGCTCTAAATGGCTGCCAACACGAGCTTTGGCCCCAGCTTCAATCGAGACCAGGCATGGCAACTGCTCTCCGAATGGACGCAGAGCGAAAGTCTGCGCAAGCACGCGCTGGCCGTGGAAACCTGTGTCGTGGCCTATGGCGAGCAGGAAGCCGCCCGCCTCGCGCTCGAGGGCGACGCGCGCGCAACCCTCGTCGAGCTCTACTCAACCACCGCCCTGCTCCACGACTTCGACTACGAGCGCCATCCCACCGCCGAAGAACACCCCTTCGTCGGCGTCCGCGAGCTGGAGCGGCTGGGCTGGCCCGAGGAACTCCGGACTGCCATCCTCGGCCACGCCCAATACTCCGGCGTGCCGCGCTCCTCGCACCTCGCAAAAGCCCTCTTCGCCTGCGACGAGCTGGCCGGCTTCCTCACCGCCTGCGCCCTCGTCAAGCCGACAAAGTCCATCGCGGACGTCGAGGTTTCAAGTGTGAAGAAAAAAATGAAAGACAAAGCCTTCGCCCGCGGCGTTCACCGCGAGGACATCGTGCAGGGCGCATCCGAACTCGGCGTCGACCTCGACACCCACATCGCCTTCTGCATCGAGGCCATGAAAAGGCGCGCCGGCGAGCTGGGGTTGTGAGCTCAGAGCAGTTGCATCGACGGATTTGCCCCATCCCTGGCGTTCGTCTCATCGTGACACAGGTGGAATAGCTCGAGCCCAAACCTGACTCAGATAAAGCTAGAAGCTAGAAGCTGCTCTATCTCCCCAAGCTCCGCTCTCGACTTGAGTCCCCTCCCGCGGCTCCCTGTTGTACCGGTAGAACCAGCACTCCACCGTGCCGCCCGTCTTCAACTCCACAGCCTGCCGCTCGCGAATATACTCGCTCGTCTCGGGCGCCTTCGGATCGAAGCCCTCGTAAGCGTCCAGTCTCGCGAGCACGCTCTCGTCCTCCGGCAGCTCCATCACCGTCCCAATGATCCTGCCCTTAGCGGTGGGATCGGCAACGGCGCCGGGATAGCCGCCCAGATCGTAGAGCACCCCGCGCACAAATCCTTCGCCCACCGGCCACAGTTTCGCCGCAACGCGCGCAATCTTCGTCGGCGCAAGCCCCGGCTGCAGCGTCCCGTACGCAAACAGGTATTGGCTCATTTCGCTTTTTCGGCCCGCGCCCCACCGAATACCTACGCCCTATGCTCTTGTTCCCTTGTTCCCTGTTTTCTCAGCTCCGCCACAATCTCCTCGGCCGCCGCTCGCGCCTCCGCTTCCTTATCCGGCGGAAAGCTGATCGCCCCCACGCGCGCATGTCCGCCTCCGCCGTAGCGCTCGCAAATCTGCGCCAGGTTCACCAGCTTCGCCGGGTCGGTCTTGGTCCACG
Organism: uncultured Occallatibacter sp.; assembly: GCA_964486495.1. GTDB lineage: Bacteria > Acidobacteriota > Terriglobia > Terriglobales > Acidobacteriaceae > Telmatobacter. Next base: position 5,029 of record CAZANC010000086.1, read on the forward strand.
GATTCGATCCCACAGCCACCTTCGTCCTGAAGCTCGACTTCGATAGCCCGATCGAGTAAGTCGCCTGCGGATAGAGATAGTATGGGATGAATTTGTTGAATCCTTCCAGCGGATGATCGGTGATGTCGAAGAAAATCGTCCCATCGCGCTCCTCCGCGCGGCTCCTGATCAATTCCAGCGCCTCCTCATGGCGCTTGAGCAGCGGCGGCAGCAGTTCCGACACAAACGGCTGGCACAGCACTGCCTCCAATGGCATCTCCGTCAGCAACGGGATGAGCCGCGGAATGAACCCCGGATCTTCCGTGGCCTCGATGATCAGCGTCAGCTTCATCGCCGGCGCGGCCATCTCCACGGCCGCCTCCGCGCTTTCGTACTTTGCCCCATCCACAATGTCGGCCCAATGAATCAGCTCCGCCACCGGAGCTGTGTCGAATCCATACCGCGTTTTGGCGATTTGTGCCAGAAAACTCGTGCATGAAGTGTAGTTGGGATCGAAGAACTTCCGCGCCGCGCACTCCGGATCGCGCTGGCAAGCCAGAAAGTTCTCATGGTCCTCGGCCGTCAGGAACGCCGATTGGTGATGATCGAACCACCACGTAATCTTGGGCGACGCGGAATATTTGAAGTCCACAATCGCATTCTCGTCGCCGCTGAACTCGCTCTCGTCGAACAGCGCTCCGGCGCGATGCACCAGCCCGTGATACTCGTAGCTCGCGTCCCGGGTGATGCACTCGCGATGAAAGCGCGTGAACAGCGAGGCTGAGCAAGCTCCGTCAAAACACTTGTCGTGATAGAAGACGCGAACTCGCATCACCGGAACCCTCCTGCCGCCATATCCTCAAAGACCGGAACTGTACAGCATCAAGGGCTGGGCCGATTGTGTCAAGCAGGCCTGCGCCACCCGGCCCACAATCTGGGCAAACCGTGTGCAATGCAAAGCCGCGCCGTGGTCCGCATCACAAACTGCCTCGTCGCCCATCGTTTACCCTTCTAAGAGTCCCCTGGCATGACCACGGCCGCCGCCCAAGCTCGTTACCCGCTCACCCAGGGCGTTAATCCGTGGCTGGTCACCGTTTCGGTCATGCTGCCCACTTTCATGGAAGTTCTCGACACGGCCATCGCCTCGGTGGCCCTGCCTTACATCGCCGGCTCGCTCTCCGCCTCAAACTCTGAAGCCACCTGGGTGCTCACCAGCTATCTGGTCGCCAACGCCGTCATTCTGCCCGCCTCCAATTGGTTTGCCCGGCGCTTCGGCCGCAAGCGCTTCCTGCTCACCTGCGTCATCCTCTTCACCGTCGCCTCGTTCTTCTGCGGCGCGGCCCCGTCGCTCGCAATCATCCTGCTGGCCCGCGTCTTGCAGGGCGCAGGCGGCGGCGCGTTGCAGCCACTCTCGCAATCCATCCTGCTTGAAAGCTTCTCTCTCAAAGATCGCTCCAAAGCGATGGCCGCCTACGGCCTGGGAATCGTATGCGCGCCGGTCCTTGGCCCCACATTGGGCGGCTGGCTCACCGACACCTGGAGCTGGCGCTACGCCTTTTACATCAACATTCCCGTCGGCATTCTCGCCGTCATCATGATCAGCCGTTTCGTCCACGATCCGCCTTACATCAAGAACGCCAAGGTCGGCGCGTTCGACAATATCGGCTTCGGCTTGCTCGCCGTTTGGACCGGCTGCCTGCAGATCGTTCTCGACAAGGGTCAGGAGGACGATTGGTTCGGCGCCGTCTGGGTGCGCTGGGCTGTGGCGGCGCTCATCGTCGCATTCCTGTTGTGGATCTGGCACTCCTGGACCAATCCCAAAGGCCTGGTTGACCTGCACATCCTCAAGAACCCCAACTTCCGAACCGGTTGCCTGATGATTGCGATGCTCGGCATGTGCATCTACATCACCATCGCCATCCTGCCGCTCTACTATCAGGAGATCCTCGGCTACACCGCATTCACCGCGGGCCTGGTTGTCTTTCCCCGTGGCGTGGGCTCCTTCATCGGCTCGCCCCTCATCGGATTCCTCGGTTCGCGCATCGACAACCGCAAGCTGCTCTGCGCCGGATTCCTTGGCTTCGCCGTCTGCGCCTTCATCTTCGGCGAGGTTAACCTCGACATCGGTCCCTACACGTTGCTCTTTCCCATCACGCTCACCGGTTTCGCGCTCAGTTTTGTCTTTGTGCCCCTGGCCACTTTGTCCACCCGCACTATCTCCAGGAACGACATGGGCAACGCCACCGGCCTGTTCAACATGTTGCGCAACATCGGCGGGTCAATTGGAATCGCGATGGCCACCACGGCGATCATTCGCCGCGCCGCATTGCACCAAACCGAGTTGGGCGCGAACCTCTCTCCAAGCTCCGCCGTGCTGCAGCAGAAGTCCGCCATCATCGCCACTTATCTCAGCCATCGCATGGGCCCCGCCGCCGCGCGCCCCGGCTCCTACGGCCTGATTTACGGATTGATGGAACAGCAGGCCGCACAACTTGCCTACGTCGATGTCTTCCGCTGGACCGCCGTCCTCGCCCTCATCTGCGCCGCCTGCGCCTGGCTCTTCACCAAGCCGCCCAAGAACACCGAAGGACCGCCAGGCGCGCACTGAGAATTGACGGACGCACGGTTTCAGCTCCTCTGCGCCCACGCAAGAAACTCGAAATCCCGCCTCCTCTATACTTGCTGCAATCCAGTAGGAGAGTCCCTCGTGCGCCAGCTTCCCCATTCCACTGCTTTGGTTATCCTCGCGGTTCTGGGCCCCGCGATCGTTGGCGCGCAACCTGCTCCGGAGTTTCAATTCCGCTTCACTCAGAAGCCTGGCCCGTACGCAGTAGGGCTCAAAGTTGTCGAGCAGTACGACCGTTCGCGCGTTTTCCAGAACTACGATGGCCAGCCAAATGCGCCCGTCACCACCCAGCGACCGCGCCCCCTGCAGACGCTGGTTTGGTACCCCGCCGAGGTATCGACCGCCCCAAAGATGACCATCGGCGACTATGCCGCCTTGATCCGGACCGAGACCAGTTTCGACAAGCCCGTCGACCAAGGCAAGCCGCAGTCATTCGTCGCGGACTTCACCCGCGGCACCACGGCTCTTCCTGCCTCAGCGGTTCGCAATTCAGCCATGTTGTCCGGCCGATTTCCTGTCCTAATCTACGCGCCGAGCCTCAACGCCCCGGCCATTGAGAACATCGAGCTCTGTGAGTACATCGCCAGCCAGGGCTATGTCGTCATGGCGACGCCGAGTATGGGTGCAAATCAGCGTTCCATGACTCTCGATCTCCCCGGGGCCAACGCCGAAGCACAGGACATCTCCTTCCTCATCGACTTCGCAAAGAGTTTGCCCGACGCCGAAATTTCCTCCGTCGCTGTTATCGGCTATAGCTGGGGAGGAATGGCGGCCCTATTTGCCGCTGCCCGGGACAAGCGCATTGACGCGTTGGTTTCGCTTGACGGCTCGTTCCGCTATTCTCCCGGAACCGTGCAGGAAGCCGGTGACGTTCATCCCGACCAAATGCTGATCCCGTTGCTCGTCTTCAGTCGCGCTGAAGAGACCATTGAGGCCTGGGACGCCATGCACCAAAGCAAGAACCAAGGTGGCCTCGCGCCCAACGTCCTGAACGAATGGACTCGCGGCGATTTATTCCATATCCGGCTTCTCGCTGTTTCGCACATCCAGTTCAGCTCGTTGTACCAGCGAAGTGAACGCTTCCGAAAAGAAGCTCTGCAATTCTCTCCGGCAGACTACTCACTGGAGGAGGGTGCAGAGAGCTACAACTGGATGGCCCGATACACACTGGAGTTTCTTGATGCGTACCTGAAGCATGATCCGGAAGCCATTGGGTTCCTCAAGCGCACTCCAGCCGAGAACGGCGTGCCGAAGCACCTCGTCGCAGCAAGCTTTCGAGCAGGATCAGACAAGCCTGTCCAGAACGGCGTGCCCACGGCCAAGTAGGGCGCTTCAACTTCCCTACGCCGCATCCCCGAACACACGCCCGCCGGCCTTGCGCATTGCCTCCGCCTGCTTCTGGTCGAACGTCGCCAACGGAGCGCCTCTTCGCAATGCAAGCTCCAGGTACGTCGCGTCGTAGGCCGTTAGCCGGTGTGCCCTCGCCAGGGCCAGCGAGTTCACTTGGTGGGTTCGCGGCGATTCTTGGTCCGTTTCGATATGGGCCAGCGATACCCGGTTCAGAAAGTATTCCGTTTGCGGCGGTTGAGTCAGCCCTGCACGCTCACTGCGAAGCAGCCCGTTCGCGACCTCCGCGTACCAGATTGCTGGAACCACCCAGGAAGTTGAAGCCAAATCGCGAAGGGCCTGGTCCGCCAGCGCTGCCTCCGCCGGATCTGCCCGCGTGAACAGCCACGCCAGGGCCATTGAAGCATCGAGCACCCCGTTCATTCACGCCCTTCCTCAATCCACTCTTTGATCGTCTCCGCGGAAACACCGGTGATTTTGGGCATGGCGCGCAGTTGTCGTACGGCCTCAGCCACACGCTCCTTGTCCCGGCTTTGGCTCGGCACAACATCCGCCACGGCCCGCCCGCGCTTCGTGATCGTAAACCGTTCTCCCTGTTCCACTTTGCGCAGGATCTCGGACAGCCTCGTCTTGGCATCAAATGCGCCGATTTCGGTGTAACCGGTGTCTGTCGTCGGCTTAACTCCTCCCACGCCACTGATCAACTAGTTGTTAAGCTAGTTTATTCCAAACCGGGTCGAATGTCCAATAAAGATGCTGCCGATCTACTCCGCCCCAGGAAAGATGCGCCGACCTACCCCCCCAGCCCCACAAACTTCCTCAGCCCCTCGTCCCACTCCTCAATCCGCCCCGTCAGAATGTCGTAGTACCACCCATGCACCGTCAGCCGGCCCTCCGCCATCGCGTGCCGCACCGGCGCCTGTGCCTCAAGGTTCTTCAGTTGCGCCACCACGTTGCCGCGAATGAGCGACGCCAGCTCCGCGCTCTCGCCGTCGGCGGGGTTCAGCGGCTGCCGGTATGCGAATGCCGCCTCCACGTGCTCCAGCCAGCGTTGTGCCTTGGGCAGGTTTTCCAGGCTCTTCCGGTCGAGCGCCGCCTTCAGCGCCCCGCAGTCTGAGTGCCCGCACACGATCGCGTGCCTCACCTTCAGCACCTCCACCGCGTACTCGATCGTGGCCGTTACTCCGTCGACGTCCTGGCTCGGTTTCGGCACAACGTTCCCGATGCTGCGCGAAATAAACAGATCCCCCGGCTCCGTCCACAGGATCAGGTCCGGCAGCACGCGCGAATCCGCGCACGTAATGAACAGCCACTCCGGCGTCTGTCCCTCCGCCAGCAAATGAAAATGGCTCTTCCTTGCCGGAAACACTTCGGCCAGGAACTTCTTGTGTCCCTCAATCAGCCTTTGCATTTTTGCTCAGCCGCTCCATCCTCGCCTCCGGCGATTTCGTTCTCGTTGAGAGTCGCGCATCGTCCACTTCGAAATCGCGCGTCGCCCGCCTTTGCACAGCCTATCGTACGCAAGCGGCACAAATCGCGCCGCCACGTCCCGCGCGTCTATCCTTGAAAAGAGGGAAACGGCTCCCATGCTTCGATTCCAAAGCTCTTCGCGCATCGCAATTCTGTCGATTCTGCTGCTGGCTGCAGTTGCTCCGCACGCCCCGGCCCAAACCCCGAACCACTCCCCCAACCAGACTATCGACACCATCTCGCCCGATCTCCGCGCCCGTATCGACCGCATCGCCGCGCAGGTTCTCGAAGCCACGGGTGTGCCATCAGCGTCCATCGCCGTCGTCCAGCACGGCAAACTCGCGTACACCCACGCCTACGGCAACGCGCGCCTCGCCACCGATTCTGCCCCCGCCGTCCCCGCCACGCCGGAAATGCGCTACTCCATCGGCTCCATCTCCAAGCAATTCACTGCCGCCGCAATCCTCATGCTGCAGGAACAAGGCAAACTGTCTATCGACGATCCTGTCGGCAAATTCATCCCCGGCCTCACCCGCGGCAACGAAGTCACCATCCGCGAAATTCTCTCTCACACCTCCGGCTATCAGGACTACTGGCCCGAGGATTACGTCATGACCCCCATGCTCCAGCCCGAAACTGCGCAGCAGATCCTCGACACCTGGGCAAGAAAACCTCTCGACTTCGATCCCGGCACCGAATGGCAATACTCGAACACCAACTTCGTCATCGCTGGTCGCATCGTCGAGATCGTCTCCGGCGAGCCACTCTTTCAATTTCTCACTGAGCGCATCTTCCGCCCGCTCGGCATGACTTCCGTCTGGAACTCCGACGAGAACCAGCTCATGCCTCCCGACGCCACGGCCTACTATCGCCACGCCCTTGGCCCGCTGCGCCCCGCGCCCAAAGAAGGTGCTGGCTGGATGTTTGCTGCCGGCGAGCTCGCCATGACCGCCCACGACCTCGCCCTCTGGGACGAAAGCTTACTTGCCCAGTCGATTCTCTCCTCCGAGAGCTATAAAAAAATGTTCACGGATGTGAAGCTGAAAAACGGCGATCCCACGCACTACGGCCTCGGCGTTGAAGTTCGCGATCGCGACGGCCGTCGCTCCATCGAGCACTCCGGCGAGGTCTCCGGCTTCGTCTCCGACGATGAAGTCCTCATCGATGATGGAGCGGCCGTAGCCGTTCTTACCAACCAGGACGCAGTCGGCGCCGCTGCCATCATCGCGCGCCTCGCCGCGCCGCTCGTTGCCGGCTCCCCGCTCACCGCTCCCGAGCAGCAGGCCCTCGAAATCTATCGCGGCCTTCAGCAGGGCCACATTGACCGCTCGCTCCTCGCGCCGAATCTGAACGACTACTTCACACCCCAGGCCATCGCCGACTTCGAAACCAGCCTCGCTCCGCTCGGCGAGCCGCTCAGCCTGCGCCAGTCCCGCGAAGAGCTCCGCGGCGGCATGACTTTCCGCGTCTTCGACATCACCTATCCCGGCCGCCGCCTCCGCCTCACCACCTACACCTATCCCGGCGGCAAGCTGGAGCAATACCTGGTCGAGCCCACCGAGTGACAATAGAAGCGGAGAGACGCATGCACCGCGTCAAATCACCGGCTCCTGAGTCGCTGGCCACCGGGTCACTGACCATCGACGAGCACGCGCCAAGCCGCGCGCATCGCACCTACTTTACCTTTGCGATTACCTGCATCAGCCGGTACATGATTCTGCGCGACCGGGTCTTCGGCCTCTCCAAAAAGGGCCGCCGGCCGGTTGGCATTCACGAGCGCGCTTTGCGCCACTCCATCGCGGGTGCAGCCAGCCGCCTTG
>CAZANC010000087.1:0-12251 GCA_964486495.1 uncultured Occallatibacter sp.
TTGCGCGCGGAGGCCGTGTTCTCGTAACCGGGTGGGTGGGAGGCGGTCTGGCGCCCGATGGAAACGTTCAGCCGCCGGAGCAGTTTGACGTAGCCTGCAAACTCACGCCGCAGGGCCTTGATCCGCTGGCGAATTCCGGCGAAGTTTGGATTGTTCCCGAAGCCGGATGGGGATTCGAGCACCCGCTCGATCGCGTGCAATACAACTGCTCCGGTACACCAGCGGTCGTAGAGTACGCTAACGGCAAAGGCGAGGTTATTTGGTGGGCAAGCTCCACGCCGCTCGAGAATGGCTCCCTCGGACGGGCCAATAATCTCGACCTCTTTCTCAACGCACTTGGCTCGCGCGAAGGCCACCACATTTATTGGGATGAATCGCTGCACGGCGAGACGCGCACGGAGTGGTTTTACGCGAGCGGGCCGGCGATTTGGCTGCTGAGGGCCGGCCTGCTTGCAATCGCACTGCTGATTCTTTTCAGCTTCAGCAGGCGGCGCGGGCCGGTGCGCGACCTTCCCGCTCCCGTGCGCGCTACACCCGTCGAATTCCTCGAAGCGCTAGGTTCCCTCTATGCCGAGGCCAGGGCTTCGGCTACAGCGGTCGAACTCGCCTATGAGCGCTTCCGCCGCAGGATGGGCGACCTGTGCGGGCTGAAGGGCGCGAAGATGACCGCGGAGGAACTGAGCCGCGCGCTGCGCCGCCGCTTCCCGCAGGCATCACCGGAACTCGAAAAGGACCTGGCCGATTGCGAAGAGGCCGTTACCAACGACAAGCTGCCGCCAAAAAGCGCGCTGGCGCTGGTGCAGGCGCTCAGCCGGCACAGCGATCTGCTGGCCGCGGCGGCGCGGGCAGGTCCGGCGCATCGATGAGGATTGCGTGGGCCCGAACGATAAGAGCGATAGAGCTGAATGCAAGGAGAGCGGAATGACCGACGAAAGCAACATCGAACAGGGCGCTGCGCCGCAGGCGGCGTCCTTGCCGGCGACTCAACAGTTGCTCGCCGCATCGCGCGCGGAGCTGGGACGCGTGATCGCGGGACAGAGCGAGGTGATCGGCGAAGTTCTGGTCGCTGTGTTGACGCAGGGCCACGCGCTGCTTGAAGGCGTGCCGGGCATAGCCAAGACACTCATCGTCAAGTCGGTCGGCCGCCTGCTCGGCCTCGGCTTTCAGCGCGTTCAGGGCACGCCGGACCTGATGCCCGCCGACATTCTGGGCACTACAATGTTCCGGCCTGGCACCGACACGTTTACATTTCACGCTGGACCAGTGTTTACTGACCTGCTTCTCGTCGACGAGATCAATCGCATGCCTCCGCGCACACAGGCCGCGCTGCTGGAATGCATGGAAGAGCGCCAGGTGACGAGCGACGGCGTCCAGCGTCCGCTGCCAGCCTGGTTTACCGTCTTCGCCACCGAGAATCCCATCGACTTTGAAGGCACCTATCCGCTGCCCGAGGCGCAGCTCGATCGTTTTCTGCTGAAGATCAAAGTGAGTTATCCCGCGCCTGAAGAAGAACGGCAGATGCTCGAGCGGCATCACGGCGCCGCTGGAGCAAACCTGCTCGAAGATGCAAAGATCCAGCCGCTATCTCCTCAGCTTCTCGCTGCCGCGCGCAGCGAGATTCGCTCGATCCGGGTCGAGAACGATCTCTACGGCTACATTCTCGATCTCGTGCGCCGCACCCGCGAGTGGCCCATGCTGGCGCTTGGCGCCAGCCCGCGCGCAGCCATCTGCCTGCTGCGCGTGGCGCAGGCCTTTGCCGCCTTTGAGGACCGCGACTACATCATTCCTGACGATGTGAAGCGCGCCGTTCTGCCAGCGTTGCGGCATCGCATTCTGCTCAAGCCCGAAGCGGAACTTGAGGGCTTCGACTCCGATCGCGTGCTCAGCGACGTTGTCGCTGCGGTTGCGGTGCCGCGAGGATGATTTCGTCCTCGCTCCATCCCGGGACGGTACGAGGCCCATGTCAGCCGCGCGGCCGCCTCGCGTTTGGTCTCACGCCGCGAGCCATTTGGCTGTTGGCCGTGGGGCTGCTGTTCGTGCTGCCGGGATTCTTTCGGGCTACCTGGGGATTTGGAATGCTCGTCTGGGACGCGCTGGTGTTCCTTGCAGTCGTCCTCGACGGACTGCGATTGCCGCTCGCACAGCAAATTACCATCGAACGCTCCTGGAGCAATGCGCCTGCACTCGACAGCGAAACGGAGATCCAGCTAGCGGTTGAGCATAGCGCCGAGACGATTCTTGATTGCAACCTGCTCGATGACCTGCCGGACGCGCTCGTCTCTGCGCCAGCCGCGCGAAATCTGCGCGTCTTTCCCCGTGCCCGCGCGATGCTGCGTTACAAAATCGAGCCGCGCGAGCGCGGCGATGTACAAGCCGGAGCGGTTTACATTCGCTACGCCTCGCCGCTCGGGCTGGTGGAGCGCTGGGCCATGGCGCCCCTCGAGCAGCCGGTGCGCGTCTATCCGGCGCTGCGCCAGGGCGAGGATCAGGAGATTTTTCTTGCACGCGGCCGCCAGATCGATTTGCAGCTTCGCCGCGCACGCGAGCGCGGATTGGGCCGCGATTTTGAGAGCCTCCGCGAGTATCTCGAAGGCGACGATTTGCGCGACGTCTGCTGGACGGCGACTGCGCGACGCGGTCAGTTGATCACGCGACGCTATCAGACCGAGCGCAGCCAGGCGGTCTGGATCGTGCTCGATGCCGGCAGGTTGCTGCGCGGCCGAATCCTCGAGGGCGCTGGCGAACGCGACCGGCGCGGCCACTCCAAACTCGACTACGCTTGCTCCACCGCCGTGGCTCTTGCGCAGCTCGCTCTGTTTTCAGGCGACCGCGTCGGCTTGCTCGTCTACGGGCAGCATGTGCAGCAGCGCGTACTTCCCGGCCGGGGCCACGCGCATCTCCGGCAAATCGTCGAAGCTCTCGCTCAGGCGCGCGCTGAATCGAGCGAGGCCGATCACTTGCGCGCGACGGCCACGCTGAATCGCTGGCAACCGCGGCGGGCGCTTGTCCTGTGGATCACTGACCTGGCCGAGACTGCCATGCGGCCAGAGGTCATCGACGGCGCGATGCAGTTACTTCGTCGCCACGTGCTGCTGTTTGTCGCCATGGCTCAGCCCGACGTCGCAGCCATCGCCAACGCGCGCCCGAAAAATGTAGAAGAAATGTTCCGCGCCTCCGCCGCGCAGGAATTAACCACGCGCCGCGAACTACTCCTCGCACGCCTGCGCGACCAGGGCGCGCTCACGCTCGACCTCAATCCCGCGCAGCTCACCTCCGCGGTGCTGAACCAATATTTGAAGGTGAAGGAGCGGGCGATGGTGTAGAGCAGACCGCGCGGCTATCGCGCGATTTCGCTTGCCGCCTTTAGCGGCCGGAACAGCCAGACCAGCAACAGCGTGAAGAGCAAGCCGCCGACGGTGAATTTGAGCCAGACAGCCGCGTTCGAGGGCGAGAAGAATCCTTCCAGCGTGCCTGCGATGACCAGAAGCGGAATGACGCCGGAGACGAGCCGCGTGGATTCGACACCGGCCAGAGCAATCGAGTCGCGCCGGCGATAAAGCCCCGGAAACAGCACGCCGTGCGCGAGGCGCAGCCCTGCGCCGCCGGCAAGAATGATCGACGGCAGCTCCAAAGAGCCGTGCGGAGCCACAAAGCTCCACAGGTCGATCGACATGCCGTGCTGCGCGCAGGCTACGCCGATGACGCCGAGCAAGAGTCCGTTGAAAAACATGGAGTAGACCGGACCCAAGCCGAAAACGATGCCGCCGGCGAAGGCGATAAAACAGACGCTCAGATTGTTGGTCATGATTGCGCTCGAGGCCACGGGCTCGATGCCGACAATCGAATGCGTCCACATCTCGTGGCGCTCGATGGTCTCAACCATCGCCGGTCCCAGCATGTGGCGCATGAATTGCGGACGCGCCTGCGTCAACACCGACCCGAGCAATGCACCGGACAACGTCAAGACCAAAGCGAGCAGTACATAGCGGATCTGGCGCTGCACGATGGCCGGGTACTCGTCGCGCAGAAAATAGAAGATTTTGAGGAAGCCTTTGCGGCGGCTGGAATAGATGATATGGTGGGCGCGAGCCAATAACTGGTTGACGTGCTCGGCGTAGGCCCGCGCCGTGGAGTCCTGGCGCAATGTGGACAGGTCGCTCGCCGCCTGGCGGTAGAGCAGCGCGGTTTCGCGCAACTCGGCGCGCGAAAGCTGCCGCACGCCGCCCGCCCCGGCCTCACCCAGCAGCGCGGCCAGACGGTCCCAGTAAGGCCGGCGCTTCGCGAGCCACTGATTGGAGAGAATGATGGCCATGGAGCCGATTGGAGATCAGCTTAACATCGACACCCCGGAGCTGGTGGCCATCGAGTTGCCGCTGGCCGGCATCGGGAGCCGCTTCATTGCTATCCTCGTCGACTATCTGATCTGGGGATTTGTCTTTCTCATTCTCGGCATCGTGGCCGCGATCATCATTCCGGCGCTGCATTTTTTCGGCGGCGTTTCGGCCAACTGGGCCATCGGCATCTTCGTACTCATCGTCTTCCTGTTGCAATGGGGCTACTTCGCGCTGTTTGAGGCTTTCGGAAACGGGCGCACTCCCGGCAAGCGCGTAGCCCGGATTCGGGTCATTCATCAGTCGGGCCGCGGCATCAATTTTGTGGAGGCGCTGGCCCGCAACCTGGTTCGCTTCGTCGACTATTTCCCGAGCTTCTACGCAGTTGGCCTGGTAGCCATCTTCCTCAGCCGGCGGAATCAGCGGCTTGGCGACATGGTTGCCGGGACGCTCGTGGTACGCGACCGCGAGGTCGATTCACCGCACTGGGGCGAGAGCGCCTCGCGCACCTTTACGGCGCCGACGCTGATCGCGGAGTCGCCTATCCCGCCGCCGCACCTGCGCGTTGTGTTGCCTGCGCCCGCGTTGGCACGGCTCTCCGCGTCGGATCTCGAGGTACTGGAAGGCTTTTTTGCGCGGCGTCTCGACATGGACCTGACTACGCGCGCTGCTCTGGCCGGCCGCATCGCCTCGGCTCTTTGCGCCAAGTCAGGTCTAAGCATTCCCCAGGACACCAGCGTGGAGACATTTCTCGAAGCCGTCGCGCATCAGTTCCGCGGGCTGGGGCGGATGAGTTGAGCGCAGGCGCCGCATGGACGGACTGCGATTGACGGCATAATTCGTTAGCGGGCACGATGCGAATTCAGGGGGTATATTAAGATTTTGCCCAGAAACCGGCAGCGAGTACGTGGGCCAAAGCGATTCTGCAAAGAACAGCCCGGTATTGCGGCAGGCACGCCGCGCCGGCATTGGGACACGAGGAGAGCAAGAACATGGCCAAGAGCGTGAACAAAGTTTTTCTTCTAGGCAACGTAGGCAAGGACCCCGAGATTCGTGCGACAGGCGGCGGCACCATGGTGGCCAACTTTTCTCTCGCCACCAGCGACCGCTTTCAGGACGCGCAGGGCAACTGGCAGGACCGCACCGAGTGGCACAACCTGGTCGCCTTCAAGCGCACAGCCGAAATCGTCCGCGATTATGTGAAGAAAGGGTCGAAGCTTTTTATCGAAGGCAAGATTCAGACGCGCAGTTGGGAAGACAAGGACACCAAAGCCAAGCGCTACCGCACCGAAATCATTGTCAACGATCTCTCGCTGCTTTCCGGGCGCGACGATTCGCAGGGCGGGGGCGGCTACAGCCGTTCGTCCAGCTCTCAAAATGCCGCTGTGAACGAGGATCAGCGCCAGCCCGCGGGCCAGGACGACTTCGCGCAATCAGCCGAAATCTCCGACGACGACATTCCGTTCTAGAAGCAGGGAACAAGGGACCAAGGGACCGAGGGAACAAGGGAACGAGCGACCGGCGAGTTGCTGCGAAAGCGTGCGGTCGCGCGATGAATGGCGGGCCTCGCTTCGCCGCATGGCCGTAACTCGCGGTCCGGGAGAATCTGAATGAAAAAACTATTCGTTGTTGCGTTGTTAGCTTCGTGCATGGCGATGCCTGCACAGGAGACGCGCCGCGAAGTCAGCCACGTCACCGGCAATCCGGCCGTCGACTCGAAGCCAAATAGCCCCGATGTCCCCGACGTCTTTGCCGTCAGCTGCCATCTGGAACGGATCGTCGTGCTTCGCTTCAAATTTGGAACCGATCTGCTCGGTGGGCTCGAAAAAATGATCGCGCAGGAGAAGATCAAGAACGCCGTGATTCTTGGCGCTGTCGGCTCAGTGCGTGGCTATCAACTGCACATGGTTGAGAACCGCGACATGCCGGCGAAGCTCCTGTTCATCAAGAATCCGACGGCGCCGGCCGATATCATCGGAATGAGCGGAATCATAATGAATGGCCGCGCGCATCCCCACATCACGCTGGCTATCGGAGACAAGGCCATTGGCGGCCATCTCGAAGCGGACACGCAAGTCTTTACTTTTGCCGTTGTCACTCTGGGCGTTCTCGACGACTCGCTCGACATGAGCCGGTTTGACGACTCGAGCTACAGGTAGCCGCCGCCTACGCGGACGATTCTTTGGCCGGTTCACCGAGCGGATCGTTGTCCCGGTCGGTGACCTCGGCCAGCGCTGCGAGTCGCGCGGCCAACTCGTCGGTCCAGCATTCTTCAGGCGCACGCCAGCTCCAGTTACCGGCAGGCACTGCCGGCGTATTCATGCGCGCTTCCGTGCCAAGCTCCAGCAAATCCTGCGCGGGAACGATCGCCATTTCGGCCACGCTCGCCTCGGCAGCACGAATCAGCAGCCACACGGGCCGGTTGCCCACGGGACCAACGAGCGCCTCGACAGCCGCACGCTCCGCTTTGCTCGCGGAATTCCACCATCCCTGTGTTGTGTCGTTGTCGTGCGTGCCGGTGTAGGCCACCGTGCTGGTCGTGAATTGCTGTGGCAGGTGCGTGTGCGCGCCTTTATTGCTGAATCCGAACTGCAACACCTTCATCCCCGGCATTCCCAGCTCCTTGCGCAGAGCTTCGACTTCCGGCGTAATGAGGCCAAGGTCTTCGGCCACCAGCGGCAACGGCCCGAGAGCCGCTTCGAGCGCGTGAAACAGCTCCAGCCCCGGTGCCTTGACCCACTCGCCCTTGATCGCGGTCTCCTCCTCGGCGGGAATCGCCCAGTAAGCCTCGAAGCCGCGGAAGTGATCGAGGCGCACAATGTCGTAGAGCTCCACGGCGCGGCGAATGCGGTCGATCCACCAATCGAATCGAAGTCCGTTTGGGTCGGGCGCGGCCAGCACATCCCAGCGATAGAGCGGGTTGCCCCAACGCTGGCCGGTGGGCGAAAAGTAATCGGGCGGCACGCCTGCGATGCGGATGGGCTTGAGGTCGTCGTCGAGCTCGAAGATCCCGGGATGAACCCAAACGTCGGCCGAATCCATGTTGACGAAGATGGCCACATCGCCCAGGATTCGAATTGCGTTCTCCTCGGCCGAGTCTCGCAGTTGATCCCATTGCTGAGCGAAGGCAAATTGCAGCACTCGCTCGATGGCCACTTCGCGGCCGTGTCTCGATTCAGCCTTTGCCAGTGCCTGCGGATCGCGGCGGCGCAGCGGCTCCGGCCACTCGGTCCATGCGCCCGTCTCGAACTCACGTCGCAGAACGGCGTAGAGCGCATAGTCGTTGAGCCAGGCTACCTCATCACGACAGAACTGCTCAAAATCGGCCCACTTATCTTGAAGTTCCGGCGAGTCCAGGCCGCGATCGAGAAAGTTCCCCGCAGCTTCCTGGAGCAGCGGCAGCTTTCGCCGTTGGACTTCATCGAAATCGACAGCTCCAGAGCGCCCCGCCAGCCCAGCGATGCGCGCGGCGTCAATCCAGCCCCAGTCGGCGAGAAACTCCAGGCTGATGAGCGATGGATTCCCGGCGAACGCAGATGACCCTGCGTACGGCGAATTGCCATATCCGGTGGGGCACAGCGGCAAAACCTGCCAGACGTGCTGTTTGGCGCGCGCCAGAAATGCGGCAAATTCGTGCGCCGCGGGGCCCAGGTCGCCAATGCCGCCATACGATGGCAATGAGCTTATGTGCAGCAAAACTCCAGAGGATCGCTGGAAGTCCATGAAGCCGATATTACCGGATGGATCGGCGTCACCCGAATGCAGCCGCATTTGAGACACTATTGGGCGTGTCCCCGAGCAGAGCTGTATCGCGACTCAATCGTTAAGGGAGCCCTCCTTTGAAAGCCTGTCTATCGCCGGTTTGCCTTTCCGTTTTCTCTTTCGTCTCCATCCTCGCCATTTCGGCGATTCACGCCGCGGCCGCTGCGCCTCCGTCGCCCGTAACGCTGGCCGCAGGCTGGCGGTTAGAGGACGTGGCCAAGGTTCCGCAATCCGGCGCGCAGGTCTCGTCTGCCGGCTTCGACTCAGGCGGCTGGTACATCGCCACGGTCCCGGGGACTGTACTCACTTCGCTGGTCAACGATCATGTTTATCCCGAGCCGCTCTACGGCGAAAACGAGCGCCCCGAGATCATTCCCGAGAGCCTGGTCCACACCTCGTATTGGTACAGAACCGTTGTTCGTATCCCCATCGCATACACGAATCGCCACATCTGGCTGAACTTTGACGGCATCAACTACTCCGCGGAAGTCTGGGTGAACGGCGCGCAGGTGGGCACCATGCGCGGCGCTTTTATCCGAGGCATTTTTGACATCACTGCGCAAGTGAAAGCCGGCCAGCCTGCCGTCGTGGCTGTTCTGGTTACGCCAGAACCGAATCCCGGCGTTCCCCACGAACACACTTGGCGCGATGGCGTCGGCCAGAATGGCGGCATCACAGCCATCGACGGTCCCACGTTTCTTTCGACCCTGGGCTGGGACTGGCTGGATGCGGTTCGCGATCGCGACGCGGGGATCTGGCAAAAGGTTTTTCTCTCAGCCACAGGTCCGGTAGTGGTGAAAGGCCCGCTCGTCACCACGGATCTGCCGCTGCCCGAAACCGATTCGTCCGACATTACAGTGCAGACAACCGTCGAAAACGTGACCGATCAGCCGGTTGATGGCGTTGTGCGGGGCGCGATCGAGAACATCGTCTTCGAGCGGCAAGTTACGCTCCCGCCCCACACAGCGCAACAAGTTACCTTTGACGCGAAAAGCACGCCGGCGCTCCACATGGAACATCCGCGCCTGTGGTGGCCCAACGGCTACGGCGCGCAAGAGATGTACAAGCTGCATCTCGAATTCAAAACCGCGGAATTCAAAGTCGGGGAATTCAGGACCGGCAGCGCCGTCTCCGACGCACAGGATGTGGAATTCGGCGTGCGAAAAATCAGCTACTCCGTTCCCGGCGCCGACACGCTGACCATCTCCGTCAACGGCGTGCCCATCTTCATTCGCGGCGGCGACTGGGGACTCGATGAAGCGTTGAAGCGGATTCCACGCGCACGGCTGGACGCCGAGATCCGGCTGCACAAGCTGGCCAACCTGAATCTGATTCGCAACTGGGTGGGCCAGAGCACCGGCGAGGACTTCTACGAACTTTGCGACAAGTACGGCCTCCTGGTGTGGGACGAATTCTTCCAACCCAATCCGCTGGACGGCCCCGATCCCACCGACATTCCCACTTACATCGCCAATGTGCGCAATAAAGTTCTCCGCTTCCGGAATCATCCGTCGATTGTCCTGTGGTGCGCGCGCAACGAGGGCGACCCGCCGCCGGAGATCGACGCCGCGCTGCGCACGCTGCTCGCCGAGACCGATCCGACGCGGCTCTATTGGCCGAATTCGACCGATGGCCCGGGTGTACGCTCGCACGGGCCGTACTATTGGCGTGCGCCTCGCGAGTTCTACACCGTTGCCGACGATTTTTTCAAGACCGAAACAGGCAGCATGTCCGTGCCCACCCTCGAATCCATCCGCGGCATGATGCCCAAGAAAGATTGGGAGACAATCGACGACGATTGGGCCGCCCACGACCTGGCCAAAGGAAACCAGCACGGGGATCTGTACCCGATGATCCTCGCCGGCCGGTACGGCAAGATCGCCAACCTCGCCGACTTTGTGCGCAAGGCGCAGATGGCAAACTTCGAAGCGTTCCGCGCCATGTACGAGGGCCGGAACGCGCTGCTCTTCCATCCCACCACGGCCGTCATCACATGGATGAGCAATCCGGCGCAGCCCAGCTTCGTGTGGCAGATCTACGACTACGATCTCGAGCCGATGTCTTCCTACTTCGCCGTGATGCACGCGTCGGAACTGGTGCACATTCAGTTCAACGAGGCCACCGGCGACGTGCAGGTAATCAACAACAAGCCCAAGCCGGTGGGCAACCTTCGCGCGCACGTCGCCGTCTACAACCTCGACGGCTCGCTTGCGTACGAGCACGAGACCACACTCACCGCTGCTCCCGACGTCGTCAGCGATCTCGGGCCGATTGATTTTCCGGCGTCGGTGTCGGTCGTCCACTTCATCAAGCTGGACCTGCGCGATGCCGCCGGCCAATTGCTGTCGACGAACTTCTATTGGCGCGCTCTGCCCGGCGATCCCGACGACCTGACCGCGCTGAACCAACTGCCCATGGTCAAGTTGACCGCGAACGTGGAAATGCCGAAACTAAATGCAGCGGGCCAACGTAGATTACGGGTCTTGCTGCACAACCCAACGAAGAGCATTGCCCTGATGGCGCATGTGCAATTGCGGCGCAAATCCGGCGAGCGCGTGTTGCCTGTTTTCTACAGCGACAATTACGTCTCGCTGATACCGGGCGAAACCAAGGCAATCGAAGTCGAGGCCGCAGCGAGCGAGTTCAAGGGCGAAGCGTCGCTGATCGTCGTGGACGGATGGAATGTGACCGTCGCACCGGCGTCGTTTCCGGGCGGATCGATCGCTCCGAACCTCGACGCCCAACCCGATCGTTGGCCTGCAACAGGATTGCCAGTTGCAACTACCGGCCTGCGCTGACTGCTGCTGCGTGCGCAAATCGAGCGTTTTCGATTCACTTGTCAGCATCGCTGGCATCGTGCGAGGTGG
This sequence comes from uncultured Occallatibacter sp., assembly GCA_964486495.1. GTDB lineage: Bacteria > Acidobacteriota > Terriglobia > Terriglobales > Acidobacteriaceae > Telmatobacter. The sequence goes on from CAZANC010000087.1 coordinate 10,961, forward strand.
CAATTTCTTGAGGAAAATTGCCACTTGGCGCCCGAATTCTGTTAAGTGCACAATCGAAAACGCTGTAAAAAGGCCCGCAACCGATGGCTGCGGGCCTGATGCGTTCCAGAATCCGCCTGCGCTTACGAGCCCGGCGCTTGCTGTCCTGGCCCTTGTTGTCCCTTCGGCTTGGCGTTGATGACGACCAGCTTGCGCTTCTTGTAATCGTTCCATACTCCGCTCGCAAAGACGCTGAAGGCCTCGTTGCGTCGCTGGTCAAGGAGTTGATCCCGAGTCTGGTCGAAGTTTTTTGAAATCTCGTCGGCTGTCGGCTCCTGCTTGTCGTCGATTTTGACCACCACGCCGGTGCGGCCGGCGTCAATGGGCCCGCTGATCGCGCCCACGCTCATGTCGAACAGTTGCGGCGCCACCTGGCCTACTTCGCCAAAATCAGGCACCTGCCCGCTTTCGCCCACCATGTCGCTGGTCTTCACCGTCGCGCCCACGGCCTTCGCAGCCTTGGCCAGATCGTTCGTCGCCTTCGCCTGATCGGCCAATGCCTTCGTCTTCTGGCTCAGCAGCACAGGAAGCTGTTCCCGGCGGTAGTCGTCGAGCACATGGCTTTTCCAATCGGCAAACTCGGGCGCGTGCGCCGGGACGATGCCGGTCACCTGGAAGATCGCATAACCCTCGCCCGTGGGCGCCGATTGCGGCGGATCGCCCTGCTTGGCCTGAAAGGCCTTGGCGAGAATCTGCGCACTGTCGGGCAGCGCGGCAATCACGCCGTCGTGCGCCACAGGATCCGTAGTCACGACATCCAGGTGATGCGCCGCTGCCGTTTTTTCGAGGCCGTTCTTGATCGCCTCGCTGGTCAGTTGCTGCGCATAATTGTCCTGCGCCGCAGTTTCAGCCTGGCGCGACAACGCCGCAACAATGGCGGCTTGGACTTCACTCAGTGGCTGCGTGTGCGCCGTCTGCCGCTCCTCCACCTGGACGATGTGGTAGCCGAAATTGGATTTGACAATGGCAATGTCGCCAATTTTCTGAGTAAAGATCGCATTGTCGAATGCCGGCACCATCTTGCCCCGCTGCGCAAAGCCCAGCTCGCCGCCCGTGTCCTTGCTTCCCGGGTCGTCAGAATATTGCTTGGCCAGCTTGGTCCAGTCGCCGCCCGCCTGGAGCTGCTTCAGAACCATCTCGGCCTTGGCTTTGGCCGCGGCATCGGTCTTGGCGTCGGCGTTCGGCGGTACGCTGATAAGAATGTGCCGCGACTTGGCCTGCTCCGGCACGGAATAGTCGGCGACGTGTTCGT
>CAZANC010000088.1:0-11955 GCA_964486495.1 uncultured Occallatibacter sp.
CTGCCGCGCGCGATGGCTTCACGGCCGTCGAGTACCTTTTTCCTTACGATTATCCAGCGGCAACACTGGCTGCGCAGCTCAAAGAGCATCGTTTGCGACAGGTGCTTTTCAACTCTCCTCCCGGAGACTGGAAGGCCGGCGAGCGTGGGATCACGGCGCTGCCCGGCCGCGAGCAGGAGTTTCGCGACGGTTTTTTGCTGGCTTTGGAGTACGCCCAGGTGTCGCAGTGTTCACGGATCCACGCGATGGCGGGCATTGCGCCGCAGGGAGCGGATCGCGCGCACTTGCTTGGCGTGTATACCGCGAACCTGGCGTGGGCAGCGGAACGGGCGCAGGCGGCGGGGATCGACTTGCTGATTGAACCGATTGCGAAGCGAAACATACCGGGCTTCTTCCTCAATCGCCAGGAAGAGGCGCACGCGATCGTGGCCGAAATCGGCGCTCCGAACTTGAAGATTATGATGGATCTTTTCCATTGCCAGGTGGAAGAAGGCGATTTGGCGGTAAAGATTCGCAAGTATCTCGCGGACGCGAAGAAGACGCGCGTGGGCCACTTCCAGGTTGCGGGAGTGCCGGAGCGCCACGAGCCTGATACCGGCGAAGTGAGCTACGGCTATCTCTTCGATCTGATTGATGAATTGGGCTACGAGGGGTGGATTGGGTGCGAGTACATTCCCGCTGCGGGCACTTCGGCTGGACTGGGCTGGTTCAAAAAGCAGACCGCCGCGAAGTAGACATTTCGCGGCGGCGCTCTGATTCATGAATCGCTTCGTTTACTTCACGACGCCGAAGGTGAGCGTGGTGGTGGAGTGCATGGTTTCGCCGGGACGCAGGAGCGTGCTCGGGAAATCCGGATGGTTCGGCGAATCAGGAAAATGCTGCGTCTCCAGGCAAAGGCCAGAGTGCTTTTCATACTTCACGCCGTGGCGGCCGGTAAAGGCGCCATTGAGGAAGTTGCCCGAGTAGAACTGCACGCCGGGCTCCGTCGTTTCCACTGTCAGCTTGCGCCCACTCACCGGATCAGTGACGATGGCCGCTAACCGCAGCGTGCCGGGCTTGCCGTTTACGACCCAGTTGAAGTCGTACCCGTGGCCGCGCTTGAGCTGCTCGTTGTCGGCGTCGATGCGCGCGCCGATCACTTCAGGCTTGGTAAAATCGAGCGGCGTGCCGGCCACCGGGGCCAGCTCGCCGGTTGGAATCAGCGTTGCATTCACGGGTGTGTAGCGGTCGGCGTTGATCTCGATTTTCTGGTCGAGAATGTTGCCCTGGTCGTCGCCATGCAGGTTGTAATACGCATGGTTGGTCAAATTCAATACCGTTGGCTTGTCGGTCGTGGCGGAGTAGTCGATGCGCAGTGTGGCGCCACTGAGGGTATAGCGCACCTTGGCGGTGAGCGTACCCGGGAATCCCATGTCGCCGTCTGGGCTGACGAGAGTGAACTCGACGCCGCCGGGCACTTCATGCGCCTGCCAAACGTATTGATCGAATCCCTTCGGGCCGCCATGCAGCGCGTTGGGCCCATCGTTCACGGGAATTTGGTAGGAATTTCCGTCAATCGTGAACTTGCCCGCGGCAATGCGATTACCGTAACGCCCGACAATGGCCCCGATATACGGGTTGGGCGTTTTCAGATACGTGCTCAGGTCGTCGTAGCCGAGCACGACATCTGCCAGCTTGCCGTTGCGATCCGGGGCCTTGACGCTTACCAGATGCGCTCCGTACGCCATAACTCTTACTTCAATTTGCCCGCTGGTCAGCGTGTAGATCGGGACGGCAACCCCGTCCGGTGTCGTACCAAAAACCGCCATCTTCGTCTCTCCCTTTGCAACGGCCGAAATCGCCGTTGCCATAGCCATGGTGATTGCAAGAACCTGAGTCACTCGTTTCACAATTTACCTCTTTGCCTTCACGCGCCCGCCGAATCGCGTTTGTCCGGCGCAGTTTGGTGCTCGCCGGATTCAGGCCGCGATCGCAGCGCGAGAACGGTCCCTCGCAACTATAGCTGAAGCGGCAGGCTAACCCAACCTATTCCCACAGGGGCACGATGTGGGGATCCGGCAGGGGTGGGGCGCTGGCGGCGGGATGAGCGAGCATCGGTCGTGCGATTCTTAATCTTCGCTGACTTCCGGCAACGCCGACAGATCGAGCTTGCCGGGCTGGCGGGCTTCGCGGGCGACAGGAATGTAGCGGTCGGCTTCAGGCATGATGCAGACGAGGAATGTGGCCGCGACGACGCGGAGGTCGGAGAGAAAAGTGGCGTGAGCCATATAGTTTAGATCGATGTTGGCCTTCATGGGCCGGATTTGCTGATTGTAAAAGACATTGAGAAGAGAGGGATGGACGTGGCGCAGGACTTCCTCTTCTCTGCGGAAGGCGAGGGTGGCCGCGCCTGTAATGCCGGGGCGAAACGGCATGTTGCGAATGGCGGCGTATTGCGGCAGCTTTGGCCGGGGACCGACGAGGCTCATGTCTCCGCGGAGGATGTTGTAGAACTGCGGCAATTCGTCGAGCTTGAGCTTGCGGAGAATGCGGCCGAGAGACGTGATGCGGCTGTCACCATCGCGGGTGAGGCCGGGACCGGAATCGGTTCCCGAGGAATAGACCATGGTACGGAATTTGTAAATGCGAAACAGCTTCCCCTTGCGGCCCACGCGTGGCTGGATGAAGAACGCAGGACCGCGCGAAGAGAACTGGATGAGGGTGGCGATGGCCAGCATCGGGATGGAGAAAACAGTGAGAACGAGCAGCGCAACGGCAATGTCGAGGAAACGCCTGGTAATTGAGACGGTCCAATTGCTTGCCGAAGGAGAATCAGCTCTCAACTCGAGAGAGGGCTCCGCGCCAGACGGGTTGAGCGGGGCCAGGCCCCAGGGAGCCGGAGTGAGAATGAATTCCTGATCCGGAACGCCGCTAGCGGAATGCATAAGGCCACACCTCAACGAAGAAATTCACAGTGCTCTGGCTCAGAGGCAGAGAATCGATCAGAATCGATCAATCGGCTTGGAGTTTCTGTTGCAGACCTGTAGCCGGGACTCAACGTCTGAAGCTAACCACGCAAACTCATGGCAATCTTCGTGCGGTTTTGGCGGGTGAATTATGAGAAGACATTCAGACGCACAAGGCGGGTCATTTGACTACATCGAGAGCGGCAGAACTCAGAGACAGCTGCGACATGATTTCGGTCCAATCCGCGATCGACCGAAAACCGGAGGGTTTTACCACTTTTTCGGGCACGACAATCGTGTCTCCCGGGTAAAGGCGGAGATTATCCAATGAGGATGAGCCAAGGATGGAATTGCCATCGCCGCGATGAACGACTGAACCATCGGCCCGCAGGACGAAAATCTGATGGCGGTCGGCTTCCCGGGCCGGACCTCCGGCAAGGCGCAGGTACCTGCCGACCCTGGCGCTGTTCTCGCACAGGAACGCATTCTGATTGAAGACCGCGCCGATCACCTGAACTGTGGAAGGACGCGATGGAATTACGAGCCGGTCGCCATCTTCCAGAATCATGTCGGGAAGATCGCTCACGCTATGGCTGAAGGGAGAAAGATTGAGCACGATCCTGCCCGATGCCCGCGCTTGGCGCAGGCGGGACGCCAGGCCCTGGTTGGCAGACAGCAAGGCGCTTTGAGAGCTGTTCTGGCCGGTCTGGTTTTCCAGAGCTGAAATCGCATTCCGCTGCATGAGATGCGCGAGACGATTGGCGTATTCATCCAGCCGTTGCTGCTCGAGCGCTTGCGTGCTCACGCGCGTGAATTCGGACCCGTAGAGATATGCCTTTGGGGTCAGGCCGCCGGCACGCTCCACGATGGATCGAAGCGTTTCTCCGGGAGCCACGCTGTAGACACCGGCTTTGACGATCTCCCCTTCCAGGCGCACGTATTTGGTTCGGCGATCGACCGGCAAGTCAAGATCGTCGCGTGAAAAGATGGTCACGGCGTCGCCCGGCTGGAGAGCGAGATCCTGTGAGCCGTCATGCTCGAGGACAAGCTTGCCGAGATCGAACGAGATCAGAGAAGTGTTCATGGTGGATGGATCGCGCCTCTCGATGACGGCGTAGTCCCAATCTGTTTCGCCGGCGGTGGACCGGACTGCCGCGTCCTGTCCAGCCGGGGATTGTTCACCGGCGGGGGTGAATTCGAGCGCGGGAAGGCCGAGTTGCGTGCGGCGCCACCAGTATCCGCGGGTCACCAGCGAATCGCGATCGGGAATGAGATCGCTCACATGCATTCCCGGACGCCAGCGAAAGTGACCTGGATTGGCGACCGATCCGCGCAACGTAACGGTGTCGCGGTAGTTTGAAACGATTGGGTCGACGCGCACAATGTCTCCGTCAGCCAGTTTCGCTGCGAGTCCCTCAGCGTTGTCCGCGAGCTCGAAGGCAATGCGCTCGGCGTGGTCGGCGATGCGGTCAATGGAAATACGCGAGCCCGCGGCCATGGCTGTTCTGCCTCCGGCCGAGTCAAGCAGGTCGCCGAGAGTTTCTTTTCCGCTTAGTTCAAAGATGCACGGCGCACGCACGCTGCCGAGCAAGGCGACCTGCGGGCCCGCGGGAGGGATATAGAGCACGTCGCCCGGCTGCAGTTGCATATCGCCGGTTTTGTCGCCTTTGACGAGCAGTTCATAAAGGTCGAAGTCGGTAAGAACCTTGCCGTCGCGTTTGAGTTGAATGTGCCTCATGGAGCCTGTGGAGGAAGGCCCGCCACTGGCGAATACAGCGTCGACCAGCGTACTGAGCGCGCTGACCGTGTACTCTCCCGGTTGCCGCGCCTGGCCGGTGATGTAGACCTGAATGGAATGAATCTCGCCGAGGTCGACCGTGAGCTCGAAGTTGCGGTAGATGCGGTCCATCGTCTGGCGAAGATGTTCTTCCGCGGCGGCAACGGTGAGGCCCGCGACATGGACCGATCCGATTTTCGGCAGGAATATGTCGCCCTCGCGGCTGATGCGCAGGTTGGCGCTGAAGTTGACCTGACCCCAGATTCTGATCTCGAGTTCATCCTGGGCAGACAGGATGAGATCGACCGGAGCGGGAGCATTGCTGACCGGGGCAAACGTGACCTGCCGGCCGGCGAATAAGCCAATTCCGTAAATGGGCAGCATTTGACCGGTTGTCGCGGCCACAAAGCGCTGAAACTCTGTGGGCGGCTCCGGAGAGAGTCCGAGGGAGCGCGGCTCGGCCGCCGGTCCAGGCTGCGAAGACCTCTCTGTATAGGTTGAGCCTGAGGTGAGGCTGCCAACAGCCGAGGCTTCACTCGATTGGTCGGCGCGCGGCTGCCTCTGGACCGGCCCGGAAACATCGAAGACTGCCGGAGCCTCCTGCGATTGGCTCGATGAGCCGCTGGGCTCCTGAATCTGGCAAGCGAGAGAATCCGGATCGGAATCTTCAGAGCATTGCGCGTGCAGCGGCCCAGGATAAAAGGCCAGGGCCAAAGAAATGACGAATCCCAGGTAAGACAGGCGAGGCCCCATGAATTGCGGGAATGAATGGTTTCTCATATACGAATCATTTTTCCCACAACCCAATGGACCGGAGTGCGGAAAACGCGAAATGCTTTTTACGATTTCCCAATTTCAGACACTTCGTGAGGATTTTCCCAGAATTGAAATCGGCCTATCGATCGCCGCGAATTCACACGTCGCGCTGCCCCTGCTCGCCGGTAATCTGGGCGCAGCTTTCAAATCCACGCTCAGGTTCACTGTTGAAGTCTCCTCATGGTGAGGAAGCGGTTGAACCTGCCGTAACCGGCATTGAAGGAAGGGACGCGTGCCTACGGAAACGCTCGAACCTGCTGCCCGCACCGACGAAACACTGAAATCGCCGCTTCGCTCGCTGCTCGAGAGCGCGCTGCGCCAGAGAAGACTGGTTGGCCTGTTGACGGCGGCGCTGATTCTGCTTGCATCGGCGGCGGCGATTCTTCTGCCCGACCTCTACAAGGCGTCGGTCGTGATCGTACCGCCGCAAAGCAACTCATCGAGCGCAGCCATGCTGGCGCAATTGGGAAACCTGGGTGCGCTGGCGTCGATGGGCGGGGGATTGAGCATCAAGAATCCCAATGACATGCAGGTTGCGCTCATAAAAAGCCGCACGGTAGAGGACGCGATGGTGGAGCGATTTCATCTTCAGGCGGAGTACCACAAGCGCTATGTTTCATCGGCGTGCAAACGATGGGAGAGTATGACGGCGGTCGAAAACGGCTTGAAGGACGGCCTGATCCGGCTATCGGTGACCGACAGGGATCCCGATCGCGCCGCGGAACTTGCGAATGGATGGGTGGAAGAGTACCGGCGGCTGACCGCTTCACTCGCGGTGACCGAGGCCGCGCAGCGGCGGTTGTTTTTTGCGCGCGAGGTGAACGAGGAGCGCGACGCGTTGACCCACGCCGAAGACAACCTGAAAGACACCGAGCAGCGGACCGGAGTGCTGGAGCTCGACGGCCAGTCGCGCGCGCTGATTGCGTCGGCGGCCATGCTGCGCGCGCAGGTGGCGGCGAAGCAGGTTGAAATCCGCGCCATGCGGGAATTTGCCACGAGCGAGAATCCCGACATGGCTCGCGCGGAGCAGGAGCTGACCGGCATGGAGAGCCAACTGGCGGCGATGGACGTGAACAGCGACCACGTGACCGGCGACCTGATCGCGCCCAAAGGAAAGGTAACCCAGGCCGGCCTCGATTATGCGCGCGCCCTGCGCGAGGTCAAGTACCACGAGGCGATGTACCAATTGCTCACGGGCCAGTACGAGGTGGCGAGAGTCGACGAGGCGCGGCAGGGCTCGACGATCCAGGTGGTCGATCCGGCTATTGTGCCTGACCGTCCCGGATCGCATTACAGGCTTTGGATCTTTTTGGCAGGGATCGTTTTTGCGCTTCCACTGGCGCTGGTAACGGCGTGGATTGCCGACGCGATTGATAGTGTGCTGGGCCTGCGCCGCCACTATGGCTGCTGGACGGCGGTGCTTGAACAGGGCTGGACCGGAGCGGCGCGATGAAGGCGCTGCGGGCCCTGGGAATGGACGGCGCGGTGACGTTCGCATTTCTGGCGCGGCTGACCAGCATTGTGGGCAGCACGGGAACTGTGCTGTTAATCGTTCATTCACTGAGCGCGGTGGAGCAGGGCTACTATTACACGCTTCTGAGCCTGGTTTCGCTGCAGGTGGTTTTCGAGCTGGGCTTCTCTTTCGTGATCCAGCAACTGGCGGCACACGAGTGCGTGCATCTGGAGCTCGAGGCCGATGGCAGCGTGACCGGGGACGCCGAAGCGCATGCACGCCTGGCTTCGGCGCTCAAGCTCAGCGTCCGCTGGTACACCGTGGCGGCCGCGGCGATGGCCCTGATCCTGGCGCCGATGGGGCTGATTTTCTTCTCGCGCTATGCTGCCCGCGGCGGAGTGCAAGTCGCCTGGCAAGGCCCCTGGCTGGCCGCGGTGCTGGCCAATTCAGCCAGCTTGTGGTGCATGCCATTCTACGCATTTCTCGAAGGCTGCGGGCATGTTCGCGCGGTGGCTGCGATGCGCTTCCGCCAGGCCGGCGCCGCGGTTGTATGCGCGTGGGTGCCGATGCTGATGCATCACGGCCTCTACTCACCCGCGATGGTGATCGCAGGCCAGATGGCAACCGGTTTGCTGTTTGTGGCCGGCCACCGGCGGTTGCTCGCCGGGTTGCTGCGTTCTCGCAACGGCGAGACAGCGTTTGAATGGAGGCGCGAGGTTTGGCCTTTCCAGTGGCGCATCGCCGTGAGCTCGATGTGCTATTACTTCACTGCCCAGGTGTTCATTCCGATTCTGTTCGCAATGCGCGGGCCCGTTGAAGCCGGCCAAATGGGCATGGCGCTGAGCATAACCGGGTATATGACCGTTCTGGCGCTGGCCTGGACTTCGACCAAGTCAACTCCTTTTGGCGGCATGATTGCACGCCGCGCATTCGAGGAGCTCGACCAGCTCTTCCGCCGCGCGCAGCGGCAGTCCATGGCTGCATTTGCGGCCATCGGGCTTGGCGTGTGCGCAGGAGTGGCGGTGCTTCCCTTCTTCGCTCCGCGGCTGTCCGCACGCCTTGTTTCGCCGCGAGTCTTTATCGTGCTTGTGGCGGCCGCCGGCGCCAACTGCGCCATCCAGAGCCTGGCAACGCTGCTGCGCTCCTTCAAGAGAGAACCGTTCCTGATTCAGTCGCTGATCGCATCTTCGCTCACGCTGGCGCTGGCCGCGCTCACCGCGCCTCGCTGGGGCAGCGCCGGCGCGGCATTCAGTTATCTGACCGCCACCGCGGGTTTTGCTCTACCGTCCGCGCTGACCATCTTCGCGCGCGCGCGCCGAGTGTACCTCGGGCGTGAACCGAACGAGCTCTGCAAGGGCGAGGCGGCATGAACGAAGAGACTTCACACCGCGCAAGCGCCGTATCGGCCGGGGTGTTTTGTCAGCGTCTCGCCGGGTTGATTCTCGTCTCGGCTGCAATCGCGCTTGCCTTCAGCGACGCGGCGGGGTTTGCCCTCAGCCCGGAGGCCGGCGCAATCCTGCTCATGGCTACATTGGCCATCATCGCTTTTGCGATTTACAACACTCCGGGCAGAGCGACCAGCCTGATCGGCCTGTTCTTTGTCGGTACCTTGCTGTGGGTCGCACCACGACCGGTGATCGCGTTGATCTCCCAGGACGACTCCGTCTACACCTTGCTCTTTGGCCAGTTGGTTGCGCCTCGCGGCGCGGATCTCTACCACCTGCTCGTCTTCTGGATCGTCGGCGTCGCCGGATTGTTCGGAGGCTACTTTCTCTTTTTCAGCAACGCACGCATCAGCCTGCCGGCCCTGAGCGAACAAGGCAGGACCTACTGCAAGCGCAGTTTCATGGCCGCATTGGTCATTGTCGCGGTTCTGCTTCCAGTCCTGGCGCAGGAGCGAGCCGCAGCCTTCGCTTCAGGCGGCTACACCGCGCTGTATATGAACCAGGCGGAATCCTCATTCAGCATTCTGCCCATTCTCGGCTATCTGACGCCCACTCTGTATGCGCTGGCGGTCATCGTCGGCGAGAAGAAATACACCCGCCTCATGATTGTGGCGGTGGTTGGGTATGCGCTTTGCGGCATCTACTTTGGACGCAGGATGGAGGCGGGCACCTGGCTTCTGGTCGCGCTCTGGCATTCCAGCGCGATCCGGGAAAAGACCATCCGCACGGGCCCTCTGCTGGCAGGCTTTGCAGCAGCAGCCGTTGGATTCCAATGGGTCGAGGTTCTGCGGACACAAAGCGACCTGGCGGATCAGATCCTCTTCCTCTTCTTCTCCAGTCAGGGAGTCATCTTCATGATTCCCGCACTTTCATTCCAGCTCCCTGTTCCGCCCCTGCACACAACAATCGGCTCGCTTCTTTCCATGCGCCACGTGTATAGCCTTCTCGGCATAGGAACGGTCGGAACCGCCAATATCCTCGACTACATTTCCTCGCAAAGCAGTCCCGACCTGTTTGCCGGCGGCAACGGACTTAGCTCTACGGGATTTCTCGACGTGTTTTACCTATGCGGAAGAGTGATGATCCCGTACGCGATTGGCTGCGCATTAATCGGGTTTCTCTTGCGGAAATGGGAAGCGAGAGCGCTGAGAAGCAACGTCGCGATGTTCTTTCTCTGCATCTCACTGCCCTCGCTCTTCTTTGTTCAGCGTTCTTCGGTCTTCACTGTGACTTCGCCGGCTGTTTTCCTGTCTGTCTTCATGGCCGGAACCTACGTCTTGAATCTGCTCGTCACCATCGTCAAATTTGGCTCACGTCGGCTGGATGCTCCAGCGCCCGGCGGCGATTCCCCAACCATTCCTGATTATCCTGAAGCGATTTCCCGGCGTTCCGGCGGCTTTTTGCGTCTGCTCGGAGCCCGGGCAGCCGGCTGTGACAGGAAGGAGGCGGCCTCTTGCCCTACACGGTGCTTTCAATCGTCGCAGCTCTAGGGAGATGCGGTCCAATAAGCGGGTTGTACAACATCACCCGGTACCTGGACCCAGCCAAATACCGGACTGTTGTTGCCACTCTGTCTCCTGAACCAGCCGACAGCCTTGTCGATGCATTTCGGCGTCTTGGTGTCCCGGTCAGGCAACTGGGACTCTCCCGCGCCAAGTCTCTCCTATTCGGGATTGGAGAGGTGCGCCGCATGATCTCGGAGATCAGTCCTGATCTGGTTCATAGCCACGGGATTCGAGCAGACGTCCTGGCCGCCCTGGCAGTCCCGGCATGCCCGGTGGTCTCAACCCTCCACTCCGATCTTTTTTACGATTACCGCTCCGCCTACGGCCGCTCGATCGGCGCCGTGGGGGCAATGTGCGAATATGCGGCGCTGCGGCGCCTGACCGGTGTAGTCGCGGTTTCACAGCCTCTCGCAGAAGTTGCGTCACGCCACGGAGTGACGGCATTGGCCATTCCTAACGGGGTTGAAACCGATGTCTTTCATCCCGCTCCGGACCCGGGAATCGTGACGGCGCTCCGGGATCGCCTGGGTTGGCCATCCGACGCTGTTGTTGTCGTGCACACCGGAGCTTTGAGGAGCCTCAAGAATCCTGGCGCGGTATTGAGCGGCTTCCGCGCTTCCAGGTTATCGCGGCGCGGCCTTTTGGTTTTCGCGGGTGATGGTCCCCTTCGCCAGGAATGCGAAAGCCTTGCTTCCGGGGCTTCAAACGTAGTCTTCCTCGGTGCGCGCAACGATATCGGCGACATATTAAGAGCGTCAGACATCCTCATCTCCGCTTCCAGTTCCGAAGGACTGGGCACCGCTCTTTTGGAAGGCTGCGCGTGCGGAATCCGGGTTCTAGTCTCGGACATTCCTGCGCATCGGTACATCCAGGGCCTGTTTCCAGACCAGGCGAGGATCTTCGGGCAAGGAGATGAGGAATCCATCCGGGCCGCTCTCGACAAGATCGACACAGAAGATGCGAAGGTTAAATTCCAGCCGCCGCAGCTGGTTCTCGAGAGCATCTCTGCTCGCAACATGTCGAATTCCTATCAGAGTTTTTATTCCGATGTTCTGCAATCCAGCAGTTCTTTACGCGCAGAGTGCGCGGGAGCGATGTAATGCCAGCAAGCCTGTCGGTGCTCTTGCCGGTGTACGGAAAAGAAGTTCCCGGGTTCCTGCGCCAGAGTCTGGAGAGCCTTTGCGGGCAGACGCTCAGCCCAGACGAAGTTGTGCTGGTTGAGGACGGACCGCTGGGGGAGGATCTTGCATCGGTGATTGCTTCGTTTAGAACCCGCTTACCCATCGTTTCGGTGCGACTTCCTGTCAACAAGGGGCTCGGCATTGCGCTCTCGGAAGGGCTCGACCAATGTCGCGGCGAATTTGTCGCGCGCGTGGACGGCGACGACATCAGCGTTCCGGACCGGTTTGAGAAACAGCTTGCCTTCCTCGAAGCGAATCCCGGCGTGGATGTGGTCGGGGGCGCGACTGCAGAGTTCGACGACGACCGGTTGACGCCGCGAGCGATCCGGCGATTGCCCTGCTCCGGTCTGGGTTTATTGAGGTTCGCGAAATACCGCAATCCGTTGAATCACATGACAGTGATATTCCGGAAAGCGGCCGTGTTGGAGGCAGGGAATTACCGGCCTTGCCCGGGATTCGAGGACTACTACCTGTGGGCAAGAATGATCGTACACGGCTGCCGTCTGGAAAATCTTTCAGACGTTCTGGTTTACGCACGATGCGGTGCGGGAATGCAAGGGCGCAGAGGGGGTCTTGGCTACGTGAAGCAGGAGACAAGGATGCAGCTCGCACTGCTCGAAATGGGATTCCTGAACGGCTACGAGTGCGTCCGGAACATTGTGTTGCGCATGCCGGTCCGGCTCATCCCGCGGCAATTGCGGACCTTAGCTTACCGGGTGCTTCTGCGGGACAACGCCCGCACTCAGCCGGCCTGGACGTCTTCTCCAGCACAGAACATTCCCGGGATGCAACGCCAATCCTGAATCTGGCCATCGACCCAGTGCGAAATGGAC
>CAZANC010000089.1:0-11849 GCA_964486495.1 uncultured Occallatibacter sp.
GCGGCGTGGGCAAAAGGTCCGACGCCAATTGTTGCCGACAAAAGCAAAACCGAGAAAATTGCAGACTTGCTCATGGCCCTTACTCCTAGATTCCGGCTGCCTCCACGGCCCGCGCCACGCGGAAAGCCGTGCTCTCGCCAAAGTGGCGGGCAAGAACCTGCATGCCCACGGGCAGACCAGCCTTCGTCTTGCCGCACGGCACCGAGACACCGCAAATGCCTGCCAGGCTGGCGGTGACGGTGTAAATGTCGGCGAGATACATGGCGAGGGGATCGCCGGTCTTTTCGCCGAGCTTGAACGCGGGGAAGGGCGAGGTAGGGGTGACGATGGCGTCAACTTCAGCAAAAGCGCGGATGAATTCGTCAGCGAGTAGGCGGCGAACCTGCTGCGCTTTGAGGTAGTAGGCGTCGTAATAGCCGGCCGAGAGCGCGTAGGTGCCGAGGAAGATGCGGCGCTTGACCTCGGCGCCAAAGCCCTCGTCGCGTGAGTGCGAATACATGTCGGAGAGCGTGGCGGACGAGGGCGAGCGGTAGCCGTAGCGGACGCCGTCAAAACGGGCGAGGTTGGCGCTGGCCTCGGCCGTTGCCACCAGATAGTAGGTCGGAACGGCGTACTTAGTGTGTGGCAGCGAGACCGGCTTGATGGTGCAGCCGGCGGCCTGGAGCGCTGCAATTCCCTTTTCGATGGCCGCGCGCACTTCGGGATCGAGACCGTCGCCAAAGTATTCGGCGGGCACACCAATGCGCAGGCCCGTAGCGGGCCTATCGCTTTCGGCGGCGTAGTCCGGGACGGGAGCCGGGGAACTGGTGGCATCGCATGGGTCGTGGCCGGCGATGACGCCGAGCATCGTGGCGGCATCGCGGACGTTGGATGCAAGGGGGCCGATGCGGTCGAGCGAGGAGGCAAACGCGATGAGGCCGTAGCGCGAGACGCGGCCGTAGGTGGGCAGCACGCCGACCACGCCGCAGAAGCTGGCCGGCTGGCGAATGGAGCCGCCGGTATCAGTGCCGAGCGTGGCCACGGCGAGGTTGGAGGCAACGGCCGCGGCCGAGCCGCCGCTGGAGCCGCCGGGAACGCGGTCCAGATCGACGGGATTGCGCACGGGCCCATAGGCCGAGTTCTCATTCGAGGAGCCCATGGCGAATTCGTCGCAGTTGGTTTTGCCCAGAAGCACCGCGCCCGCGGCCTCGAGCCGCGCGACGGCCGTGCAGTCGTAAGGCGGCCGATAGCCTTGAAGGATTTTGGAGCCTGCCGTGGACGGCGCGCCCTGCATGACGAGCACGTCTTTTATGCCGACAGGAATTCCGGCCAGCGCTGGGAGCGGGTCGCCTTTGGCGGCGATGGCATCGATGCGCGCGGCCTGAGCGAGAGCGCGTTCTTTGGTGAGACTGAGAAAGATGTTCAGGCGTGGGTTGAGCTTCTCAATGCGCTCGTAGTAAGCGGCGGCGAGCTCTGAGGCCTTGGTGCGTCCCGACGCGATCTCCACGTGCAAAGCGGCAAGAGTCCTGGGCTTTTCGACGTAGGTTTCGGCGGACTTTGTCTCGCTGGGCAATCGATCTTCCTCTTCGGGTCGTTTGTTCTTTCGTTCCGGCCGGAAAATTCTTTATCGCTCGATCACTTTCGGAACCTTGAAGAAAACCCGGTCGGTTTCTGGCGCCTGGGACATGACGGCGGAGCGATCAAGCGAAGGCCGCACCTGGTCAGCGCGAAGAGCCGCGATGGCGCCGCCCTCGAGCTCGCCCATCTGCGCCAATGGCACGACGTTCGATGTGTCCAATTCATTCAGCTCGGCGACGTAGTCGAGAATCGCGTTCAGGTCGCGCAACATCGGCCCAACCTCTTCAGGCGCCAGCTCCAAATGCGCCAGTTCGGCTACGCGCTCCACATCTTCGACGGTTACTTTGGCAGACATTCTGGTCTTTGTCTCGAGGCTCAAGTATAGCCGCTCCATGTTCGCAAATCGGATCGCAAAACAGATCGCAAAACGGATCGCAAAACACCCGGTAGTTAATCGACCGTCAGGGTCACGTTCAACGAATGCGTGATGCCCATGGAGGTCACGCTGACGGGAATCGTGTACGTGCCCGGCGGCGTATTGTTGCCTCCGCCCTGGCCGCCGGTTCCTCCGGTGCCTCCGCCGGAACTGGTGCAACTGGAGACGCCGCTCGTAAAAATCGCGGCCATGACAACCAGCAGAAAGAGCTTTCGGCGCTTGAAAAATGCCAGCGGCACGAGCAGCAGCCCGCAGACCAAAGGCAAAGCGCGCGGGAAGGCGGGACGGCCGGAACTCGGCCCGGCGGCGTCTGGCCGAGCAACATCCGGCTCGCCAAGATTCGGTTTGGCAAAATCCGGTTTGGCAAAATCCGGTTTTTCAAGCTGAACCGTCGATCCGTTGCCCGTAGAAATCTCGACCAGAACGGTGCCCTGAACGCCGGCGTTGAGCGTCTGCGTGGCGGGGTTGAAGAGGCAGAGCGCATTTGTGGGTAGCGTGCCGCAGGAGAATGCAAAAGCGCCGCCGGAGCCGATTGGTGCGACGATCATGGTAAAGCTGGCTTGCTGGCCGCTGGCGACGGTCTGGCTCGTTGAGCCGGTGATGCTCACGGCGAAATCGAATCCGGTGCCCGAGAGCGGCACGGTGGCCGGCGTGGCAACGGCGGAGGAGGTCACGGTGAGCGCTCCGGTTGCGGAGCCGCCTGCGCTGGGCTGAAAGACGACCGAGGCGGTGCAGTTGGCGCCAGCGGCCAGGCCACCGGTGCAAGTGTTCTGCGTGACGCTGAACGGCGCGGCAGCGGCAAGAGAAACCGCGCTGATGGCGTAGCTGGAAGAGTTCGTGACGGTCACTGGTTGCGCGGTGCTGGACTGGCCTGCAGCCACGACGGGAAATGCAATCTGAGCCGGGTTAGTGGTCAGGCCCGAGGAAAGCATTCCGGAACCATTCAGCGGGACCGAAACCGGGGCGACGCCGGAGGTGGACGAAGAAACCGCGAGCGTGGCCGCGATGGCGCCAGTCGCACCGGGCGTGAAGACAATCTGCGCCGTGCAACTGCTTCCGCTGGCGAGCAGCGCCCCGCAGGTAGTGGCGGCAATCGAGTAGCTGGAGGCGGCGGCGCCGGTGAGCGAAAATCCGACGTTCGCCATGGGCGATCCGCCGGTGTTGCTGACGGTGACCGTTTGCGGCGCGCTGGGCACGCCGGGCTGCTGGTTGGTGAAGGTCAGACTGGAGGGATTGACGCTCAAGGCCGGGGCTCCGAGTCCCGTTCCGCTCAACGACACAGTTTGCGGTTGCGAGCGCAGGATATCGCCGATAGTGAGCGCGCCCGTGACTGCACCCGTTTGAGTAGGAGCGAAGATCGCGCTGATGGTGCAGACCGCACCGGCCGCCAGTTGCGTTCCGCACGTGTTCGACTCCTGGAACTGCGAGCTCGCTGAAATGGCGATCGAAGTTAGAGGCAGGCCGCCTGAATTCGTGAATGTCACGGTCTGCGCGGAAGAAAGCTGGCCTTCCGGCGTCGGCGGGAAGGAAAGCGATGTGGGATTGAGGACGTCAGTAGGCGGAGAAGCGCCTGTCCCCAGGAGTTCCACGGTTTGCGTGCCCGCTCCATCGGTAAAGCTGAGCAGGCCGGAGGCCGGACCGGCTTCGGTGGGCGTGAATTCCACCGCCAACTGGCAATTGGAGTTTGGCGCCAGGCTAAGTGTCCCGCAGGAGTTGCTGGAAACAACGAACGGAGGCGTGATGACGACGCTGCCGATGGGAATCGCCGCCGCACCACTGTTGGCCGCGGTAACCGAGAGCGGCGCAGACGTGGTTCCCACCTCCACCTGGCCGAAGGTGACGGTGGCCGGGGTCAGACTTACCACGCCCGCCGGGGCGCCGGTTCCGGTGAGGTCGACTGCCAGTTGTCCGCCGTAGACGTTGGCGTAGATCGTCATTTCGCCGCTCAGCGGCCCCGTGGCTTGCGGCGTGAACGTCACCTGGATAGCGCAGCTTGCACCCGCGGCGACGGTCGCATTCACGCAGTTGTCGGTCTCGCTGAAGTTCCCGTCCATCGCGATCGACGTGGGTGTGAGCGCGAGGCTGCCGGTGTTTGCAAGGGTGACGGTGAGCGAACTGCTGGCTGTGTTGAAGACCTGGCTGGGAAAGGCGAGCGACGAAGGGGTGGCGGCTGCGGCGGCCAGGCTCGTCCCCGCGCTCCATAGCGGGGTCTGCCAGATTCCGCGCCCATACGTACCGGCAACCAGCACCGGCGCGGAAGACAAGCCGGAAACGGCGCTGAGGGCCACGGCCGGAGCGGCGGGCAATCCCGAGCCAAACACCGACCAGCAGTTGGAGGTCAATTGCACGCACTCAGCAACCTGCGTGGTGAAGTACACGCCTTGATCCGTAGCTACGTAGATCGTATTCGCATTTTGCGGGTCGATGACAAGACTGTTGGCGGGCGCGAGAGGCAAGTTCGCCGTGATGCCGGTCCAGGTTGCGCCTCCGTTGGTTGAGCGGTATACGACTTGGATTTTTGCCGCCGAGCCTTCCATACCAGCCAAGGTTATATACACCGTGTTGCCGGTTGGATCGTGAGAATCGATGGTGACGCTGGAGATATCGAAGTTTTCTGAATTCAGCGAGAAGGTGTCGTTGAGGACGGGATTCAGCGTGAGATCCTGCCACGCGAGCGCAGCGCTGGAGGAGGGATCGAAGACCGCGCTGAGAATATGGCCGGGCAGGTTGGCGCCATTGCTGGCGGCGCCATACATGCCCACATCGATGACTTCGCTGCCGGTGGGGAGCAGCATGGCGGCCATGACCCGGATGAGTCCATCGCCATTGCAGGGAGCGCCGATGGCTCCGCTATCCAGGATCGGGCTGATCGCGTTGCCTGCGTTCCAGCCCACACCGTTGGCCGGGCCGCGCCAAACCCGGCAGGTACCGATGAGCAACTGGTCGCTATCGGCAGGATCGACCAGAAACGGCGCTGGCGTGGGCATGGTGTCACCGTCGCCGCCAACGTCCGCGGAGGTGACCGCCGGACTTATGCCGAAGTCTGCGGGCGTGCACAGAGCTGCTTGCGAGCACCGGTAGATGGCGACTCCCATCTGGTTGTTCACGTACCAATTGCGGTTGCTGCCGGGATCGATGGCCACTGGGCCGCCATAGCCGGAGAGAATCTGGGGCCAGTCCACGGTGACGGCAGAACTTTTCACGCCCGCGGTTCCATTCACGCCCAGACCAGCCATCAAGCTGAACTGCGAGGTCAAAACCGAAGGCAGGCTGACCACTTCTGCCAGCGATCCCAGGGCGCCGTTCAGGTTCTGAAAGTGCGAGGAGTCGGTTGCCGCGCAGGGTGATCCTGTCTCACCGATGGCGTCGGTCGAACGCCAAAGCCCGCTATCGTTGCCCAGAAAAATCTCCAGCGGGTTGACGGCGTTCCAGGCCAGCGCGTGCTGGTATTCGCCCACCTGCGCGCTCATGCAAGTGGTTGAGTTGGTGGTATTGCGCCACACGCATCCCATGGCCAGGCTGCATTTCCAAAGGTCGTTGGCTCCGGCCAGCACGAGCGTGTCCTGCTGGGATGGAACCGCGGACAGCGTGAGGTTGTAGTCGCCATCCAGGATCGTGGCTGCGCCCTGGAGCGTGCTGGCTTCAAGCGCCGCGGTGTTCCACTCTGTGGCGAAGGTGATGGTTGGATTGCTGCACACGCCGCCCCCGATGGCGCACTGATCCTGCCAGAGCCCCTGGTCCTGATTATTCAGGTCGACGGTCCATGCAAACGTGTCACCGGTTTGGGGATTCACGGCTAGTGCGCCGCGATAAATGGGACAGTCGATGGAGCCGATCTGCCCAGGGTTAGGGGGGCACATCTCGGTTGTGAGCCCGGCGCCGGGCTGTGCAGCCATGCGCGTCCAGGTGACGCCGTCCGGCGACTGGTAATAGCCGTGATCGCGCACTGCGGCAACAAACAATCGCCGCACCGGGTTCCAAACCACCGCAGTGGCGGCATTGCCCTGCGAAGCGAGGGGAGTTAGCGGACCCTGAAGGATTTCGCCAACGCCATCGGTGATGGTGGCCAAATGCCAGGTGGCTCCACTATCCGTGGAATAGAAGAGGCCCTCGAAGGTGTTGACCAGCCAATCGGCGCCCACCAGCGTGCCCTCATAGGCCTGAGAGACCGCGGCTACCACAAGCTGCGGATTTACGGAACTCCAGGCGAAGCCCGCAAAGCCCTGCCCGACGAAATTGGCGTCCTTTGCGCTGAGGCCCTGCTCCTCGTCCACGGTCTGCTGGATCAGGCTCCAGGTGTTGCCGCCGTCAGTGGAGCGCAGGATGCCGGCGCCGTAATAGGAGTCGAGCACGTCGTTGGGGTCTCCAATGCCGGCAAGAATGACGCCGGTTTCGCCCGGCTGCACCGTAAGAGCGCCAATGCTGATGGAAGCGTCATTGGCTCCGCTGAGAGCCGGGACATTATCGGTGAGCGGAGCGAAGACGATGGAGGCGGGCGCGGAAACACCGGCATTATTGGCGACCCATACACCGCCGCCCGTGGTGCCGATGTACAGGCGGTTGCCAGTGGCATCGGAGGGATCGAGGGCGATTGCAGCGACACGGCCCGTTACCAGGCCGAAATCGGGGGTTTGAACGGCTGTGGGGCCGAGGGGTTGCCAGGTGTTGGAGCCAGCGCTGCTCCCTGTGCTTTGGGCCTGGACCGCCGGAGTGCTGAATGGACCGCCGAGGCTTATTCCGCCTAAGCGGCGGAGGGCGCCCGGCCTGGGCAGCAGGCTATGGCCAGGTGTCCATCCGCGTTGGGCGAGAAAACGCAGCGCCTCAACAACCCCGGGAGGAAGCGCCGGGGGCTTGAGCGTTTGCTGCGGAGCAGGATTGGATTGTGACTCCGGATTTTGCGCATGAGCCACCGGGCCCAGCGAGAGAAGCGCCAGGAGGCACGAGGCCAAGGCTGCACCAGCCCGCGCGCCCTGGGTTGAATGCCGCTCACGTCGCTTCCCTGCCCCGTCGCCACGAACCGGGCCCACACATTTCGGATCGAACATTGGATTCGTCACGCGAAACCAGACCTCGACTCCGGCTTCCCCTATTCTGAAAACTTTCCAATGGGGATGAGCACGGAATCCATCCGATAACGCTAAACGAAACACGCAATTTCCGGGAATGAGATTGCCGCCCATTATAGGACAGTGCGAAGGAACATCAATTGTGACCCGTGACACAGGCGTGGAAGCGCGCAGCCTCACCGTGCAGGAATCCGAGCGGGATACACGCCACAGCGGAGCGGTTAGGATGGAATTGTCGCGCTCCTGCGCGCGTTTCCGCACATCGCCGCTTCTTCGCGATTGAGGTCTCCCGATGCGCCGTGCTGTATTCTCGATCCTTTTGGCCGTTGCCGCAATGGGTCTTCAGGCCCAGGACTACACGCTTGGCCCCGATTCGCAGCCGCACGACGGCGTGCCTAAAGGTACGGTGACCAAATTCACGCTGGCGCCGGGCAAAGACTATCCTGGCACGCCGCACAATTGCGCGGTCTATGTGCCTGCGCAATACGACGCAAGCAAGCCGACGCCGTTCATGATTTTTCTTGACGGCAGCCAGGCGCTCGGCGACAGCTTGCGCGTTCCGGTGGTCCTGGACAACCTGATCGCCAAACACGATTTGCCGGCGATGATCGCGATCTTTGTCGATCCCGGTATTTTGCCCGTGGTTACTGATCCATCACACGCGGATATCGCCCAGAACCGCTACAACCGAATCTATGAATATGATTTGCTGACGCCGCGATTCTCGGATTTTCTGCTGAACGAACTGATTCCCGAAGTCGCGAAACAGTACAATCTGTCGAAGAATCCCGACGACCGTGCCTTGAGCGGCGTGAGCACGGGCGCGGTCGGCGCATTCATGGCGGCGTGGAACCGGCCCGACCAGTTTCATCGCGTGCTGAGCCTCATCGGGACGTACGTCTCGATGAAGGGCGCGGACGCGCTGCCCGCGCTGGTGCGCAAGACGGAGCCCAAGCCAATTCGCGTCTTCATGCAGGACGGGAGTGCCGATCACATCGTTCCCTCGGAGCCTTACGGAACCAACTTTGCCGGGAGCTGGCCCATCAATAACCAGGTGATGTACGAGGCGCTGGAGTTTGCCGGCTACGACGCCAAGCTGGTGATGGGCACAGACGGGCACAGCACCAAACATGGCGGGGCGATCCTGCCCGACGCGCTGCGCTGGCTGTGGCGCGACTATCCCGCGCCGATCGTCGCGCACGAGCCGGCAGCCGCGCAGAAGCCGGGTTGGGATCCTTCGGGGACGGTTTTCTCGACGATCTTCGTCGACAAGCCGTGGCAACAGATTGGCGGCGACTACGGTTCCATTTCAAGCCTGACGGCTGACGGCGCCGGTAACGTCTACTTCACCGATTCGCACGCCGCAACGGTCGACAGGATGGACACGACTGGCAAGATTGCGCGATTCGCCGAGCCTCCCAACGACACTTCGATTCTCCGCATGGGCGCGAACGATCGCCTCTACACGTACTCGCCCTCGAACGGGGAAATTGTCTCCTCGAACACGGCGACCGGCACGGCGAGCGACCAGAAAACCATCGCCAGGAATCTCGTGGATGTCGCCGACTTCGCAATAACCCAGAACGGCACGATCTACTTTCTCGACGGGTCCACGGCGACGGTTGGCGTAATCGATCCTTCGGGCCAGCAGCGCGTGGCGCTGCGCTGGACCGATCTGAGCGGGGAATTGATTGCTCCCAAAAGGTTGGCTCTTTCGCCCGATCAATCAATGCTCGTGGTGACTGACACGGTCTCGCGCTATAGCTGGTCCTTTCAGATCGCGGCGGACGGCACGCTCGAGAATGGAGAACCGTTTTACCGTCTGGAACTGCCGGAGACCACGATGATGAGCTGGCAAAGCGGAACGCGCGGCGCAGTCGAGGACGTGAACGGCATAGTGTATTTCGCCACGCCGCTGGGCATTCAGATCTCCATGCAAAACGGCCGCGTGGCGGAGATCCTGAATCCGCCTGTGCCGGGCGCGCCGATTACGGCCATCACTTTTGCCGGCGCAGCCGATGCGAGCTGGGTTTACGTGGCGGAGAACGGCAAGCTCTACCGGCGTCCGGTCAAGGTGACCGGTGCCAATGCGTGGACGGTTGTGAAGCCGCCGAAGCCGACGCTGTAGGGCCCGAACAGCGGAAGATCGCTGGGTTCATATTCATGTCGTTTGCGCCATAATCATGTCATGGCAGTTCGGGTCACCGTCGATATTCCGGAGTCACTGCACGAGCACCTGCGGCGGCTTGCGGAGAGTTCCGGCACATCGGTCCGTTCGCTTATCGTGTCCGCGATTGTGCAAACCTACACCGAACCCCGCAAGGACCGGTATGTAACCGGTCCGCTGATTCGCAGCAAGGGCAAACGCGGCCCACTCTATCCGACCGACGAAAATCCGCACGATCTTATCTTCTCTTAACCGAGGTTTTCTTAAGGGACTGACACCCAACTCAATTTGCGCAATCGTGGTAGCCTTTGCTCAAATGATTGGCTTCGATGATCCGCGCTGGACTCAAATGGATGGAGGCTATCGATCGCCCTTTGACCCACGGCCGTTGCTCAAACGACTTGAGAGCGAAGACGGTCGTGATCCGATTTGGAACGAGCTTTGGGATGAACTTCACCATCAGGGCGACGTGGGTGAAGCATCGTTCGCTGCCGTACCTCACATCGCGAGAATCTGCCGCGATCGCGGTCTGCTTGATTGGAATGTCTACGCGATTGTTTCGATCATCGAGCTAGCCCGTGGCCAAGGACGTAACCCCGACGTTCCTGACTGGCTTAAGAATGACTATTTCAATGCGATCCGTGACTTATCGAAAAATGGACTTTCCGAATTACCTGGCGCTCAGGATCCGGAGTTGGTTCTGGCAATTCTCAGTGTCATCGCGATTGAGAAGGGCCTTCGGACCCACGCTCGCTTTCTCGTTAGCTACTCCGACGACGAAATGCTGGAAATGTATCCCGATGGTGTTGGTTAACGCCTCGATCTAATAGCAAGGGCCGCCTTCCGGCGGCCCTCATTCTGATGACTGACAACTAACAACTGAGAACTGTTTTTCTACCACCGTCCCCAGGCGCGGCTGAAGTAATCGGCCATCGTCATTCCAATGAGCACGAGGAAGGTGAACAACCCCGAAGCCACTGTGAGCTTGGTCAGTTTGGTGCTGTACTTCACGTGCATGAAGAACAGCACAACCAAAACCATCTTGGTGCAGGCGATGGCGAGCGCGACGGCGGGATTCCAGAAAAGGGTGAGTCCCGGTGCGATATGCCACTCGCCGAGGTCGATATAGGACGCCCAGACGGTGAGACCAGTGCCCACCAGCAACGCCAGAAGAATCACCAGGTAGATTACCGGGCTCACGATGTGATGTTCCTGGTCGTGCTCTTCCTTTTGCTCGAATTGTTGGTTGTGTTCGCTCATTCCATCCATCCTGTCAGTGCCGGCTTATCAGGTACAACAATGGGAACAGGAAGATCCAGACAATATCCACGAAGTGCCAGTAAAGGCCGAAGTTCTCAACGTAGGTCACGTGCCCTGTCGTGTAGGCTCCGGCTCGAGCGCGGACAATCATGAACCCCAAGATCGAAATACCGATGATCATGTGCAGGGCGTGCATTCCGGTCATGGCGAAGTAGAGGAAGAAATACATCTCGGTCTTCTGGGCCATGTCTGGCTGCAGCGGTTGGTCGCCAGGATAATCCTTGTGCACTTCGGGATCGGAGGCCGGATTGAGGAACGACGCATCGCTCCAGTTCAACCCAGGGACATGGTGCTTCTCCCACTTCTCGTGATACTCGATGGTCTTGATGCCGAGGAAGACTAATCCGAGGACAAAGGTGAGCGAAAGGCAGAGAACCAATGCGCCCTTGCGGCGCGTCTCGGCCGACCAAACGCCCATAGCCATGGTGAAGCTGGACAGGATGAGAACCGCGGTGTTGGCGGTTCCCCAGAAGATGCTCAACTGGTGCGAACCCTCAACGAACGCCGGGTAGTACCAGTTGCGCATGATCAGGTAGGCGGTGAACAGCCCGCCGAAGAACATGACCTCCGTGAGCAGGAAGAGCCACATGGCAAAGTTGGTGGCGTCAAACTGCTGATCGACGGTCTCGAAGTGGTGGCGCTGATAGGGCGGATGCTCCCCATGATGAGAATCGCCAGCCTCCGCGGCAGCGCTGTTGGAGATTGCCGTGCTATCCGACACTCGCCACCTCTTTCTCTTCCTGCCGCTCGAGCCACTCGTAGTCGTAGGCTTCGTGGTCCATGATGGGGGTCTCTGGGAAGTTCTCGGTCAACGGTGGCGATTGTGTTTGCCACTCCAGGCCAGTTGCCTGCCAGGGGTTGTTTCCGGCTATGGCACCGTATTTCAGCGACCAGGTCAGGTAAAGAATGGGCAGCAGGTAACCGATGCCGAGGATAGTCGCGCCCGCGGTGGAGAAGACGTTGAGCGCCTGAAATTCAGGCGGGTAGGCGGCATAGCGCCGCGGCATGCCCAGTGTGCCCAGAATGAACTGCGGGAAGAACGTGAAGTTGAAACCGATAAAGGTGACAACGGCTGCAAACTGCGAGATCTTCTCCGGATACATGCGGCCGGTCCACTTGGGCCACCAGAAGTGAATGCCCGATAGAAACGCCATCAGCATTCCGCCGACCATGACGAAATGGAAGTGGGCCACGATGAAGTAGGTCTCCGTGAGGTGAATGTCGGTGCCGGTCGAGCCGAGGAAGACGCCCGTCATGCCGCCGATGGTGAACAGGCCCATGAAGCCGAAGGCATAGAGCATCG
>CAZANC010000090.1:0-11688 GCA_964486495.1 uncultured Occallatibacter sp.
CGGGCGCGCCCTGCGCCTCGCAGGTGACGAGGTAGGTGTCGTTGATGTGGCCGCCACCATGGGGCGTCAGGCTCAGGACTTCGCCGCTGAATTCGAATTGGCTTGCCGCGGCGCGGGCGTCGGGCCGTCCGCTCATGACCAGAGTCTTTCAGGATATAAGCCATCGGCAATCAGGCGGCGGATGCTCTCAACAACGCGCGGGCGGTCCTCACGATAGGTGACGCCGAACCAGGAATCCCGCGAGCGCAACACTTTGACCCGCGCCTCCCCGGCGCGCACCAGCTCGCCGACGGTGTTGGGAATGTAGCACTCCGATTTCAAGTCGGCAGCATTGGCCTCAAGAAACTTTTCGAAACGCTCGCACAGTTGATCGAAGACCTGGGGCGTGAATCCCCACATATTCATCGAGACCGGCTCGTCGCCGGTGAGCTTTGTAACTGTGCCGGCGGCGTCGGTGTTGCGGGCGCCGTTTGCGTCGCGTTCCACCTTAGTGAGCTCGACGATGTGCTCGAGGTAGCCGTCGTCGGAAACCTGGCACACACCGCGCGCTACCGAGCCGAAATCGGAGAGTGTGTTGCGAAGGACGAAGCCGACCATCGCATAGTCGGGCGAGCCGGACGTCAGGTGCCCGGCCAGTGACCGGTAGCCATCCGCGCCATAGAAATCGTCGGCGTTGATAGCGGCAAAGGGCTCGTGGATCGCGTCTGCACAGAGCAGAATGGCCTGCGTGGTGCCCCACGGCTTGGTGCGCCCTTGAGGCACAGCAAAGCGCGGAGGAATGTCTTCAAGCGCCTGAAAGACGTAGTCGACCGCAACGCGTTGTTCAAAGCGCGCGCCGACGATCTCGCGGAATTGCTGCTCGATGTCTCTGCGGATGACGAAGACCAGCTTGCCGAACCCGGCACGGAGAGCGTCGAAGATGGAGTAGTCGATGATCGTTTCGCCGGCGGGGCCAACGGGGTCGATTTGCTTCAGGCCGCCGTAGCGGCTGCCCATTCCGGCTGCAAGAACAAGAAGTGTGGGAGATGTTGTGGGGGTCATCAATCAGGCCTTTTCAAGCGTGTTAATCCAATCGAATGGTACAACACGAGGGGCTGGGTAACGACAATGGAATAGACTCTTGGGCAGCGGCGCAAAGGGTCTGGTAGAGTGGGTTGCCATGAGAATTCACAACCTTTGTCGACTGTTTGTTTCGACCTCTCTTCTGGCCGCGCTGGCTGTTTCGGGCGCAACACGGATGCTCCACGCGCAGACGCCGCCTGCGCAGAATCCGCTGTCGCCGGTGCCGGATTGGGCGTTACCCGGCTCGGCGACTCATCAACAGGTGGCGCCGCCCGCGGACTTTCACCGGCCGAGTACAAATTTCGATGCTTCAATTGGGGTTTTCGATGGCCAATCGGACATTGGCAGCGCGCTTGTGCCGGGCAGCGCAAGTTACGATGCCGCGACGGGGCAATACACCATCAATTCCGCCGGGTACAACATCTGGTACACGCGCGACGAGTTTCGGTTCCTATGGAAGCACATGTCGGGCGACGTGTCGCTGGCAGCCGACATCAACTTCCCCGACCCGAAGGGCTACGGTGACCGCAAGGTCGTGGTGATGATCAGACAAAGCCTCGACGATGATTCGAAGACAGCGATGGTGGCCGAACACGGAGCGGGAATGGTGCACCTGGCTTGGCGGCCGGAGAAAGACACGCGTGTGACGGATATGGAATTTCGCATGGGCGGGCGCGGGCGGCCGGGCGGCGCGAGTCCTGACAGCCTGGTGACGATCAGCCCCAGGCGCATCGGGATCGAGAAGCACGGCGACGAGTTTACGATCTGGGTGAGCCTCGATGGCGAGCCGATGCACCAGTTCGGCCCGCCAATCAAGCTGCATCTGGATGCGCCGTTTTATGTGGGCATCGGGTTCTGCTCGCACCTGCCGGAGACGGTGGACACGGCAGTGTTTTCGAATGTAGTGATGGAAAATAAGGCAGGGAATGTGCGGTAAGCGACACGAAATAACGATTGGCGAGTTGCGCAAGGGCGTGGCTGCCAAAATGCGCACGGACCCGACCACCGCGAAAAGCCTGGCGGCGTGGGTCGAGGGACTGGAATTCGGATTTGCCGACCGCATTCTGAACATCGACGCGGCCACCGCGCGGCTGTGGGGAGACTGGTCGGGTGATCGACCGCGACCGGTTGTCGATACGTTGCTCGCTGCGACTGCTGTCGAACACGGACTGGTTTTTGTCACTCGGAATACGCGCGACGTTAGCGGGATTCAGGTGAAGCTGCATGATCCGTGGACCGGATAGTCTTTGCCAGTAACAAGGATTCATCCTCACCTTCGAAGTAAGCGAGTTTCCCTGGGACGCACGACAGAATGACGCCCGCGTTGTTGCCGACTACTTCTCCGAGCGCGGCCTCTAACTCAAGCTCTTTCCCGTCGATCGCGGCGCGTTCGGAAATCACCCAACAAGTTTTTCCCGCACCGCGCGATCTTAAGAGAGCGGCGATGTCATTGATCCCCTGCAGATGGCGTCCCCATAAGCTTAGGGTCGGATCAACTTTCCGCTTTACCGGCTTCGTAAATCTTTTTTCGGACCAGCGGAAATGCCCGAGCTCGTCGAGGAATTTCTTCCGCCTTTTGGGGTTCCCCAGCAAATACAGAAATCGCTCTTGTCTCTCTTTGACGACAAACGCTTTGATTGTTGCCCGTTCGTACTCGGTCCTAATCGGCTCGTTATCCATAGCGCCTAAGTCGCAGGCGAATTCTACCAACAATCAGGCGTTGCTCGCCTTGCTGCTTCCCTGCCCTGCGTGATCGACTGGACGCGGACGCTACCATTTTATGGAGAAACCGTTTCCTGTGAGGTGCTCTCGTGAACCGGCGGACTTTCGTGCACTACGCTGCTGCGGTTGCTGCTCCGCTGATGGCCCTTCCCTCGGCGACAGGCCAAGAGCTGGCCGGTCCAACTAGCGCGGCGGAGAATGAAAGTTTGCAATCGGAAAGCTCCCGCCGGATTAAGAAGGCGGCAACTGCGGCGTTGGCGATGCAGCGCCGCGACTGGGAGCAAGGCATTCTGGCCGAGGCGCTCGTCGAGGCCGGCGATCGGCGCGGAGCGATTCTGCTTACCAGGGCCGCAATCGTGCAGCGGATGCCGGACGGACGGCTCGGCGTGGTGGTTTCCGGTGGCCCGACCGATCCGGCCATGGGCGGCTGCGCCTACGCGAGGGTGGCCGAATGGACCGGCGACAAGCAGATTCAGCAAGCGGTGGACGAATTGCTGGCCTGGATTCGGAACCGGGCTCCGCGCAACGCCGAGGGCGTCCTCTATCACGTCTTCGGCGCGCCCGAGATGTGGTCTGACGGGCTGAACTGCGCGCCGCCATTCCTGGCAGCGATGGGCTTCCATGGCGAGGCGCTGGCCCAGATCGATGGCTACAGGCAGCGGCTCTGGAACCCGCAAAAGAAGCTCCTCGCCCACATCTGGGATGACGGCAAAAGGCAGTTCAAGGACGGCAACTTCTGGGGCGGCGGCAATGGCTGGGCCGCTGTGGGCCTGGCCCGTGTTCTGCGTAATTTGCCGAGCGAGCGCCGCCAGGACCGCCAGCTTTTGGCAGAGTTCGCGGCAGAGATTGTGGACGGATGTATCGAACACCAGCGGCCCGACGGTCTTTTTCACAATGTGGTGGACCAGCCCGAGACCTTCGTGGAAACAAACCTGGCGCAGATGCTCGCGTTCGCAGTGTTTGAGGGCGTCACAGCCGGCTGGCTCCCTGGAAGTTATCTGCCGCATGCGGAGCGGATGCGCGCTGCCGCCCGTTTGAAGATGGACGCCGATGGCTACATCCAGGGCGCCTGCGGCGCACCGAACTTCGACCGTCCTGGAAACTCGACCGAGGCCCAGTCTTTCTGCATCCTGATGGAGGCCGCGGGCGACAGGTTGCCCACGGCAGAACCGCGCATCTGAGTCTGAGCATTGCGGGTATGGAATCCTCCGCCGCGCTGTCTCCTTGCTCATGTCCAGCCCTACGTGATTGACTGATCGCCGGAAAGGTGAGCGGCGCTTATGACATACGTTCTTGCGTTGGATCAGGGGACCACGAGCTCGCGGGCGATTCTCTTCGATGCCAGCGGCGCGATCGCGGTCGTAGCACAGAAGGAGTTCCAGCAGTTCTATCCCCAGGCGGGCTGGGTTGAGCACGATCCAACGGAAATCCTGACCAGCCAGCTCTCCTGCGCCGTGGAAGCGCTGGGCAAAGTGGGAGCGCGGCCGCGCGACGTAGCGGCAATCGGCATCACAAACCAGCGCGAGACCGTGATCGTGTGGGAGCGCGCGACGGGCAAGGCGATTCATCCCGCAATCGTTTGGCAGGACCGTCGCACAGCGGCGCAATGCAAGGCGCTGGAGGACAGCGGAGCCGGAGAAATGGTCTCCTCGAAAACCGGCCTCGTACTCGATCCTTATTTCTCGGCGACCAAGGTGAAGTGGATTCTGGATCACGTGGAGGGCGCGCAGGTGCGTGCCGAGCGCGGCGAGCTGGCCTTCGGCACGGTTGACAGTTGGCTGGTATGGAACCTGACCAGCGGCCACAAACATGTGACCGACGTGACCAACGCCTCGCGCACGCTGCTGTTCAACATCGTGAAGGGCGAGTGGGACCAGGAACTGCTGAGGCTCTTCGAGATTCCCGCGAGCATGCTGCCGGAAGTTGTGTGGTCGTGCGAGTGCGTGGGCGAGGTGACCACCACGCTGGGTCTTGGAGGCGTGCCGATTGCGGGCATTGCAGGCGATCAGCAGGCAGCGCTCTTCGGTCAATTGTGCTGGAGCGCGGGCGAGGCAAAAAACACCTACGGGACGGGCTGCTTTTTGCTGCAGAACATCGGCACGGAGTTCATGCGGTCGCAGCACAAGCTGATTACGACCGTTGCGGCAAGCGCGCAGAAGCGCCTCGAGTATGCGTTCGAAGGCAGCATTTTCATTGGCGGCGCAGTGGTGCAGTGGCTTCGCGACAACTTGAAACTGATTGCCGCCTCCTCGGATGTCGAGGCACTTGCAGCAAGCGTGCCGGACACGGGCGGTGTGGTCTTTGTGCCGGCGTTTGTGGGCCTCGGCGCGCCGCACTGGGACGCGCACGCGGCAGGAATGTTGATCGGCCTGCGTCGCGACACCGGTCCGGGCCACATTGCGCGCGCAGCGCTCGAGGCCATCGCGTTCCAGGTGGCCGACGTCCTGGAGGCCGTCCACAGCGAGACGGGCGCGCCGCTCCAGGCCCTCAGGGTCGACGGCGGCGCTGCAGTCAACGATCTGCTGATGCAGTTCCAGGCCGATATTCTCGGCGTCCCTGTCGTCCGGCCGCGCGTCACGGAGACAACGGCGCTCGGCGCCGCGTATCTCGCCGGCCTCGCGACAAGCTTCTGGCCCAGCCCCGATGCGCTGCGCCTCGAGCGCAAGGGCGACGTGCGCTTTGAGCCCAAAATGAGCTCGTCCGAACGTTCAGATCGGCGCGGGCTTTGGCAGCGGGCCGTCGAGCGAGCCAGGGCCTGGACCTCGTAGTAATCTCGATGAAACCGGCTGCGAATCTGTGTTGCGAATCTTTGTAAATGGCCGAACAGGAGTCTTGAGATCGTGAATCTGTTTCGAGGCTTACGGCCGATCCAGCGCGCAGGCGCTCTACGCGACGCGTTCGCCGGTGTCGTGATGGCGGCGATGGACATCCCGCAGGTGCTGGGCTACAGCAAAATTGCGGGAATGCCCGTGGTGACGGGGCTTTACTCTTTGTTGCTGCCGCTGGTGGCGTTTGCGGCCTTCGGTTCGTCGCGCTACCTGGTGGTGGCGGCTGACTCAGCAACGGCAGCGATTTTTGCCGATGGTGTTTCGGGCGCGGCGACGCCGGCTGGAGCGCAATATGTGGCGCTGGCGTGCATTGTGGCCGTGATGACGGCTGCAATTCTGCTGCTGGCGCGGCTGCTGCGCCTGGGGTTCATCGCAGATTTTCTTTCGCGCACGGTCCTGGTGGGCTTTCTTACCGGCGTGGGAATTCAAGTGGGAATTTCCGTGCTGAGCGAGATGTTTGGCGTGCCGGTGGATTCTCACCGGCCAGTGGTTGAGCTTTGGGAGGTGGCTCGCGGATTGCCGCAGGCAAATCTGCCCACGGTGGCATTGTCGGTTTCAGTACTGGCGTTTGTTTTGCTGGTGCGGCGCTTCGCTCCCAAGGTGCCCGGAGCGCTGGTGGCCGTTGTGGCCGCGATTGCCGCAAGCGCGGCGTGGAATTTTGCAAAACACGGGATTGCGACCATTGGGCCGGTGGCCGCCGGTTTGCCGCACCTGGGATTGATGGCGCTGCTCAGCCTGCGCGAAATGGACCGTAAGGAAATGGAGTTGCTGCTCACGGTGTCGGCCTCGTGCGCCGTGATGATTCTTACGCAGAGCGCGGCGACCGCACGGATTTATGCGGCGAAACACTACGAGAAGGTGGACGAAAACATCGATCTGTACGGGCTTTCAGCTGCGAATGCCGCAGCGGCACTGAGCGGCGGGTTTGTGGTGAACGGCAGCCCGACGCAGACGGCGATGATGGAAGATGCCGGCGGGAAGAGCCAGATGGCGCAGGTGGCGACAGCGGTCGTAGTGGGCGTGGTGCTGCTGTTTCTCACCGGCCCGCTCGAGCATTTGCCCACTTGCGTGCTGGGCGTGCTGGTGTTCCTCGTCGCATTGCGGCTCATCAATCTGAAGCAACTGCATGAAATCCTGGCGGAGAGCCCTCAGGAATACGCGCTGGCAGTGATGACCGCGGTGGTTGTGGTTCTGGTGGGAGTGGAAGAGGGGATCGTGCTGGCGATGTTGGTCTCGTTGGCGCGCGTTGTGCGGCACGATTATCACCCGCATAGCGGCGTCCTGCAACTAAACCCGGACGGAAGCTGGAAGCTTGTCCCGGTTGCGCCGCATGTGGTCACCGAGCCTGGGCTTGTCCTCTACCGGTTTGGCGCGGAGCTTTTCTACGCCAATGCCGGACGGTTTATCGAAGAAGTTACGCAGGTGTTACAGCCGATGCCGTCAGCTGTGAAGTGGGTGGTGGTAGACGCGGAGGCGATGACGCACCTTGATTACACGGCGGCTCGCGTTCTGCAGAGTTTGAAAAAGAATCTCACTGAGGCAGGAGTGGAGCTGGCGTTTGCGCGCGTGCCATGGGATCTGAAGTCCGACTTCGATCGGCACCACGTCACGGAAGCGATCGGGTCAGATCGGTTTTTCAACAAGCTGCACGAAGCGATTGCGGCGTTTGAAGCGTCAGCGAAACCGCCGGAAGCTTGAAAGTGACAACGTAATTCTTCCGATGCGGCGCGAGGTTTGCTCCGGTCTCGCGGATGCTCCAACCGCGGCCCTCAGCCAATCTCCTGATTCCAGCTTTCCAGCGTCTTCTTGAACTCGAGCATGAACTTGCCGCCATCGGCGCCGTCGATGAGGCGGTGATCGAAGCCGAGGCAAAAATACTGCATCGACCGGATCGCAATCGAATCGTTGCTTTCGGCGTCGGTCAGCACGGCCGGCTCCTTGCGCAGGCCGCCAACGGCAAGGATGGCCGACTCCGGCTGGTTGATGATGGGCATGCCGAACTCGCCGCCGAATGCGCCTGCGTTGGTGAGCGTGAAGGTGGATCCGCCGACTTCATCGGGCGAGAGCTTTTTGGAGCGGGCGCGCAGAGCGAGATCGGCGATGGAGCGGGCGAGGTCGGCGAAGCTGCGCTGTTCCGCGTGGCGAATGACGGGCACGATGAGTCCCCAGTCGAGAGCCACGGCGATTCCCAGGTCAATTGACCGGTGATAGCGGATAGCAAGGCTTTGGTCCGTATTCTCAAGCGAGGCATTGACAATGGGACAGCGGCGCAGCGCGGCAACGGCGGCGGCGGCGATGAACGGCATGAAAGTGAGCTTGACGTGGTGGCGATGGTCGAAGTTTGCCTTGCGTTGCCCGCGGAGGCGCGCAATGCGTGTCATGTCGACTTTGTAGACGGTGTAAACGTGAGGGCTGACGCGTACGCTCTCAAGCATGCGCTCGGCAATGATGGCCCTCATGCGGGTGAGTGGCACTGGATCGGCCGGGAGGGTTGCGAGATCGGGCGGTGGCGGCACCTGCGCCACCTGCGGTGGGGCAGATTTTTGGACTGGCGATTGAGCGGCGGGTGCGTTCGCTGCGTGCAGAACATCGTCTTTGGTGACGCGGCCTTCGGAGCCCGTGCCTGCGATGCGGCCGAGCTCGAGGCCGTGCTCTTTGGCGATGCGGCGGGCCAGCGGCGACGAGCGGATGCGACGGCCGGCCGCCACCGAAAGAGCGGGGACTTCGGGTGCGCTGCCTGCAGGAGCGGTCGCCTTTGGCGCGGCCTTCGCTGCCGCTGCCGGAGCGGCGACTTTTGCGCCGGCCTCGCCAATCACCCCGACCACGGTGTTGACCTCGACGGTGGCGCCTTCGGGGAAGCGGATCTCAGTCAGCACTCCGGCGACGGACGAGGGAATCTCGGCGTCGACCTTGTCGGTAGAGATCTCGAAGAGCGGCTCGTCGATCGCGACGGTGTCTCCGACAGCCTTCAGCCATTTGGTGATCGTGCCCTCGAAGATCGACTCGCCCATCTGGGGCATGATGATTTCCGTCGGCATGCGTTCCTCTCTTCGCGGTCCGGTCGGCGCCAAACACTGCTCGGGCGCGTCGCGTCAGTCCCCTGCCGGATTATAAATCGCGGGCGCGATGAGTTGGCGAGCGCGCTCAGGCCGAAACTGGCCGATCTTTGCTGCGGCGCAGGCGTTCGATTTCGGGCGAAATCTGGACCGGTGTGTCTTGCGCGGGGAATTCTTGCGCTGGAAATTCGCCGACCGATAAATCGGGCGCGGCGACTGCTAGCGCGCGAAGGGCAGCGAGACTTTCAACATGTGCGACCGGCTCATCGAAGACGAAGCCGAACTCGCGTGCGGCCATGTGTGCCAGCGATTCGAGGCTCGGCAGGCTCTTCGGCTCGGCGATTTCCCTTTCCAGACTTGTAACGGAGCGGTCCGTGATGCCGCAGGGATTGATGAGGGCGAAGTCGCGCAGATCGGTGGAGACGTTGAATGCGAATCCGTGCGAAGTGACGCCGCGGGCGACGTGAATTCCGATGGCGGCAATCTTTCTTTCCCCCATAGGCTGTTTCTCCGCCGTCGTTCCACAACTCTTATCCAAAGCTCCGCCGTGCGCAGCACACCAGACACCGGTGAGGCCGCAGATCCGTCCGGCTTGGACGCCAAACTTGCCGCAGACGCGAATCAGTGCTTCTTCCATCAGGCGGACGAAATCGACGGGCCCGAGACGATTTCCCCGCCCTGGCGGGCAGACGCCGCCAGGGTTTCGCAGGCTGCGCAGATCGAAAATTGGGTAGCCGATGAGCTGGCCCGGGCCGTGATAGGTGACGTCGCCGCCGCGGTTGACCTCATGCAGCGTGACGCCGCGCTGCGCCAGAAGCTCGTCTGACGCAAGAATGTTCGATCGTTTTGCGTTGCGGCCGAGGGTGAGCACAGGCGGATGCTCGAGCAGCAGGAGCACATTGCCGATGCGGTCCGCGGTGCGCAACGCGACCAGCTCTTGCTGAAGGCGAAGCGCCTCGCCGTAGTCCACGCGGCCGAGATAGAGGTACTGGATCATCGCTTACTTTGATTGTAGCGAGGCGATCGCGACCAAAGCGAACCGCCGGCGCCGGGGCTACTCCGCAACGCGCTGCTGCAACAACGGCAGGAATGCCGTGCGAACCCGATACGCCGCCAGAATCCAGAGAATGATGACGATGATCGCGATCGGCAGGGCTTTCGGCGCCATCAGCAGATTCACGATGAAAATATTGACAATGACCGAGCCGAGCACAGTGAGGGCCAGTGGCACAAAGCGGTTGACGAGAAGCAACAGCCC
The DNA here is from genome assembly GCA_964486495.1 of uncultured Occallatibacter sp. Classification (GTDB taxonomy): domain Bacteria; phylum Acidobacteriota; class Terriglobia; order Terriglobales; family Acidobacteriaceae; genus Telmatobacter. The sequence continues at coordinate 9,927 of CAZANC010000090.1, forward strand.
GGCCACCACTTCGCAAACGCCGACAATGTACATATAACCCGTAGCAATCATCGCCCCGAGAAACTGGCCGGCCAGGCCCGGAGGCATGGGCGCCTTGGGAAGGAAGTTGAAGAGATGATTGGCGCCAGCGAAGACCATGAGTGCGCCGAGCAGCAGGCGGGCGATTAGCGAAACGATTTTCATGAGCTTCTCCTGGGTTTTGAAGTGAAAAAGGAAATGAAACCGTAAGGACGAATCTCGGCCCGGCGCGGAGAAAGTCGTAGCCTCGCACAAAGTGGATGGCCGCTGGCAGACGAGTGATTCAATTGTTTTTTTCTCCGGGCGAGGCGCGTCCGCGCTATTTTGACGGATCAACCAGCGCCTGATCGACGAGCGCATGTACGCGATAGAGCAGGTGATGATTGTCCGGGCTCGTGCGGCGCTGGATCATGCCGACGAAAACGATGTCGTTGGTTGGGTCGGCCCAGAACCAGGTTCCCGCGGCGCCATCCCAGAAGAATGTGCCCTTGCCGTCGGAGAGATCGGCGAGTGGCGGATCGTAAACGACCGCGCAGTTGTAGCCGTAGCCGAAGCCCGGCCGCATGATGTGCTGGCCGATTCCAAATTGTCCTGTGAGCAGCGCAGCGGGCAGGTGGTTCGACGTCATCAGCTTCGCGGTTGCCGGCGCCAGAATACGTGTTTCGCCGCGCGTGTCGCCCAGCTCGCCCCCATTTAGGAGCATCTGCGCGAAGCGGTAATAATCTTCGGCCGTTGAAACGAGGCCGCCACCGCCCTCGGGATTGGTGGGCTGGGTGGCGTAGTCGTCAGGAATCCCGTTGGTCGTGGCTTCGGCGACGAGCTGGCCATCGGTTTCGTGGTAGCCGGCGGCAAAACGCGCGCGCTTGTCAGCAGGGACGAAGAAGCCCGCGTCGGTCATTCCCAGCGGCACGAAGATGTGGTCGCGCATGAAGTCGGGAAGTGACTGGCCGGAGAGTTTCTCGACGATGTAGCCCTGAATGTCCATGGACAGGCTGTAAACCCAGCGCGTGCCGGGCTGATAGAGCAGCGGGGCCTGCGCCAGGCGTTCGATCCGCTCCTGAAGGTTCTTCGCATCGTTCAGCTTCAGGTCGTGGACCATCTTGTCGACGGGCGTGTCGTTGTTGCCGTAGGTGAAGCCGGCGGTGTGCGTCATCAGCTCATGCATCGTAGGCGCGTGGTCGGGGTCGGTGAGGAGCATCTTGCCATTGGCATCGAAGCCGTTGAAGACCTTGAGGTGCGCAAACTCGGGGATATATTTCGAGATTGGGTCCGACGGCAGCCACTTGCCCTCTTCGTAAAGGATCATCATGGCCACGCCGGTCACTGGCTTGGTCATGGAGTAGTCGCGGAAGATGGTGTCCTTGGTCATCGGCGTGGCCGCCGCTATGTCGCGCATGCCGTAGGTGCGGTAGTCCACGATTTTGCCGTGGCGCGCGAGGATTGTGACCGCTCCGGCGAGGTGCTTCTGATCGATCTCCTCCTGGATAGCAGCGTGGAGGCGATCGAGGCGATCCGGGGAGAAGCCGACGGACTCCGGCTTGACGGGGGTCATGTCGATCTTCGGTGCCGGGGCCGGAGCCGAGCCTGAATCGGGCGCGGGCTGCTGCGCGTGCCCAGCGAAAGTGCCTGCGGCGAAAAGGAGCGCGATCAGGGCAGAAGCAATAGGGAGTGATGCGGCCATTCTCATGGGAATCCTTTGGGCAATCGGTTTGCCGAGTGAATCGTCCGGCCATCTTTATAGCAG
>CAZANC010000091.1:0-11529 GCA_964486495.1 uncultured Occallatibacter sp.
CCCGAAGTTCACAATCCCAATCTGCAATCGCAGGGCTCCGGCGGTGGTGGTGGCGGTGGCGACATGCGCTCCACTATGGCCTTTATGCTGGTTGTGCTCGCCGCTTTTCTCGGCTATCAGTACTTCTTCAACAAGCCCAAGCCGGAAGAGCAGCCGCCCGCTGCAACTCAAACACAGCCGGCCGCGCCTGTAGCCCAGGCCGCGCAGGGTCCGGCAAAATCTGCCGCAGCCTCCGCGCAACCGCCCAGCGCCACGCCGCAAATCGCCGCCTCCATTGAGACCGTCACCACGGTCGAGAATGAGATCTTTAAAATCGAGTTCACCAATCGCGGCGCGCAAGTTGAGCATTGGATCCTGAAGAAATACTTTGACTCAACGGGCAAGCCTCTTGACCTGGTGCAGCCCCAGGCTGCCGCGCACGTTGAGGCTGCGGAGCACCTCGGCCTTCCTCTGTCGCTCTTTACCTACGATCCGGCGCTTACTACGCAGCTGAATCAGGCGCTTTACCAGTTCACGGTCGCCGGCGCCGAACCCTCGGCCACCGGGCTCGTGGTCGCGCCCGCCTCCATCACGTTTCACTACGCGGCCAATGGTCTCGACGTAACAAAGACCTTTCGCTTCGACTCCAGCTACGTCATCACCGTCGAGGCCGAAGTGAAGCAGAACGGCGCGCCAGTCCGCGCGCTGGTTGCCTGGCCCGCCGGTTTGGGCGACATGGAAGAGTTCCAGCACACCTCGATGATTCCGTCGCGGAATCGGACCCCCTCCTTCTTTGCATGGTCGATCGACGGAAAGCAGGACTCCGAGGCCGCGCAGAAGGTAAGCGGAAACAACACGCTCGACGAGCCATACCAATTCGCCGCCGTCACCGATCTCTACTTCGCCTCGGCCTTCCTGCCCGACGTACCCGATCGCACCACCTTGGTCACGCTTCACACCTCGGTCGAGCTGCCCGGCGATGCCTCCGATCCAAACAGCAAAAAGATCACCGCTGAAGTTCTTGGTCTGGCGATCGGCGACACCAGCGGCGACACGCATTTGCGCTTGTTTGTCGGGCCCAAGGCAACCGATGTGCTCAAGTCGGTCCACGCCACGGGCGCCGATGGAAAGCCCGACGGCCCTAACCTCGAATCGCTCATCCAGTATGGCTGGATGACCATTATCGCCAAGCCGCTTTATCTCGCACTTCGCTTCATGTTGCGGATTGGAATCTCCAACTGGGGCTGGGCCATCATCGTCTTCACCGCGCTCTTCAATCTGGCGCTCCTGCCCACCCGCCTCATGATGACCAAGTCCTCGCTGAAGATGATGCGAATCCAGCCCAAGGTCGACGCCATCAAGAAGCGTTACGCGAATCTCAAAATGAACGACCCCAAGCGCAACGAGATGAACGCGGAGATGATGGCGCTCTACAAAACCGAGGGCGTGAATATGTACGGCGGCTGCCTGCCCATGCTCCTGCAGATGCCGTTCTTCTTCGCCTACTTTCGCGTGTTGCAGAACGCCGTCGAGCTGCGCCAGGCGCACTGGTTCTGGCTTCCGGATCTGTCTCAACCCGATCCGTCGCACATCCTGCCCATTATCGTCATCATCACCATGTTCTTCACGCAGTACATCACTCCCTCGCCCGGAATGGATCCCGCGCAACGCCGCATGATGGCCTTCATGACGCCAATCTTCTTTGGTTACATCCTCTGGCAATACCCCTCAGGGCTGGCGCTCTACTGGGGCACGGGCAACATCATGATGCTGGCCATGCAGATCGGCATCAACCGCTCCCATTGGGGCAAGGAGATGCACGCCATCGCCGCTCGCCGCGCCGCCAAAAAGCTCGGCGCCAAGAAAAGCTAAAAGCTAAAAGTTAAGAGCCGGAAGCTGCTTTTCTTGTTCCCTTGTTCCCTTGGTCCCTGTTTTTCTGATCCCTGTTCCTGTTCCCCGTTTCCTGCCTTCTGATTTATCTTCAAAGGCATATGGTCACCTCCGAGATCGTCGTTCCCCACCCCGCCGCCGAAGCGGAAGAAATCTACCGCCGCTGGATTCGTTTTCTTGACGAGGAGTTTCTGCGTCACTGCTCGATGGAGCGCCGCAGCGAGATTGTGCGCGACCAGTTGACGCAGATTTATCTGGGCCGGCCCCACAGCGGCAAACTCAACCTCACCCTCACCTCCGAATTGCCCGGCAACGTCGTCAATCTCTCCCTCGACCCGATGAACGTCACCATGGAAGCCGAGCACTTTCCTGAAGTCGATCGCGAGCGCTTTGCGCGCCGCAAGCCGCTGCTCTGGTTCTGGCAGATGTTCGACCGCTCGCCGCTGGGCCTCAATCACTGGCTGGGACTGCGTTTTCGCTGTATGCTGGGCCGCCACATCTTTGAGCACCTCGGCTCAGGCGTCAAGATTCATCACGGCGTCGACCTCACCTACGGCTACAACCTCTCCATCGGCGACGGAGCCGTCATCCGCCAGCGCGCGCTGCTCAACGATCGCGGCGGCATCAAAATCGGGAAGAACGCTGTCGTCGGCTCCTACTCGCGTATTTTTTCCTTCTGGCACGACGCCGCGGACTACGAAAAGATCCGCCTTCAGCCAACGGTCATCGGCGACGGCGCCCACATCGCCAGCCACGCCATCGTGCTCGCCGGCCAGAACGTAGCCCCCGGCGCATCCGTCGGCAGCTTCCCCGCCGACCCCGCCTGAAGCCATGCTATTTTCGAGCTCTTCGCGAACCGAACATCGCAGCTATAGCTCCCTGTGTCCCTGCGCCGATTGCGTAACGGCCAGAAAGGACGAGAGCTCTTCGCTTAGATTTGCGCGCGGAAGGATTGTATAAGTTTCTTCTTTCGGCGCTCCCGGCTGATTACAACAATGACCACTGGGATCAGACCCGCGGCGACGCCTCCGAAAAACGCCGCTAGCGCGCCCAAGACTGTGCGGAAAATGGCTTCACCGACCCCGGACCCAACCGCCATAACGACCACAGGGCCTGTAGTGTTTTCACCGTAGTCACATGCGAACCTGTAATTTCCATCTTGTTCGATTGGAAACTCGAGTACCGAGTGGCCAGACCGCCCGCCGACCGAGTATGTGGTGCTCGTGCTTGGTTGACGAACCGCAATCGCGGAGCCGTTCTGAGTGGAGGTGACACTGCACGTCAATCCATCGACCGGCTGCGTTGCGGAATAGATTTTGCCGTTCACGACCGAGTCCTCTTCGAGGAAGACGGTATACCTCCCTCGGTGAAGCCGGAGCTCTGCGGTCCCTGGGACCACAACCTGCGTAAGAGAGTCTGTCGCGTGAGTGATGCCTTGGAATAAGGTGTAGCCGAAGACACCCATGCCGGCCAGGAGGAGAGGCAAACCCCAAAGGCAGTGCCACCAGCTGGGCCGTGGTTGTGTTGGTTGGTCCATGTCAGTCCTCCCGAGCCGTCCTTCATGTTACTCCCAAGCTCAACGTCAACTGGTAGCGCAGCCGCCTGGCGGGTGACCTGCCGGGCCGTCTACAAAACCTCCTTTACTTCTGCTAAAAAGTAGAGAGAGAGAGACAACCGCCAATGGAAGCCAAGCTCAACACCAAGTGCCAGGCCACGATTCCCAAAGTCGTTCGCGAACGGCTCCAGCTCAAGCCCGGCGATCGGTTCAAGTTCTTCTTCCATCCCGACGGCGTGATCATTCTGCCGCGGATTCCGATCCAGCGCCTCAAGGGCAGCGTTCCAAAGCTCGCGCGGCCGGTCTCACTCAAACAGATTGACAAGGCAATTCAGGCAGGCGCCGCAGCCAGGTTCCGGCGCGCCTAACCGCCGTTCACCGATCACAGACCACTGTCCCCTTTCTTCTGGTACACTCCCTCATCAGCCCTCCGCCATGCTCTTCAAAGCTCTCAGTGCGGCCGTCTACGGAATCGACGCCAACCTCATCGAAGTCGAGGTCGACTATAGCGGCATAGTCTCGAACGAGGATCACTTTCATACCGTCGGCCTGCCCGACGCCGCCGTCCGCGAAAGTCGCGACCGTGTCCGTGCCGCCATCAAGAACTCCGGCTACACTATCCCGCCCACCTTCATCACCATCAACCTCGCACCCGCCGACATCAAGAAAGAAGGCTCCGGCTTCGATCTTCCCATCGCCGTCGGCATCCTCGGCGCCTATGGTGCGCTGCGGACCACCGACCTCAGCCGCTTTCTCATGGTCGGAGAGCTCGGCCTCGACGGCGGCGTCCGCGCCATCCCCGGCATGTTGCCCGTGGCCATCCTGGCCCGCGAAAAGGGAATTGCCAACCTGATCCTGCCCGCCGCCAACGCCGCTGAGGCCGCGGTCGTCGAGGGCGTCAATGTCTACCCCGTTTCTTCGCTCCTCGACGTGCTCGATCTGCTCAACACCTCGGTTGTTGGCGTCATTCAGCGCGAACCCTACACCGTCGTCACCCAGGAGCTCCTCGGAAAGCTCGAGCAGTTTACCGTCGACTTTCACGACGTCCGCGGTCAGCAAACCGCCAAGCGCGCCCTTGAAGTTGCCGCCGCCGGCAGCCACAACATTCTCATGATCGGGCCGCCCGGCTCCGGCAAGACCATGCTCGCCAAGCGCTTGCCCTCGATTCTCGCCCCCCTCACCTTCGAGGAAGCGCTCGAAACCACCAAGATTCACTCCGTCGCCGGAGTTCTGGAAGCCGGCGCAGGCCTGGTCACGCAGCGTCCATTTCGCTCGCCCCACCACACCATCTCCGACGCCGGCCTCATCGGTGGCGGCATGGTGCCCCGCCCCGGCGAAGTCTCGCTCGCGCACAACGGACTCCTCTTTCTCGACGAGCTGCCCGAGTTTCCCCGCAACGTCCTCGAAGTCCTGCGCCAGCCACTTGAGGACCACACCGTCACCATCGCGCGCGCCTCTATGACGCTCAGTTTTCCCGCGCGCTTCATGCTCGCCGCAGCCATGAATCCCTGCCCCTGCGGCTTCTTCAACGACAAGTCGCGCGAGTGCACCTGCACCCAGCCCATGATCCAGCGCTACGTGGCCAAAATCTCCGGCCCTTTGCTCGATCGCATCGACATCCACATCGAAGTTCCCGCCGTTCAATACAAGGAGCTTCGCGGTAGCGCGGCGGTCGAGGGCTCGGCTCAGATCCGCGCCCGCGTCATGGCCGGCAGAGCGCGTCAGCGCGAGCGCTTCTCCAAAGCCAAAGAAAAAATCTACGCCAATGCGCAAATGACCACGCGCCAGATCCGCGCTTATTGCGAGTTGAGCGCCGATGCCGAGCGCCTTCTCGAGCGCGCCATGCAGCAGCAGGGCCTCACTGCCCGTGCCCACGATCGCATCCTCAAAGTCGCCCGCACCATTGCCGACCTTGAAGGCGCCGAAGGCCTCTCAGTTGCCCACCTGGCCGAAGCCATCCAATATAGGACGCTCGACAGGAGCTACTGGGCGTGACGCTTTCCGGCTGGCCTTAATTGCAGCAACCCACGGCCTTTGTGAGTTTTAGGTGTCCGTAAACCGTCCACTCACTCACCAATAGGTGGCATTACCTTTGTTTACGAATTGGTTCTAATCTCCACCAGCCAAGCCGATATTCCGGGTAAGATTCATCTCACGTCCACGGTCGCAACGCAGGGAGGCGCTCTTGCAGGACATCGCCCTTCAATCCGGCTGGGAGACTTTCCTTCTTGCCGCACCGTTTGTGGGAATGGTGCTTGTGGGCGTCTTCCGCCTCGATGAAATCGCAGCCAACCCAAAGCACCAGCGCGGCCTGCGGCCCAGGCTCACCGGCAGCGATGACCATGGCCGGCTGCTCCTGAGCGATCCCGACGGACGGCCCTGGGCCGACTCAAGCGGCCCCGCATCCACAGCCACAAGTGACTGAACCACAAGCCAGTGAAAACGTTCAGCCCGGTCATGGCCGAATTGCCCCAGGATCCCCCGCAGGGTCCCGTTTGCGCCGCCTTCTTAGCCACCCAACCCTCTAATCTCACTGATAATGAGTGACTTACAAATCCTTCCCACGGCTTTATCCAGGTTCCGGACCGGCCAGGTAAACGCTCAACAAATCGCCTCAATTGAACATAAATAACTATTGACCGGGCTAAAGGTTTTATATAATCTCACACTAGCCATCCATTGAGGGCAGGTTGCGCATTGCGGCCGGATGTGCCCATCAGCGATTTCCAGCATCTAACTTAGAGCAAGCGCTCCGTTGATGCCATGGTTGCGTTTTTCCGCAACCCCGGGAAGGCTAGACGGGTACCCGGATTTCCGGCGCGCGAGCTGCAGATCCGATACGGTATGGCATCCATTTCATAGCGTGCAACGGCCACCAAATGTTTTTGAACTGCAGGTGGCCAATGCGCGTCTAAGATGTGGAAGTTGCAATTTGGGGCGGCCCTTCGACTGTATTGGCTCCCCTCGGCTGCACCGGTGGCTCAACGGCTTTTTTCGGTGCGGCTATTTGAAAAAGAAGGAGATACACCATGCGTTCCGATCTCGTTTTTAAGGCACTTTCTCATGTGTCCAATCGCTACCAGCTCTGTACGCTGGCAAGCAAGGCAACCCGCAAGCTTCACAAGCCGAATACACGGCTGCAAGACACCACAAACGAAGTTTTGTGCCGTTTTGAAGTAGCCAGTCCTGAAGCGGAGACGCCCGAAGAGGCCCCCGCTCATCCGGTAGAAAGGCGCCGTGCGGCTTAACGGCGTCTCTCGCCGCATTGTGCATTCAGTCAATCATGGGTTTCAAGGCAGCTCCCCGTCGAAATGGGGCCATCTCTTTCCCGGCGCTCCGCCGCTCCAAATGAGTTTGGGGGACGATTCAAAGCTGGTCAGCGCCGGCTGAATTTGTTGTAATCCGCACGGTTGTATCCTCTGGAGCACTTCCCGCTCCGCATTCCCTCCAACACATCCCATCCACTCGCAGGTAAACATGACCATCGCAGAACTGAAAGAAAAGAACATCACTGAACTGAGCCGCATCGCGCGTACCCTGGAAATTCCCGGGACCAGCGGCCTTCGCAAGCAGGATCTCATCTTCAAGATTCTCCAGGCGCAGAGCGAAAAAGAAGGCCATATCTTCGCCGAGGGAGTCCTCGAAATTCTCCCTGACGGCTACGGCTTCCTCCGCTCGCCCGATTACAACTATCTGCCCGGCCCCGATGACATTTATGTCTCGCCCTCCCAGATTCGCAAGTTCGATCTCAAAACCGGCGACTCCATCAGCGGCAATGTCCGCCCGCCTCACGAAGGCGAGAAGTATTTCGCCCTGGTCAAAATCGAGGCCATCAACTTCGAGTCGCCTGAAGAGACGCGCAACAAAATTCTCTTTGACAACCTCACGCCTCTCTATCCGCAGGAGCGCATCAAGATGGAGACGGTTCGTGAAGGTGTCAGCGGCCGCGTCATGGATCTCCTGACGCCCGTCGGCAAGGGCCAGCGCGGTCTCATCGTCGCTCCGCCCCGCACCGGCAAAACCATGCTGCTGCAGTCCATCGCCAACTCCGTGACAACGAACCATCCAGAGGTCGTGCTTATCGTTTTGCTAATCGACGAGCGTCCCGAGGAAGTCACCGACATGCAGCGCTCGGTCAAGGGCGAAGTCATCAGCTCCACATTCGACGAGCCCGCCGCGCGCCACGTCCAGGTGGCGGAAATGGTCATCGAGAAGGCCAAGCGCCTCGTCGAGCACAAGCGCGACGTTGTCATTCTCCTCGACTCCATCACCCGTCTCGCCCGCGCTTACAACACCATCGTTCCGCCCTCGGGCAAAGTCCTCTCTGGCGGCGTCGACTCCAACGCTCTGCAGCGTCCCAAGCGCTTCTTCGGCGCGGCCCGCAACATTGAGGAAGGCGGCTCGCTCACCATCATCGCCACCGCCCTCGTCGATACCGGCTCCCGCATGGACGAAGTCATCTTCGAAGAGTTCAAGGGCACCGGCAACATGGAAATCATTCTCGACCGCAAGCTGGTCGACAAGCGCGTCTTCCCGGCCATCGACATTCAGCGCAGCGGCACGCGTAAGGAAGAGCTGCTCATTCCCAAGGAAGACCTGCAGCGAGTCTTCATCCTCCGCCGAGTGCTCAACCCGCTATCGCCGGTAGAAGCCATGGAACTGCTGATCAGCCGCCTGGAAAAGGTCCGCAACAACGCCGAGTTCTTGGCCAATATGAACCAGTTGTAGACATCGAGTGGGAGCAACCGAGGGCGGGGCTTGTTCCTGGCGCTCCTGTTTACGGTTTGCCCCTCCGAAAGCGGCTCCGCTGCCAGGCGATTACAATGTGAGCACCTCACAGATGAATGGACTGGCTCACGCATGCGCGCTGCGATTGTCACCAAACTCGTTTTGACCTCGCTAATTGCGGTTGGATGCAATCTAATCGCCGGCTGTCTGCACGCACAATCACGCGAATCGTCCATTCAGAGCGACATAGGCCCCTCAGCGTCTGCGCGTGTCCAACTGAAAGCGTATGGCCTGCCTGATTCGTTCTTTCAACCGGGCTTTGATACAAAATGCTCCACGCAAATCATTCAATATCGATTTGTTGCCTGGTTGAACAATCAAAATGTCGCGGTTGGCTTCAATACAAGCCCGAACTGCCGGGTCGCTCCTGACCGCCCTGTAGACGGACAACTCCGCATCCTTGTCTTCGATCTAAGCGGAGCATTGAAAGCCAACCGGACCCTATCCTACCTGGCTGACGGAAACGGAGAGCTTATTGCGGATGGAGAGGCAATGCCTGGCCCCGATGGCACACTTCTCATCAGGATCGAAGGAAGGAAGGCATGAGTCCCCGTCCGAGGCTCGCCTCCTTGACTCGCACTTGGCGGACGCAGAGCAGCGTGACGGTTTCCTCGAACAAACAACTCTCGCCGACCATGCGCTCGTGTTCCAGGACGGCTTCACATTCAGCGGTCCTCGGACCTATTCGATCCTGGATGGACCTGGAGCAAGAGACGTCTCGCACGTGCAAGTGGACTGGCCAACAGGAGCCATGGATCGAAAATTCGGAGAGCATGAAGTTGCCTTCATGAACTGCGGACAAGAACTCAGCCCCGGTCAGTTCACCAAGTCAAACGTTATTCACGAGGGCGCCAAGTTCCGGTGTTCGCTCAACGTGGCCGAAAATTCTCGGGGCTGTCATGGTGCCTTGGCACGCCGCAACGACCAGCAAGAGCGGCGGCGGATACGGCCGCTAAGAAGGCTGTGCATGAAATCAGGGCGCTGCGGGCCGCCCCTTTCCCGATTTCCGCTACGCTTGAAAACTAATTAGGCCGTCGGGCTGCACCTCAGCGCCTACTCATCGCCTTTAATCCACCGCTCAGTTCCGGCTGCCTCATCCACCGCGTTTTCGAGATCGGTGATCACCAGCGGCATCCCAACCTGCTCACCCACGTAGTCCGTAACCGTCTTCGTCTTCCCGCCGACGGTCAGGGTCAATGTATACGTCGGGTTATCTGTGACTTCGGCAATATATTTGTCGCCGGTCGCGAAAAACTTTGCTCTCTCGAACTGGCGCACCAACTCCATCACTGCGTCTGGAGCAATACGCGCATCGTGTTCACCCGGAATCTGAACATACTTCTCTCCGCTGAAGTGAACGCTTCCGTCTCCGCGAATTATGACCGAATAAGCCGGGCACGTGCCGTAACACATACTTCGCGAAAGGTGGATCTTCACGCCCTTCAAATCCCACCGCTCCGGAAAACTGCGCGGATCCAGCGCCCACCGCTCGGGCGGAAGCAGCATCACATCGTCGGTCAACTGCACGCGGATGTTCTTCCCGTCTTTCGTCCACGGCTTGAATATTCGCGCCATCTCAATGGCCTGGCCCTCGTCTACATGTCCCTTCTCGTCGCCGACCGGCTTCGCTGACTCTACGCGGCCATCCGTCGAGACAACAATCTCGAAGGTCAATTCGCTCTCAAAATCAAGCGTGTGCGCCTCAGCAGAACTTACATGGACCGCTGTTGAAGGGCCGAGTTTGTGCTCCCACACCTGCGCTTCGCTCGAGTCGAGCTCCACCACCGACCCTTCCGTCGGCGGTAGCTGAGAAGCTGGTTGGCCTCGAAGCAAGGCTGTTCCGAGTACCAGGAGGCATCCGGTCAAAGCCGACAGTTGTTTTGCATGCATGGATTCGCCCTGAAATTGTGACACAAAAAGCCTGCGCCGTAAGCTGTGCCCCGAGATTGGACCCGAATGCTTGGGCTCGGTAAGCTGCCCTTTCACGATTTTCAGGACGCTGGTAAACTAGGTAAGTTGTGGGGCTGTAGCTCAGCTGGGAGAGCGCCTCGTTCGCAACGAGGAGGTCGCCGGTTCGATCCCGACCAGCTCCACCATCCTTCGCTTCGCGAAGGATGTCGCACCGAAGTTTTAGCGAAGGCGGACCCCTCGAATTCGCTGAAAGCTGAAGGCTGACGGCTGGCTTCTAGCTGAACAAATCCTTCATCTTCTCAATCAACCCCGGCGACGCCGGCTTGTTGTCCACGGCCATTGACTCGGCCAGCTTCGAAACCAGCTCGCGCTGCGCGCGGTTCAGCTTGCGCGGAATCTGCACCAGCACCTTCACAATCAGGTCGCCCTTTCCTCTTTCGTTCAGGTAGGGAACGCCGCGTCCGCGGATGCGCAGTTCTTTGCCGCTCTGCGTGCCCTCGGGAATCTTGATGTTCACCGGCCCGTCGATGCCCGGAATCTCGAATTCGTCGCCCATAGCCGCTTGCGGAAAGCTGATCGGAAGCACGCACTGCAAATCGTATCCGTGGCGCTCAAAATAATCGTGCGGCCGGATGGAGAGAATCACGTAAAGGTCGCCCTTCGGTCCACCCACGCGGCCTTGGTCGCCCTCGCCGCCGTAACGGATGCGCGTTCCCTCTTCCACGCCCGGCGGCACCTTCACGTTCAGCTTGACCTCCGCGGTCTTGCGCCCCTCGCCGCGGCACGCGGAGCACGGATCGCTGATCACCGTTCCGGTTCCGCTGCAAGCCACGCACGTCCGCGCCACAGAGAAGAACCCCTGTTGATAGCGGAGCTGGCCTCGCCCCTGGCAGTGGCCGCAAACCGTCGGACCTCGTCCCGATGCGCTCCCTTTTCCATTGCACACGCCGCAAGTCTCAAGGCGCCGGATCTTCACTTCTTTCTCGATGCCAAACACAGCATTCTCGAAATCGATGGTCAGGTCAAAGCGCAAATCGTCGCCGCGCTGTGTCCGCGAGCCGCGCGATGCCCCACCCGGAGCGCCTCCCATCGTGAACATCTCGCCGAATAAATCGCCGAAGATGTCGCCCAGGTCCACACCGCCCGCGAATGGGCCGGCGCCAAATCCCTGCGCACCCAGCCCGGCATGACCAAAACGGTCGTAGGCCGCGCGCTTGTCGGCGTCGCTCAGCACCTGGTAAGCTTCGCTGGCCTCTTTGAACTTTTCCTCGGCTGCATGGTCCCCGGGATTGCGGTCAGGATGGTATTTCAGCGCCTGTTTCCGGTACGCGCTCTTGAGTTCCTGTTCGCTGCAGTCGCGCGAGACGCCCAGAACCTCGTAATAATCCGCTTTGCTCACTCTTGTA
>CAZANC010000092.1:0-11443 GCA_964486495.1 uncultured Occallatibacter sp.
ATCCTTTGGGGACCCGGGATACCACAAACCTAACCCCCACGAGCCTTGTATCAGTGCTTGACCGGTAGGTCGGGGATTCATCCCCGACTGCCGCAAACCCTCCCCAACCTTTCTTGAAAAACAACGTCCGCGGCCAAGTCGCCCCCAAATCAACGCCCCTACCCGCTCACGAGATCCCACGACCCCTCCCACTTATCGAGGTCTATCAGCGCTGTGCCCGTTCAATCGGACTAACTCGCAACACAGTTTCCAAATTCTTCGATGAGTGTTTCTAAGGGTCCGCTGAAATTCGGAAGCTTAGGATTATCATTTTGTCGGCACAACTCTTCGAACGATGAAAGCCCTTCGAGCGGTAGGAGAGAAAGGAGTACTACCACGTCCACCCTAAGGGGATCCGAGAGAAGCTTTTCAAATGCTCGAAATCTTTCCATATCTTCAGGGTCTTTCGACACCCTGATGCGTTCAAGTTCTTCGTTTGCATGTTCCCAGAAAAATGAGCGAAAAATTGCAAACAAGGTGTTTCCTTTTTGGTTTGATTCATACTCGATCTTCTGGCAATAAAACGGTTCACGCACATGTTGCCCGTCGCCGTCAGCGAGTAAGTTGTTAATTAACAATCAGTTGCGTGAACCGGAATTGACGGTGGAAGGTGGGATGGATTCGACTAGTTCTCCGGTTCGTCTTGGGGAACTTCACAATTGATCAACTTGATATTTCTCGTATCCAGCGGTTTGGGAGGCTGTATTTTGGGGAGGTTTGTGTACTCGCTCTCGTCCTGATGGTAGCTGGAGCACACAATTTCATTATAGGTGGATGGTGGGCGACTAGTTCCGGGACTCATTATGAATTGCGGAATACAGAACGTGGTTTTGTAATGGCCCCAGTCGTCACCGTATTCCAAGATGCCGTAAACCATGATTTCAGCGTTTCCAGCCAGAAAACGCCATGTACTTGGAGAAGTGTAGGGAACAGGCATGCCGTACACGTCGTCTACTGGAACAAGCATCGCTATAGGCTTGTATTGACTGTCGGGATCGGCTGGACCGGGCAACTGCGAGCCCGGAGCAAGCGAGCCATGGAAAATCACCGGGGTATTTCTAATTACGAATTGATCCCCGTTTTCCAGCAGGACCGCCCGCACACCAAGGGTGAAATTGCTCGCGATGCTCTTCCCCTCATTCTTGAGAGTGATGGGGATGCCCAGTTGATCAGTAGAATTTGGGATGGCCGGCTTCTTCGAGATATATTCCCCATCCTTTGGAACCCGGGTGTACATTACCAAGTCAGCCCTTTCGGATTTGATTGTTGCGGTCGCTTGCTGCACCGAAGCTACTGCGATGGCGTGCGAGTCACCAGCGCTCCTTTCAATCTGGAGAAACGTTGCTTGGGACGCTTGAGCGTTGAGACAGGCTGCATATGCCGATTTTCTTGCCTCGCGGGTTTGTTTCTGAATCTCCCCGTAGGTGCGATGCATCAAGCAGCCCTGCCATGCAGCAACTGCGGCGTAGCCGAATGCGGCGAAGAAAGCGAGGGCTGCCCAAATTACAAGCCAGCGCTGCAGCCGTATAAGCCGTCCTTGCTGCCCGCTTGCTTGCTTATTGTCAGTCTGTGCCTGCTTGCTACTGGCCTGTATGTCATTGGAGATGGATCGAAGGGCCCCAACTGCGTTTTGTTTCTCTTCCTGATCAGCGGCCTGATTTTCGGCGCGGGTGTCCGTACTATTATCGAACGCTTCCTGGATTGCGCTCAATCTGGTATGTAAGGTCTCAATCAGTCTTTGGAACTGGTGCGGAAGCATGGCCCTGTTCCTGCTTTCAGGAGAGCATAATGGGGGATATGAAACACGAATATCACGAAGGGCCGAAGGCTGGCGAGAACTTTGAACGGTTGGCCCGGGCTGTTCTTCAGGCACCTAAGGCATCGGTCCCGAATCGGAATACTTTTTCCCCAACGCCAATATCACGCGCCCGGCGGCTGCGTCGCGGTCTGTGCTTGCTCCCTCCGCGCCATATTGGAGGATTTTGTAGATAAGAGCGGGCACAATCTCCATGAATCCGGCGTACTTCCAGGGGTTGAAGTACACAACTTTGCGATTCTTGTGCTGTTTCAGCTTCTCAGCGAGCATAGCCAAGAGCGTCGTCTTTCCGGTTCCCCACCCTCCGAAGATGCCCAACGTATACGGAAGCGCCCCGTCTCGAATCCGATTGTTAAGACGATCCGCGACTTTACTAGCGAGCAGTCCCCGGGACGGGATTCCTTTCGAGAATTCGAGGTGGGTCATCAGCCACGCGTAGTCACTGTCGATACCTGCGCTCATATGCTTCTCTCCGCACGCAAAATGGCGAAATACAGGATATAAGCACCAGGCGCAGTTTGGCTGATCTTCGAAAAGAGCCAGAAGCGAGTCTTGTATGGAATGGTACTCGTAAACGCCGATGCCGTCAGAGAAGGCCCCGCCGACCCCGCAAGCCCTTCCCAGCCCATTTTCCCCGCAAACCATTGAAAACAAGCCGCCAAAACATTCCGCAAGTTTGCCGATAATTACCCCGATTTGGCGCAAAATGGTTCCATGATCTACGGTCCCACGATTAACGACCAAACCAGAACCCTTCCTTCGCTCCCGCAGGCCGTCGCCGCCGGAATCCGACTGCCGGCCTTCCTTCTAGCGCCGCTAACCCCGCTAGCTCCACCGACTCCGCTGACTTTCCGTTCCCTCGCTCCCCGATTCACTTCTTCACTCGTTCACTTCTTCACTCGTCCACTTCTTCACTTTTTCACTCGCTCTCTTGCTCCCTCGCTCCCTTGGTCCCTTGTTCCCTGTCTTTCTCGCTCCCTCGCTCCCTTGCTCCCTCGTTCCCTGTCTTTCGAAGTCCCTCAGGCCCGAAGTTCCCGCTTTTACCCCACCCCCCCATCAAATCGCACCCCACCCCCCATGCCGTTCTGTGAAGCTGTGAAACTGTGAAACTGTGGAGCCTTTAGAATCAATCGCTTGCAGCCACAGTTTCACAGTTTCACAGTCTCACAGTTTTGTTTTTTGTCGTTTTTGATTTTGAGCTCTCGCGTCGCGCGCTTTTTTCGGGAATTTCGCGAACTTAGTGAGACTCCACAAAAATCTGTATCGCCGACTCGTTCAAGCAGTCGCAGCGAGCCGAAAACTGACGGCTGATGGCTGATAGCTGAGGGCTGAAGGCTGCGCGCAGCGCCGCTCGCTCCGCTGTCTTTACGCTGAGAGCTGATGGCTGAGAGCTGAGCGCGGGCATCCGTCGCTACGCGACGGATGCCCTCAGCTCAACCTGCTTCGTCACGATTTCGATCTTCGCCGGCGCAACCGTGCTGCCGCGGACCATGGCGCTGGCTTCAACGGTTATCGTGCCTGCGGTTTTGGTCGATTGCACGATCGCCTGCGCGAGCCCGTTGAACAGCGACCGTCGCGGCTCCTTGTCGCTCTCGTGGCTGTTGGGATCGCCATTGCCCACGCCGATCAGCGCGCCTTCGCCGCTGACTTTGAAGTTGATCGGGTTTTGCGCCGTGGAAACGGCGCGGCCCGCGCTGTCGAGCGCGTCGACGGTGATCACAACAACATCCTCGCCATCGGCGTCGATTCCTCCTCGGTCCAAAGTCGTCCTATCCGCCGTGAGCCGCAGCGACGCAATCGGTCCTGTGGTCTCGCGCTTTTCCGTCAGCACGAGTTTGCCGTCCTTCCATCCCTGCGCTTCGATCGCGCCAGGCTCGTAGCGCACCTTCCATTCAACATGCCCGAGCCGCGCCACCTTCTGCCGGCCCTGGCTCTTGCCGTTCAGCAGAAGCTCAACCTCATCGAGGTTCGAGTGAACCCACACGGAAATCTCCTCGCCTTCCCTGCCTTCCCACGTCCAGTGCGGAAACAGGTGCAGCACCGGCTCTTTCGTCCACCATGACTTGTAGTAGAAGAAGTTGTCTTTGGGAAATCCGCACATGTCCACGATGCCGAAGTCCGAGTTGATTGACGGCCATCCGTAAGGCGTGGGCTCGCCGCGATAGTCGAAGCCGGTCCACGCAAAGCCGCCCGCTTCCCACTCGCGCGTGGCGTAGTAGGTCCACCACTCCTCCGCTGTCTCGCCCCAGCCCGGCTGATTCACGTCGTAGGCGCTCAGAGTATTTCGCAGTGCGTCGGTTTGATAGCAGCCGCGCTGGGAGATGGTGCTGGCCGTCTCCGATCCGTAAATCGGCCGCGTGGGATGCTCCTTGTGATAGGGGTCCGGGCGATTGAGGCCGTAGTTGAACCCGATGATATCGAGCGCATCGGAGAGGCCCTTTTCGTTGTCTCCATTCACCGCTGCGCTCACTATGCGCGTTGGATCGAGCTCGTGGCAGCGGCGCACCATGGTTGCGCCAATCTTCGCGCCCTCCTCGGCTTCGTCGTTCTGCAACTGCCACTCCTCGTTGCCGATGGACCAGATGATGATGGACGGCGAGTTGCGGTAGCGCTTGACCATGCCTTCGAGCTGCGCCATGCCTTCGGGGCTGGAACTCATCTGCCGCGTCTCGCACATCATCATCATGCCCATGCGGTCGCAGGCTTCAACCAGCTCCGGAGTGGGCATGTTGTGCGAGGTGCGCAAGGCGTTGCAACCCATCCCCTGCAAGACAGCGATGCGAAAAGCCTGCAGCCTGTCAGGAACCGCGGCGCCCACTCCCGCGTGATCCTGGTGGTTGCAGACGCCCTGAATCTTGAGCGGCTCGCCGTTGAGGAAGAAGCCGTGGTCGGCTTCGAACCGGAGGAATCGCACTCCGAAACTCACACGCTCGGCATCCCGCGTCTTGTCGCCGGATTTGACAGTGATGACGGCGGTGTAAAGATTGGGCGTTTCCACCGACCACAGCGCCGGATCGCTGAGCTTCGCCGTAGCCGCAAAACTCGCCTTCCCGTCGACGTCTATCACTTGCGCGGGCGCCTCGGCCGCAGCCACCGTTTTGCCGGCCGCATCCAGAATCTGCCAGCTCACCGTGGCCTTCTCGAAGTTCTTGCCCTCGTTGACCACCACGGAAGCAAGTTCGAGGTTTACCGCCTTGCCGTCAGTTGCCTCCGGGCGGACGGTGCTCTCCCAGTTACCGAGATGCAGCGGGTCGGTCTTTGTGAGCCACACATGCCGGTAGATTCCGGCGCCCTCGTAGAACCAGCCGTCGCCAAAGGTCGCGTCCACGCGCGCCACGATGCAGTTCTTTTGGCCGACGGCGAGGAAGTCGGTGATGTCGAATCGGAATGGCGCGTAGCCATTGTCGTTGCGGCCGATGAAGCACCCGTTCACAAAGACGAGCACGTCGCGGAATGCGCCATCGAACTCGACGGCGACGCGGCGGCCGGCGTCAGCAGCCGGAATGTCGAACTCGTGCCGGTACCACCCCACGCTGGTCTCGGGATAGCGCCGCCCGAGCGGCTTGTATCCGTGCGACTGGAGCGAGTCGTCCCACACAAACGGCAACTCCACCGCCCAGTCGTGGGGCAGATTCAGCGAGCGCCATTTCGAATCGTCGTATCCCACGCGGGCAAACTTGAATTCGCCAGTCTTGGCGAAGTCCCCCTGATTGTTTCCAAACCCGAAGTCCTTGGCCGGGTCGCTGCCGTTGCCAAACTGGAACTTCCAGCCGAAGTCGAAGAGCAGTTGTTCACGCGGAGCAATGGCGGTGCCGGAGCCGGTCTCGGGGGCACCCCCAAAAAGAGCGGCGGTGCGCGCCCACGCCGAGCGGGCTAAGAGAGACGAAGTTGAAAGCGCCAATCCGGATGAGAGCAGGTCGCGGCGGGAGATAGGAGACATTCAGAGCCTCTTTCAAATGAAGTTGTGCCGTAGATGCAAGAGTCACCTCGAACGGGCGGCAACAAAGCACTATAAACCAGCCCGCGCCCTTCTGTAAACGATTTCAGAAGTCGCCGAAAGGTCGCTGGCCGCAGGGGTGGATCAGGCTGGGCGGCATGGAGCAAGCCGGTTTTGAAGATGCTAAACTCGAACAGTCAACCAGCTCGATCGGAGAGATGGCCGAGTGGCTGAAGGCGCACGCTTGGAAAGCGTGTTTAGGGGAAACTCTAACCTGGGTTCGAATCCCAGTCTCTCCGCCATACATTTTGGCATGCAATTGACTTCTAACCCGACCTGATTGACGCTGCCACCGGAAGTAATAATCTCCATTTTCATTCAATAATTGGGGTTGGACACCGCACGCAAATAGGTGACGGCTGTCGATGGCGTTGAAGCTCGAGGAAATGAACCCAGAAATCAGTGACCTTTATGGGCCGGTCGAGCAACAGCATACATCTCAGCGGCAATTCGATCGAACAGAGCATAGCGATCGTCTCCGTCCACATAAACATTGAAGTGCGACCGCCCTGGTAAAAACGTGAATTGCGCCTTGCCGCCGAGCTGGTCGAGCGTTGTCTGCAAGCTGTGCGCGGCGCCATCCAGATAGAACGTGTCGTCCGTGCCGACGAAGAGGTGAATCTTTCCCTGAAGGTCAGGGCCGACGGTCTTCCAGTAAGATTTCAAGTGCTGGACGATGTCGTAGTGATCACGCCAGTACGATGCGACCGCAGGGTCGATTTCTCCGGTCGTGCGATTGAAGAGAGGCATGGGCCGGCCATCTGGGCTTCTGGGCGAGAATACCCATTCAAATGATGCGAGCTGGCCACCATAGGGGCCAAGAACTGTCTCGAGGCCAGCGAGTTGCTGCATGTTGGACAGCGGGTGACCGTGATCGCGCAAGATCGGCGTCAACGTGCCGTCTGCAGCGTAATAAAAGTTTGCGTGAGGCGCATAGAGATCGATCGTGCTGAAGAAATGAAAGTCACTTGGGTCAGGTGAAGTTGACCAGGTTCCGCCGAAGGTTTTCGGGTACGTGGTTTGCAGCCACAAGGTCGCCCAACCACCCGAAGAATGCCCTTGCAGAAAGCGGCCAGAGGTGCGCGCATCCATGCGATAGGAATGTTCGATCATGGGGATTAATTCGGTTGTCAGTGCCGTGCCCCATGGCCCGTTGTTCACAGAATCGGCGAATTCGTGAGTGCCAGTCGGGCTGCTCTCATCAAGCAAAACCCAGATCATCTCCGGCATCTTGCCCTGCTTCATGCGGTCGTAGAGGATGAGGGCATAACGGGCGCGCAATCCGCTCAACGTGCCGCCGAATCCGTGTGTGAAGTACACCGTCGGATAGCGAGCGCTCGGATGATCTGCATAGTGCGGCGGCAAGAGTACCCAGCCGCGCATATGAATCTCGCGCCCCCAGAATTTCGTGAGCACAGGGCTGACGAAGTCCAGCGGTTTAAGCGCCGCGTTCACGTCTTGCCTGTCGGCCAACGGATCGGGCGACTCTGGAACTATTTGCGTGAGCGTGAGAGCCGGAGTCGACGAGTTCGTGAACGGAATGCTTATCGAAAGGGGCGCGCTGACCAAATCGCCAGCGGCGCGGCCTTCGTAGTTATAGCTGTGATGAATGTCGAGGACCGCCTGAACGCGATAGTTTCCCGCCGGAGCTTTGGACACAGGCCCAGGAAACACCACATCGTCGGCGTCGATATCGACCGACTCTCCAGGCGCCAGGATCGGAATTTCCTTTGCGGCCACATAGACGCTGGTTGGAGACATCATGTTCATGTCGACAGTGGATGAGTCGCCGGATACTGGACCCATAAAAAGCAGCAGCCGCCCGGATACCGAGCCCGGAAAAGACTTATCCAGCGATACGCGAAAGAAGGTATGCGAAGGGACTGCGCCAGTTGATTGAGCGCGCAGAGCGACGCCAGAGCACACGATCGCCAGAAGCACAAGAAACAACGATGCAAACCGGCAGGCGCTAAGCCTCGACATTCGGAGATATTGACAGTGAGTTCTCAATCGCGGACATATCCAATCTGTGCCATGCGGGCGCCAAAGCGGCGAAACGCTTCATCAGAGACGGGCTTGACTCCGTTTGCTGACACGAAACGGTTGTAGAAGTTAAAGAGACCGCAGGCAGCGATCGCGTAGTAGACGGAGGCGTCGTCCCAGCCCTGGCCGTGCAGAACAGCAACATCCGCCGCATTGATCGATGCGGAATCCAGGGTGACTTTGCGTACGAACCGCAGCATCGCCTTGTCTTTTTCGCTGAGCGTGGAGTTCTCCAGATCGCGAATGGCGCCCCAAACGAGATCTGCGTTGCCATACAAATGAATTGCGACTGCCGCATGGGCCTTCATGCAGAACTCGCAGCGGTTGAGCGAGGAGGTATAAGCCGCAATCAACTCGCGCATCGCAACGCTGATGGGTGCGTCTTCATGCATGATCTCCTGCGAGAAGCGAACAAGATGGTAGGCGGCCTTCGGCCGGAATGCGAGCAGATTCCAGATTTGCCAATATTCCGAGCCGGATGATTTGGCCGCGGCGATCAGGTCGAAGTAAGGACTGGGTTGCGGATTATTCTCCACGTCCTCAAGAAAAAGTGCGGCGGATTCCTGCGCTGTAGCCATGGTGTACACCTTTCTATTCCGGGCCGATCCCGAGGGCGGCTTTGCCCTGGCTTTCGAACAGAGCCAGCAGTCCCTGCGATTGAAGCCCGAAAGCGTTGGCAACGCGATTGAAAGTAGAGAACAGCGCTGCGACATGGACAGCCTCGGCAATCTGCAGTTGGCTCCAGCCCGCATCGTACAGCAAGTCCACATCGGCCTTATCGATCTCGTGCGAACTGCCATTCACCTTTCGCACAAAGCTTAGAAGTTGTCGTTCTCCAGCCGTAAGTGAGGAGGAAGCAAGGTCGTTCTTCTGGATGGCGCACAGTGCTTCCGCCGAGCCTCCATGTACACGGAGAAAATATCCATGACTGTCGGCGCAGTATGGGCATTCATTCTGCGACGAAACGAGAGTGGCAATCATCTCCTTGTGCCGGCGAATCAAGTGCCCGTCTGCAAAGATCATGCTTTCAGACAGAGCCATCATGTGCCGAAGCAGCGGCGGATGGGTGGCAAAGCACTTCAGGATTCCGGGCACATCGGCGCGGCCGAAGTGAGACCGGAAGTATGCATAGAGCTCGGAGACTTCGCCCGCAGCTTCTTCTTCCTCAACTCCAGGCAGAAATCGAGATGCGGACGAGCGTTGGCGCCCGATCGATCGCGAGAGTTGCTCGTATTCCAGGAACGCCAATTGCACCTCCCGCTAAAAGTCAATGCGTGCAGCAAACTGGAAGGCTCGCGGGCCACCAGAGCCAAAGAAGCCTCCAGCTGTGCTGACGGCGGAATAAAAGTTCTGTTGAACTGCCTGTGCGGGCACCGGAGGAGGTCCTGTTTGCGCGGGAACGTAGGGGCTGATGGAGATGTTGCGTCCGGCAAAGTTGGCGGTGTTTGACCCGCGAATATTGGTCTCATTGAAAATGTTAAAGCTTTCGCCGACGAGGCTCAACTTTACGTGCTCGCCCAGATCGATGTCTTTCTTGAGGCGCAGATCGAGCGAGCTGAAGGGGCTGTAGAAGTTGATTCCCGCGGGCACATTCTGGATCGGCCCGCCCGCATTGCAAGGGAACGGCGCAGGGCAAGCCGGCAGGGCATTCCAGCGATTGATGAGCGTGTTCAATTGAGCGCTGTTCCTGACCTCGCGTGCCAGAGCATTACGGGGAAGCAGTGGCAGGCGCGAGCCGCTTGCGCCGGCGCTGTTCGCCGTGCCGGGGAGGAACGTGTCGGCGGGCACACCGGAACCATATGTATAGATGGGAGCGAGGGAGAACTTCCATGGCAACTCGGCCTCGCCATAGAGCGTGAGCCGATGGCGTTCATCGGAGACTGCGTATCCCTTTTCCAGGCGCAGGTTATTGATGCCTTCCACCAGATCGACTTGCTCGTCGGCAGTCGCGGTCAATTGATCGTCGTCCGAGTAATCGAAGGTTTTCGAGAGCGTGTAGCTCACGTTGTATTGGTAGCCGATGCGCCCAAGCTTGGCGGGACGATGCTCGACACTTACGAGCAGTCCGTCGTACCAGGACTTGGCCTGCGATTGGAGCAGTGTGATGTTATCTGAGATTCCGCTGAGCGGATCTGTGATGCTGCACGGAACATTGTCACCGGGGCAGGTCACATAGGGCGACGTGGAGTTTGTGCTGCGCAGCAGGTGGCCGATAATCTGCCGTGTTGCAAAAACGTGCAGGCCGTCCGCGGAGATAAGCCAGTCGCTACCCGCTTGTTGTTGCACACCGAGCGAGAACTGCTGGAAGAGCGGGTGATGCGCATCCGGGCCCATGGCAAGAATTCCGATGCCGCCCGTCTGGTGAGGACCGCTAAACGGGGCTGCAAGCGTGGGCGTTCCGGGCACGAAGCTGCCTTCAGGCGCAAAACATGCGTCGAGGCTGGGAGGGCCTGGCACGAAGGGCGAAGTGCATTCCGAGCCGCCATATTGCGTGACGGTAAGGGCGCGATCGTTCTGAACAAGCTCTTCCGCGCCCGCCTCGAGAATAATGCGGTCATAATAAATGCCGTAGCCGCCGCGAATGACTGTACTGCCTTTGGCGAATGGACTGTAGACAAAGCCCACGCGTGGGCCGAAGTCCTTGGTATCCGGATTCTTCTTGAGATTGATGATATTCGCCATCCAGGTGCAGGGAACGGTAGGCGTTGAAGTAAGGTTTGGGCAAGGATCGTGCGCGCTGGAGTTGCCTGTCAGATTTGAGTCGTACTCCCAGCGCAGGCCAAGGTTCAGCGTAAGGTTGGGAAGCGCGTGCCAGTCATCTTGCGCGTAGCCGGCGACGTAGCTGTTAAAGACCGTAGGAATGGGAACGGGCACGACGGGCGCCTTGCTGTGAAGAGCAACGGCAATCGGAATGTCGAGATCGTTGACTTGCTTGTCGCCATTCAGGTCGGCAAAGCCAAAGTCGGAAGTGAGGATCACCGAGCCTGTGCCGAAAGGATTGATCTCTCCGTGCGCGGTATAGTGCTGAAACTCGCCACCAAGCTGAAGTGAATGTTTGCCAATCGACCACGAAAGCGCATCGCGAAATTGATTGCGGTCGAGATAAGTGGCCTGGGGAAGATTGAAGTTCTCTCCGTCGGCAACGTCCGGGAAGATCAATTCGTTGGTAAGATTCAGCGCCGGATCGGTGATGGCCAAATCCTTAGGATACGGGGGAATGTCGTTGTAGAAGTTGTCGTAATGGAACGATGCGTCATTCACCAGCGAAGAAGTGAGCACTGTGGTGATGCCGGCTATGAGGGAATTGAACCGATTGAGCGAATTCTGGCGCTCCGCGGCGGTGAAAGCAGGCGTGCTCATCGATGGCGATGCTTCCGACGTGTCGGTTGAACGATTGAATGAGTAGCGTGCCATGAGTTTGTTCCGAGCGCCTAGTTGCTGGTCGAACCGGGTCGACCAAAGAGCATCGCGCAAAGGCGCCGGTGCGGAGGTGTTCAGGATCGAATCCGTCGTGAAGTCGCGCGTGCCTGTCTGCAGCGACGCGTTCT